>JAJCXP010000388.1 GCA_029263375.1 Acidobacteriota bacterium | reverse complement strand
CCTCGCGGACTCGTTGCTGATCGTCCACGGGACGGCCGACGACAACGTGCACCCGCAGAACACCCTGGTCATGGCTCAGAAGCTGATCGCCGCCGGCAAGCAGTTCGAGATGGCGATCCACCCGCGCCAGAAGCACGGCTTTCGCGGCCAGGACTCACGCCACTTCTACGAGCGCATGGCCGCGTTCTTCGATCGGCATCTGATGGACATCGGACCAGGCGCGAACACGGACAGCGACTGAGCCAAGGCCGTTCGGGCCTCGACGAATGCCTACCTGGATTCTCAGGACTCGATCGCACCCGTCTCGATGTAACACGAGTTCCCGACTGATCCCACTAATGGACTGACAGTCGAGAGGACTTCGCGGATGGCGGTCAGCGCCACCTCGGACCGACGAACTGGAGCGGCTGGTGAACCGAGCCGGGAGTCGCCGGTACATACCGAACAGGTCGGAGCCCCGACCGAGCCGCTGTGACGAGTCGGCTAGTATCCTCACGACACACTAGACGAAGGGACAGTCATGCGTAGCAGCTATCGCAGTCTAGGTGCGGCAGCCGGCCTTTCGGCCGGCCTCATCTTCCTGGCGTGCGTGCCGATCTTCACCGACGGCCTCTTCCAGACGCTCAGTTTCAACTTCAGGTTCGATAAGGCGCTCGCGGCCGGCGAGGAGCGCATCGTCCACGTCGGCATCTTCCCGGAGGCGGTCCAGCTCAAGAAGAACATCGTTCAAGTGTCGGGCCAGTTGGTCGGCGACGACCTGCCCAAGAGCGTCACCCTCGAGGCCGAGCTCGAGAATCCCTTGACCGGCAAGGTCGCGCAACGGATCTCGCTCCAACTCGATATCGGCGAAGACGGCCACTTCTCGGCGAGCTCCAAGATCAAGAAGAACGTCAAGCTGGGTGAGATGCTCACCGTCACCCTCGAGCCCAACCGCGCCGACCTCCCGAAGAGCACCGAGATCACCATCTGCGTCGACCTCGTCAAGAAGAAGACCGACCTCGCCAACGTCCCTGCCTGCGTCCCCGAAGACGACCCCGGCGACGGCGGCGACGACCCGGCGCTTGCGACCTTCTCATCGCTCCAAACCGACTTCCTGACGCCGACCTGCGCTCGTGGCGGCTGCCACTCCGCCGCCAGCAGCGCCGGCGGACTGGGCCTCGAGGGCGCGGCGGCCTACGGCAACCTGGTCAACGCGCCGGCCCAGCAGCAGCCAGGGCTCAACCGCGTGACTCCGAACGACCCCGAGAACAGCTACCTGATGAAGAAGCTGCGCGGCGATCTCGACATCTCGGGCAGTCGAATGCCGCAGGGCGGGCCGTTTCTGACCGAGGAGCAGATCGGGCGGTTTGCGAGTTGGATCGACAACGGGGCGCCGAACGACTGATCCTGTGCCGGGCTCGTGCGGCCTGTGCGGGCCGGCGACGCGAGGCCGATCATCTGTCGTTTCAGCTCGTGCGTCGCTGCCTGTCCGAGAGCGAACGCTCGTCTGGCACCTCTCCCCGCAGCGGTTCTGACTACTTCCCTGGCGGCCGACTTGGCCGTAGCTCGAGTCGGCTCGGCAGCGCCCGGCCGGGGTAGCGCAGCAGATCGACAATCGCTCGCGCCACATCCTCGGGCTGGAGCATCCAGTCGGTGTCGCGCTTCGGGCTCGGCGAGTCGAAGTCGGTATCGACGGTGCCCGGCAGGATGGTCGTCACCCGGACGCCGCTCTGTCGCAAGTCCAGCATCGCGGCCTCGGAGAGGCCCAGGAGGCCGAACTTGCTGGCGTTGTAGGCGGCGCCGCCCGCGAACGGATGAGCGGCTGCCAGCGAGGCGACGTTGACGATCCAGCCGTTCCCCTGCTCGACCATCGGCCGGGCCGCAGCTTTGAGGGCGTAGAAGGCACCGGTCAGATTCGTGTCGATCACCAGGCGCCAGTCGTCGCCGCTGAGCTGGTCGACCGAACCGAAGCGGCCGAGACCGGCATTGTTGACCAGGCAATCGAGTCGACCGTTCAGCTCGACGACCCACGAGACCAACTCCTCCACCGCGCGCTCGTCGCGCACGTCCGCGACCCTGCCTCGAACGCGTTCGCCGTAGCGGCTCTCGAGTTCCCCGAGCGCTGGTTCGAGTGACTCCGGCGAGCGCGAGCTGAATGCTACGTCCCAGTCTTCGTCGAGCAGGGCCTCGACCACGGCGCGACCGATCCCCCGGCTGCCGCCGGTAACCAGCGCCACCCGTCGCGAACCTCTGGCTTCCATGGGCGGAACTCTACTGCACGCCCGCCGAAGCCGAGACCCCTACGCCTGCTCGACCGGTAGCCCCAGCTCGCGCATGAGAGCAAGGGCGTTGCCGGCTTCCACCACGCCGGGGCGCAGCAGATAGTCGAAGGCCATTCGGCCCTCTTCCAGATGGTCCTCGAAGTGTACGTTCACCGCCAGCGGGGCCATGTCATCCGCGATCTGGGCGAGCGCCAAGTCGTGAGTGGTCACCAAGCCGATGGCGCCGTCGTCGAGCAGCCCCCTCAGGATGCCGGCGGCACCCAGACGGCGATCGAGCGAGTTGGTGCCGTGCAGCACCTCGTCGAGCAAGAAGAGAGTCGGCCGGTTTGCGGCGATCTCGCGAATCCGCCGCAGCTGTTGCAGCTCGGCGTAGAAGCGGGAAATCCCCTCGATCAGTGAATCGCGCACCCGTAGGCTGGCGCCGACGGCCAGCGGAGTCATCCGCAGCCTCGCGGCGGGCACCGGGGCACCGGCGAGAGCCAGGACTGCCACGACCCCGACGGTACGCAGGAAGGTGCTCTTGCCCGACATGTTCGAGCCGCTGACGAGCAGTAGTCTGAGCGCCGAGTCGAGTCCGTCGCCGCCCAGGCTGACGCTGTTCGGGACCCTGGTACCGCGCGGCAGCAGAGGGTGAACGAGCGAGTCGCCTTCGAAGCAGGGTGGCCCGGAAACGATCTCGGGGAAGACGTAGTCGGGATTCTCGTAGCCGAACGTCGCCAG
>JAJCXP010000387.1 GCA_029263375.1 Acidobacteriota bacterium | reverse complement strand
TCGAAGCCGCCGGCGTCTGGCAACAACTCTTGATGAACCTACCCCGCTCTGGGGGGAACGCAGAAACATGAGGAGCAAGTTCATGAGCCCCAGCCCCCGTATCCTTCTACTCTGTGCACTCCTGCTGCCGACGAGCCCCGTTCCGGCCGAGCAGATCCTGACCCTGGACCCGGCGGCCAGTCGGATCGGATTCACCCTCGGCGCGACGCTGCACGCGGTCGAAGGAACCGCTCGAGTCGAGCGCGGTGAGATCCGATTCCAGGCCGAGGGCGGCCCCGCCAGCGGTGAGATCGTGGTCGACGCGACCAGCGCCGACACCGAGCACGAGGGCCGGGACAAGGACATGCACAAGAAGGTCCTCGAGAGCGAGACCTTCGGCACCTTTGTGCTGCGCCCGACCGAGACGGTCGGCGCCCTCGCCCCGTCGGGTACGAGCTCGATCGAGCTCCACGGCACCTTCGAGATCCACGGCAGCACCTTCCCGGTGGTGCTGCCAACCGAGGTCACGATCGACGGCGAAGCGATCACCGGCACCGCGACCCTGAACGTCCCCTACGTGGAATGGGGCATGAAGGACCCGAGCAAGCTGTTCCTGCGGGTCGAGAAGTTCGTGAGCGTCGAGATCGAGCTGTCCGGCCAGATCTCGGACGGATAGTAGAGGGGGGACACAATACGTAATGTGCGATCGCACATTGTGTGATCGCACATTACGTATTGTGTCCCGGTTTCTTTTTGCGGGTCACCTGTGTCCAACTAGCGTGACCAGCCTGAGTATGGTGAAACCCGCCGAACCCCCGAGCCCGCAGATCTCGGCTTCCACTGACGAAGCCGAGCTTCTGAGGGCCTATCGATCGGGGGACCGTGGCGCCGCGAACGTTCTGGTCGAAAGGACGTACAGCGGTGTCTACGCCGCGCTCTTCCGCCTGACCGGCGGCGATCCGGATCTCGCCGCCGATCTCACCCAGGAGACGTATCGCCGCGCCTGGCAGGCGCTCCCCCGCTTCGAGGGGCGGGCGCGGCTCGGCACCTGGCTCTACCGGATCGCCTACACGACGTTCCTGAATCAACTGCGCAGACCACGACCGGTGGACGTGCCGGCCGACGACGAGTCGATCGAACCGGTCGACAAGGCGCCCGATCCGGAGCAGAGCGCAACAAGCTCAGCGATCGACCTCCGGCTCCGCGCCGGGGTGCTCGAGCTGCCCGAGTCGCTCCGATTCACCGTCACCGCCCGCTTCTGGGGCGATCGGCCGGTGAGCGAGATCGCCGCTCAGGAAGGGATCACCACGGTAGCCATACGCAAACGACTGAAAAAGGCGTTCGGCCTGCTGGCCGAGGCGCTTCGAGAGGAAACCCGATGAACCAGCTCAATCCCCAAGAGATCGAGCGCCGGCTGGCCAATACGCCGGCTCCCCCGCCGCCGAGCGACCTGCTCCAGAAGATCCAGGAAGAGATCCCGGAACCGGCCGAGGTTTGGGCTGAGCGGCCTTCGTCGGCCTCGAACCGGCGCGGTTGGCTGATCGCAGCCTCGCTAGTGGTCGCCGTCGGGGGTGGCCTGCTCGGCTACCGGACGTTCGTCAGCACCGAGGTCGACGATCTTGGCCGTTCGTCGAAGCGGACCACCGAGGCCACCCTGCCATCGGACGATGTCGAGTCCAAGGAAGGCAGAACAGACGCCGACAAGCTCGCATCGAACCCTCTGCAGAACATGGAGTCCGCCTCAGCTCCGCCCGAGGACGACGCAGCGCGGCAACGGATCGCAGAATCGCTGACCCTTGGCTACCTCGACGGCACGGCGGGGCGCGAGTCGCCCTCCGCCAGCGATGTGCCGAGGCCCAGCGTCAACCAGATCCCCGTCCCGGACCCTCGGCCGACGGATCCCCTCCACGTCGCCGACACCATCACTGTGACCTCGGAGGCCCCGGTTCTTGACGAGCGCAAGGTCTCTACTGGAGCCACGATCAGCAAGATCGAGCTCGAGCCCAAAAGGCGCCGAAAGCAGTCCACCTCAGCTAGAGAGGCAGAGCTGATGGTTTCGACCGTCGCTGAGCCAACCACCGCAGCCCCGAGCCCGCCCCCGTCCACCGGCGGCACCGCCGAGCCCAACGACCAGCCCTACGGCGACGTCTTCTACCGCGAGTACGGCGTCAATCCGTTCCTCGACACAGAAGACGACCGCTACTCCACCTTCGGTCTGGACGTCGACACCGGCTCCTACTCGATCACTCGCCGCTACCTCGATGACGGCAACCTGCCGCCGCGGGAAGCGATCCGGATCGAGGAGTTCCTGAACTACTTCGACTACGGCGACGCGCCGCCCGAGCGCGGTGACTTCGCCCTCCACTCGGATCTGGCCCCGGCGCCCTTCGCCACCGGCAAGCGTTACCAGATCCTGCGCTTCGGCATCCGCGGCCGCGAAGTCTCGGCCGAGAACCGCAAGCCGGCGACCCTGATCTTCGTGGTCGATGTCTCCGGCTCCATGAATCGCGAGAACCGCCTGGGTCTGGTCATCAGCAGCCTCGAACGACTGCTCGACCAACTCCGCGCCGACGACCGCGTCGGGCTGGTGATCTACGGCTCGCGCGGCCAGGTGCTGCTCGAGCCGACCGGCGACCACGGCGCGATCCGGCGCGCGGTCCAGTCGCTGCACTCCGGCGGCTCGACCAACGCCGAAGAGGGCCTCGGTCTGGCCTACGACCTGGCGACCCGCCACTTCCGACCCGAGGCCATCAACCGGATCATCCTCTGCTCCGACGGCGTCGCCAACGTCGGCGCCACTGGGCCCGACTCGATTCTGTCCAGAGTGCGGCGCGAGGCCGAGCGCGGCATCGAGCTGACCACGGTCGGCTTCGGCATGGGCAACTACAACGACGTGTTGATGGAACGGCTGGCCGACGACGGCGACGGCAACTACGCCTACGTCGATGACCTCGCCGAAGCGAACCGGATCTTCGTCGAGAACCTGACCGGCACGCTGCAGACGATCGCCGGCGACGCCAAGGTCCAGGTCGAGTTCAACCCCGAGACCGTGAGTCGCTACCGCCTGCTCGGCTACGAGAACCGCGACATCGCCGACGACAGATTCCGTGACGACACCGTCGACGCGGGTGAGATCGGCGCCGGCCACAGCGTGGTCGCGCTCTACGAAATCAAGCTGAAGGAAGACCGGCCGCGCAAGGCGCCGCTGGCGACCCTGCACCTGCGCTACCGATCCAAGAGCGACGGCAAGATCGTGGAGGTCGAACGTGCGGTACGCGAGCGTGACGGCGCGAGCAGCTGGAAGAAAGCACCTGACGCCCTCAAACTGGCCGCAGCTGTGGCCGAGTTCGGCGAGATCCTCAAAGGCTCGTACTGGGCCAAGGACGGCGATCTGACCAAGACCCTGACGGTCGCTCAGGAGGCCTCGGCCGGATTCGCCGGCGACCAGGACGTCGCCGAGCTGGTTGGACTCGTCGCCAAGGCGGCGAAGCTGAGCTACGGGCCGGCAGGGATCCGACACTAGCCCATGAAGACTACTCGCCGGCTGTCCAGTTTCCGCCGCGATTCTCGCCATGAAGAGTGGTGCGGCGTATCGCTCGCCGCGCGCCTTGTCCACTTTCATGTACGGATTAGCAAAGGAGCTCCACCATGCGTTCTGATCGACTCATCTTGCTCGCCCTCGCTCTCCTGATCCTCACCTGGAGCCCAGCCCAAGGAGCCATCGAGGTGCCGCTCACCGACGACGCGTACGTCGACTCGAACTCACCGACCACCAACTTCGGGACCTCTGCCTTCCTGCTCGCTTCCAGCGGCCGATACTGGTCTTTCCTCCGGTTCGATCTCGGGACGCTGCCGTTCGGAGTCACGGGCGCAGACGTCCAACGAGCGCAACTGAAGCTTTGGGTGGACCAACTCACGGCCGCCGGCGAGTTCTACGTCGGGGACGCCGCCGACCCCTGGGACGAGACGACGGTCACCTTCGATACCCGTCCGTCCGTTCCCTCCTTCGTAACCGACAATGAAGTCACTCGGCGCCGCACGTTCGTCGTGATCGACGTCACGATCTACGTCAAGAACTGGCTCGACGGCGTCCAGGACAACCACGGCTTTGCCCTGGTCACCCCCGGCCTGACCGGCGTGACGCTTCGCTTCGACAGCAAGGAGAACACCGGCACCGCGCACGAGCCGGTCCTCGCCGTCGAGCTGAACTAGCGACTAGTGAGGCTCCGCCTCTGACAGAACGGTGACAGGCTACTCATTCCGCCCGTGGGCCAACGGTCCGCCAGCCCTGGTCGCGCGCTAGCACCCTCGAAGGATCCCCGCCGCCGAGTGTGGACACGCGAGGGCCTCCGGCGGGAACAGGTGGCTCGAATGAGTAGCCTGTCACCGGATTCCCTCGTAATCTCCCTCGACGTCGGCCCGCATCTGCCCGTAGTAGGATCGAAGCGTTCACCCTTCTACTAAGCGAGCGAGGCACGCGGATGAGGTTCTTTATCGGCGGTTCCCTGAGCAAGATCGACTCCGAGCGGAGGGGTGATGCCGAGAAGTTCGTCAACGCCCTGGTCGACGAGATCCTGAACCGCGGGCACAACATCTACGTCGGATGCAGGGGCGGAATCGACGAGTTCGTGGCCAGGGTTGCTCAGGACCGACTCGGCGACGAGGTCGAGCAGCGATTGACGTCGTACCATCAGGAGCACGAGCCTCCGGTGCACAACGTGCCAAACATCTTCCCGTCGCGCATCGGCGACTGGGGCCTGGCGCAGGACGACCTTCGCGTGCCCGAGCAGATCGCCAAGTCGGATCTGGCGATCATCATCGGCGGAACGGACGGTACCTATACTGCGGCCAACTGGGCACGGATCGAAGGCAAGCCGCTCATTGGCGTCGCCCGCTATTCGGGTGCAGGCGGCGAGGTCTACCGCATCGAGATGGCGCTCTTCGACGAGAAGTACGCCCATCTCGTCGACGCCGACGAGTTCGAGAAGCTTGGCTCGCTGTCGGGTTCGGCCGAGAAACTTGCGAAGAGGGTGGTGACGGTCTCGGAGCGCATGCTGCCCAGGAACGTCTTCCCGGTCATGTCGTTCGATCCGAGCTACGACATTCTCTTCGACCTTTGGGTCAAGGTGTGCTCAGCGAACGGCTACAGCTGCGAACGCACCGACCGGGTCCCGACGACGGAGGCCATCACGCCCCGGATTCTCAAGGGAATCCGTAGAGCCCCTTTCGTCCTGGCCGACATCTCCGAGATCAGTCTCAATGTGTTTTTCGAGGTGGGCTACGCGAGCGGGCTCCGTCGCGAGGTGATTCTAACCAGCCGGAACGACCACGATGAACTCCCCTTCGATCTCAAGGATCTTCCGGTCACGCACTGGGACGCGGACGACCTGGCATCCCTCGAACCGAAGCTGGACGGAATGATCAAGCAGATCAAGGCCCGCTTCCGGAAACGCCGGAAGGCGGGCGTCGGCCTTCGGTTCTAGGGAGTCGCTGCCGAGGCGATCGCTAGACCTAGATCGTGACGCCCATCGGTCCACGCAGAATCAACGCGAACACGATCGACAGGATCAACATGACGATGATCCAGTGCGTGCGCCAGAACAGGAACCAGACATCGCGATCGGGATACACCAGACCGACCTTCTCCAACCCGGAGCCCTGGTCGAACGACGGCTCCGCCGGGAACAGCAGCTGGTTGCTGAATGACGCCTCGAATCGATCCGGCGACAGCCGCACGACCCGATCGGTCACCCCTACCAGCTTCGAATGGGTCGTCTCGCCGGCGCGCACGCCGACCTCGTACTCACCTTCGGCGTCGGCCTGCATCTGCCACGCCATCTCGCGCTCCGAAGGGCTCCAGACCGGGGGCGAGGTCAGGCTCAGGCCCTCGGGCAGCTCCAGCGTCAGTTGCGGGCGCGCCGGGCCCTCGCCGCCGTCGGCGCCGACCACGTCTTCCCAGCCCTCCGCCATGACCACCTTGAACAACACCGAGTCGCCCTCGTCGAGTCCCTCGTAGCCCCAGTGGAACTGGAGCTGGGCGATGATCGGCAGGAAGATCACGATCATGATCACGAACGGGATCCCCAGGTGGACGACGTAGGCGCCCTGGTGCTTGAGGATCGAGCCGACAGCGCGGAAGATGATCCCCAGGTTGTCGTTGAAGAGGCGGATCTCGAGCAGGCCGGCGGCGACCTTGCGTTTGGCGGCGTCGACCTTGTCCGGATTGGAGGTCAGCTTGACCAGCCAGAGGGCGACGGCACCGAAGACGAGCGAGAACAGGGTCACGCCCACGATCGCGGGCAAGCCCCGCAGCGGAGAGAGCAGTAGGTCGAAGAGCGGCCTCAGGACCGCGTTGATCGCAGACATGGTGTACCGGCGTCCGGGGACGCGCTACGAGATGTAGCCGAGGCCGCGAAGCCTCTTCTTGATCTCCTCTTCCGACTCTGCGCCCTCGAACTTCTCGAGTTCCTTCTCGAGCGCGTGGGTGATGAACTCCTCGGGCGAGGAGTAGCCCGCCACGTCTGCCAGACGCTTGATCTTGGCGAGCAGGTCTTTGTCCAACTTGATCTTCGATCCGAACATCGCTTTTCCCCTACTGACGGTCGCTCGCCGTCGGGAACTCGGCGATCCCGAACTCTCCGAGGATGGCGGCGGCCAGGTCCTTCAAACTGGTTACCGGCTTGGTGAGCGGCCGGTTGGTGAAATAGACGCCGGGCACGGTTTCGTGATCCATGCCGTGATCGGCGCCCCAATCGTCGACGTTGTCGGTATACACCTCGGCGTTGATCTCGCCGAGAGCCGAGTCGCTCTCGCCCCGGGTGCCCTTGGTGTAGCCGATCACCATGTCCGGCCCAATGTCGAGATACGGCCCGGGATCGAAGTCGCGCTCGGTGACGTAGACCTTGGTGATCGCGG
>JAJCXP010000386.1 GCA_029263375.1 Acidobacteriota bacterium | reverse complement strand
GATGCCGCTGCCGATCACGCTGGCCCACACGCTCGTGCGGCGCCTCGCGACCGTGCGCAAGAGCGGTGAGCTCGACTTCCTACGCCCGGACGGCAAGAGTCAGGTGACGGTCGAATACGACGGCAATCGCCGGCCTCGCCGGGTGCACACCGTGGTCGTCTCGACCCAGCACGACGACGTGTTCAAAGACAACCGGGACCTCGAGGCCGCGGTCATCGACAAGGTGATCCGTCCGGCCGTACCCGAGGGGCTGATCGACGAAAAGACGATTTTCCACGTCAACCCGACCGGTCGCTTCGTCACCGGCGGTCCCAAGGGCGATTGCGGGCTCACTGGGCGCAAGATCATCGTCGACACCTACGGCGGCGTCGGCGGCCACGGCGGCGGCGCGTTCTCCGGCAAGGATCCGACGAAGGTGGATCGGTCGGCGACCTACATGGCTCGGCATATCGCCAAGAATCTGGTGGCCGCGGGGTTGGCGGAGCGCCTACGCGTGCAGCTGGCCTATGCCATCGGCGTCGCCGATCCGGTGTCGGTCAACGTCGAGACCTACGGCACCGGCGTGATTCCCGACGGTCGGATCGAGGTGCTGGTCCGTGACCATTTCCCGCTGACTCCCAAGGGGATTATCGAGTACCTCGATCTGCGGCGACCGATCTTCGCGCCGACCTCGGCGTACGGCCACTTCGGACGGCCTGAGTTCAGCTGGGAAGGGATCGGCAAGGTCGAGGCGCTGCGCGACGCCGCGGGCGTTGCCGGTGCCGAGGTGACGGTCGCGGGCTCGACCGGCTAGCTCCCGGTCAGCCCTTCTTGCGGCGCTGGTCTTCCCAGGTCTTGCCGTACTTGACGACGTCGTGCTTGAGCAGATCGAAGTCGCCCTGGCGTCCGCTCGGGCGGGCGTCGCGGTAGACCGTGTCGCACTTGTAGCAGACGACCGCGAACGGCAGCAGGTAGAAGATCACCAGGTCGACGACCGAGAGCACTACGAGCGACAGGCCGTAGGTCCAGGGGACGAGCACGATGCCCACGGCGATCAACAGGCAGCCGAGTGTTCGATTGAAGTCGCGCTGCTGGTAGAGGTGCTCGCTGTCGCACAGCGGGCAGCGCTCGACGGCAGCCGCCGCGGCATCCCAGCCGGCCTCGGCGACTGGGCGCTCGACGGCGCAGTTCGGGCAGGGGAGAGCGTCGCCCGCCGCGATCGTCGCGCCGAATCCCAGCCCGCACTCCCGGCACTGGGTCCGAACTCGCACTAGCCCGACTCTCCTGGAGCGGCTGGGACTCGTGGCGGTCTCGAAGACATGCGGCCTCGCGGTAGTGACGGCGCGAGAGAGCCGATCTAGATCGGTACGCCGGTCGTGAGCGTGATGTAGATCGCGGTGGTCTCGCCGACCATCGACCCGACCACCAGGACATAGAGGATTCCGGTCGCCGATTGGTTCGATCTATGCCGCGCGCAGTGCAGGGACATCAGCGCCAGCAGCAGCGGCAGCGCCAGGCCCCAGAGGACCCTGAACCAGAAGAACATGCCTTCGCCCTCCGGACCGGTGAGCAGGCGCCAGGGATGCGGCTCGACCAGCTCGCCGACGCTCGAGGCGGCCCAGAGGGCGGCGCCCACCAGGACCACTCTCACGACCACCAGGGTTAGCAAGACCCGGCAGAAGAGCACTAGATGGCGGAAGGTGAGGCGCGGTGCGACGAGATACCAGTGACCCAGCAGCATGGTGATCAGCGACCACCCGAGGAGCAGCGCGGAAGTGCAGAGCGCCAGCACGAGCAGCGGTCCGCGCAGCGGCAGGTCGACATCCGAGCGGGCGAGGCCCTGCACCGCCAGCAGCAGGACTGGTACCGCCGCGGCGATCGCAGCCAGCGCCGCCCAGCGACCGGCGCGCCAGCGCTCCTTCCAGATGGCGGCGTAGTAGAGAAAGCTGGCCCCGAGCGCTCCCCAGAGCAATCCGCTGCCGAGACGCGCCTGCGAACCGAAGGGCGCGAATGGGTCGAGCCTGAGAACGGCGGCGGCCAGCGCCAGCAGCACCAGGATGATCAGGGCGTTGGTGACGAAGTAGCCGCGCCCGAGATCGTCCTCGGGGATCCAGAACAGGGTGCTGAGACAACCGATCGCGAGCGCGACAAGAAATAGAAAGAAGACGCCCACGACGAGCCGGATGTTACTTCAGGCCGAGCTCGAAGGGTCAGGTTTCGACGTCGAGGAACAGATAGATGCCGATCACCGCGAACAGCAAGTTGGGGACAATGACCGCGACTGCGGGCGAGATCGTGCCGGTCTCGCCGAGCGTCCTCGAAAAGGCATAGACGCTGAGAAAGACCATGCCGAGGACGACGCCGACACCGATCCCATAGAGCGCACCCTTGCGGCCCAGCCGGAACGAGAACGGCAGCGCCACCAGCCCCATCACCAGGGAGATTAATGGATAGGCGAGCTTGTTCGCGAGCTCGACCTCGAGCTCGGGTACCGCCTTGCCGCTTGCCCGGATCTCCTGGATGTAGTCCCGCAGCTCACCGAAGGTCATTGCCAGAGGCAGCTTCTCCTCGGACTGGAAGTACTGGGGCGCCTCCGGATAGTCGACCAGTATCGGCTCATCGAACGCCCGGTAGCTGAGCGCTCTACCCTCGTCGAACTCCCGCGCCCACGACTTCTGAGCGCGCCAGGAGTCGCCGACGTAGCTCATCGACTCGGCGTAGAACCGGCTCACCAGACGACCGCCGTCGTCGAGCTCCAGCACCTGGAGCCGCTGCAGCTCCTCGGCGTCCTCGTCATAGCGCAGGTAGTTGTAGAAGTACTTCCCCTGACCGAACAACCAGTTGCGATCTGCGCGCCGGTAGCTGCGCGGCGTTACGCGGCCGCGGATCTCGTCATCGAGCTGAGCTACCCACTGATTTGTGATCGGCAGCACCTGGACTTGGAGAAAAGTACAGGTCGCCATCACGATCAGCGCGCCCAGGAGGGTCGGTAGCGACAGCCGATAGAGGCTCACGCCGAGCGACTTCGCGGCGACGATCTCGTTGGTTCGCGAGAGCAGACCAAAAACCACCAGCGTGGTCACGAGAACGATGGTCGGTGCCATCTCGTAGAGAATCTGCAGCGACATGTACTTGTAGTAGTCGAAGACGACGTCGTTCGGGATGCTGTGATTCAGGATGTCGTCGATGCGCTCGGTGAAGTCGGCGACCAGGGTGATGGTGATCACCGACGCCGACGCCAGGGCGAGGATCTTGAAGAAGAGTCGGATCACGTAGCGGTCGAAGATGTTCGGGAACCGCATCCGAACGCGGGGCAGGCGCAGTACGACGCTGGCCGGTCGGCCCGTGCCACGCTCGCCGTCCGCACGCTCGCGCCGAGCTCGACGCCTGCCACGGCGCGCATCCTTGGCTACTTGATCCTTGCCGACCAGCGGCAGTCGGCTGACCGCCGGCCAGAAGTGACGCCGGAGCCAGTGGTCGGCCTTGAGCGTCAAGAGCCCGCGGTCGCGATTGCGGCGCGCGAGGAGAAAGAGCCCGAGAGCCAGGAACGCCAGGTTCGGGCCCCACATCGCCAGCCAGGGAGAGATCGTGCCGTGACGCGCGGCTTCCTCGCCGTTGTTCAACATCACGTAGTAGGCGAGGATGACGATCATCGACAGCGCGAACCCCGATGCCCGGCCGCCGCGCTGGTTGTTGAATCCCAGCGGCAGCGCGAGCACACCGAAGACGATGCAGATGGCGGGAATCGAGAATTTCTTGTGAACCTCGACCCAGGCGATGCGGCTGCGCTCCGCGGTGATTTCGGGATCCTTCGCCACCTCCATCAACTCACCCAGGGTGAAGGAGCGCAGGGAGCGAAACGCCTCACGCTCGGCCCTGACCGAAGCCCAGCGATCGACCAACACCCGGTCGAGGGTCCGGTGCGAGCTGAGGTGGTACTCCTCGGGCTCGTTGAAGTCGACCTTGTGGGTGACCGCGTTCTCGAGGTGGAGCACCAGCTCCCCGGCCTCGCTGGCGTCGGCGATGACGCGACCGGTCTCGGCGATGGTCAGCTCGTTGTCGGTACCGGGTTTGGTGTTGGCCAGAAACACCCCGCGCCAGAGATCCTCGCCCGGGCGGATCTCGGAGACGTAGATCACCAACCCGACCCAGTCCTCGTAGAAGACCCGGGGTTCGACCTGTTGCGTGGCGCTGTTACGGATGATGTCGAACTGCAATTTCTGGAGCGCGGTGTTGCCGCGTGGCAGCGCGTAGAGCATCAAGCCGGCGTT
>JAJCXP010000385.1 GCA_029263375.1 Acidobacteriota bacterium | reverse complement strand
ACCCACGTCCTGCGGCGCCACCGGCTGATCGAGCTTTTTCTGGTGCGCGTCGTGGGCATCGACTGGAGCGAGGTCCACGCCGAGGCCGAGCTGCTGGAGCACGCGGTCTCCGATCGGTTGATCGACCGCATGGACGAGATGCTCGGCCGCCCGTCGGCCGATCCCCACGGCGACCCGATCCCCGACGCCACGGGCCAGATCGAGGAGCTCGACGCCGCCTCGCTGCTCGGCTGTCCGCTGGCCCAGGCCGTCCGGGTGGTCCGAGTGGCCGACCAGAGCCCGGAGTTCCTGCAGCTCGCCGAGCGTGAGGGGCTGACGCCGGGGAGCGAGCTCACGGTGACCACGCGCGACCGGGCGGCGGACACGGTGGTGGTCGAGTCGAAGGACGGGCAGACCGTCAGTCTGGGGTACCGGGCGGCTTCGAAGATCCAGGTCTCGCCGCCGGTCTGAGGGGCTCGACCTGACGGGAGGGAGCTGCGTGCGCTAGCCCAGCAGCGCCCGCGCGAGCACAGTGACTCGAGCGAAAACGCCCAGGTCCGGCGGCCCCTCGAGAAGCTCGCCGCCGAGGCGCTCTACCGCCGTCGTCAGACGGAGGCCGGCGGAGCGCAGGTAGCGCCCGGCGCGTCGGTAGCCGGACGGCAGGTCGCCGAGGTCGACCGCGGTGAGCGACTCGCGGATCGCGCGGCACTCCGCGCGGATCGGCTCGTCGAGATCGGCTCGGGCCGGTGCTCCGCGAATCCAGTCCTCGGGACAAGCATCGCGTGAGAGCCGCGGCCGGTTTCGGCGCACGCCCTCCGCGAGTCCCAGGAGGTCCGCGAGTCGCAGGAGCCCGGCCGCGAGCCGTCGAGCGCCTTCCGAGTCGCCGTGCCCGAGTGCCGCTGCGAGCGCGGCTCCGAGGGCCGTTGCCTCACGCTCCGCGTCGCCCGGGTCGTCCGGCCGTGGACTCGCCACCCGCCGGCGGGCGGCCGAGAGAATGCCTTCCAGCGCCTCGCGCGGCCATGGTGCGGTCGCGGCCAGGGCGACGAACACCGGCTGCCCCGGTGGTTCACCCTCGAAGGCCGCCTCGAGGTCGAACTCCAGGCGGTTGATCTGAGCCAGCCGCTCGCCCTCGAGCCCGGGCTGAGTGGCGAAGTCGAACAGCAGCAGCGAGAACGCGCCCAACGCCTGCGCGCGCCGCCGCTCGGTGGCCGAGAGCAGGATCACTGCCGGCGCGAAGTCGCGCAGTGCGGCTCGAGTCACCGCGGCGCAGATCTCGGCCGCCCGCTCCGGGTTCCGATCCTCGAGCGGCTCCCGCAACTCGTCCACCCAGCGCGTGTGGCGGCTCTGACCGAGGGCATGGTTCGTCAATTCGGTGACAGGATACTCGTCTCGTGCGGATCTTCTACGCCGACGACTTCGTCCTACCGCTGCCGGAGACGCACCGGTTCCCGATGGCGAAGTACCGGCTGCTGCGCGAGGCGGTCGAGTCGAGTGGACTCGTTCCACCCGAATGGCTCCGCGTTCCCGAGGCCGCGACCGACGAGCAGCTGCTGCGGGTCCACCATCCGGGGTACGTCGAGCGCGTGGTCAACGGCACGCTGGATTCACGCGAGGTTCGGCGGCTCGGCTTCCCCTGGTCGCCCGAGCTGGTCGAGCGCTCGCGGCGCTCGGTGGGCGGCACGATCGGCGCCTGCCGGTCGGCGCTCGAACACGGCTGCGGCGTGAATCTGGCGGGCGGCACCCATCACGCGTTCGTCGACCGGGGCGGCGGCTTCTGTGTCTTCAACGACATCGCGGTGGCGATCCGCGACGCGCAGGCGGACAACTTGATCGAGCGCGCCTTGGTGATCGACTGCGACGTCCACCAGGGCGACGGCACCGCGGCGATCTTCGAGCGCGACCCGACCGTCTTCACCCTCTCGATCCACGGTCGTCGCAACTACCCGCTGCGCAAGGAACGGAGCGATCTGGACGTCGAGCTCGAGGACGGCGTCGAGGATGACGAGTACGTCGACGCGTTGGGCATGGCGCTCGAGCGGGTCGCGCGCCTCGGTCGCTTCGATCTCGCGATCTTTCTGGCCGGCGCCGACCCCTATGCCGGCGACCGGCTCGGGCGCCTCGCTCTGACCGCGGACGGACTGGCCGCGCGCGATCGTCTGGTGCTCGGCCGCTGCCGCGAGCTCGGTCTGCCGGTCGCGATCGTCATGGGCGGCGGCTACGCGCCGGACCCCGCGGAGATCGCGGCACTTCACTTCACGACGGTGAGGCTCGCCGCCGAGATTGCGGCCAGGACTCGGGCGCCGGCACGCGGGTGAGCGGAGCGGGCCGAGTCACCACGTATAGCTGACCGTCTATGCGGTTGTAGTACGATCCGAGAGGGTCGGAAGAGCAGGAAAAGAGTGTGAATTGGCTAACTCACAGTCGGCCGATGGCACCATAGAATCTCGCTGAGCGCGATGGCCGAGCTGAAGCGCACGAAGAGGCGCATCCTCCAAGAGGCGGTCGAGGAGAACGTCGATCTGATCACGGGTCGGCGGAAGCAGCGCGTCGACAGCAAGTTCGGGCTCGCCGCACGCGCCGCGCGTCTCTTCTTCTTCCTGAGCGTGCCGATCGCGATCTTCACGACGTCGTACGTAGTGGCGACGATGGTCGGTGGCCGGCTCGAGCCGGTGCCCACCGGGCCGAGCTCGGTGGTAGAGCGGCAACGTGGCGCCCTGGCGGAGCGGGCGCCGGTGGCGGCGCCCGCCGTGGCGGCGCCGGCGCCGCAGGTGATCGACCCCGCGGTCTTCCCGGTCGCGGTGCGCAAGATCGTGATCGATCCCGGCCACGGCGGTCGCAACCAGGGCACCACCGGCCCGGGTGGTCTGGTGGAGAAGGAGATCACCCTCGACGTCGCGCACCGGTTGCGCCGGCTGCTCGAGGAGGGCTCGTTCCACGTCGAGATGACACGCACAGGTGACGAGCAGCTGTCGCTGCAGCGGCGCGCGCTGATCGCCAACGAGAAGCAGGGCGACATCTTCGTCTCGATCCACGTCAACTGGTTGGTGACGCGCCAGGTGCGTGGTGTCGAGACCTACTTCCTGGGCGCTACCGACGATCCCTACCTGTCGGCGCTGGCGGCCAAGGAGAACCAGGGCTCGGGTCACTCGTTGGCCGACCTGCGCGGTCTGATCGAGGAGATCTACGCCAACGCGCGGATGGGCGAGTCGCAGAAGCTGGCCGAATCGGTGCAGCACTCGCTCTTTCGCTCTCTGCACCAACGCAATTCGCAACTGCAGGATCGCGGCGTCAAGACCGCTCCGTTCGGCGTTCTGACCCGCACCGGCATGCCCGCCATCCTCGCTGAGGTTTCGTGCCTCTCCAACGAGGAGGAGGCGCGGCTGCTGATGACCGCCGAGTACCGGCAGTTCATCGCCGAGGCGCTCTACCGCGGCATCGACGCCTATTCAAACGGACTCAACCAGCGCAGTCAGATCGGGAGCTGAAACTCAATGGAAGATCAGGGCGACAGGAACCACGACGCCGGCGGCGATCAACGCCAGCCGGGCAATCCCGACCAGGGCGGCGATCACTCAGATAACGGGGTGGTGTACGTGGGGATCGATCTCGGGACCTCGCGCAGCGCGATCTCGACCTCGACCGGCATCCGCAAGGTGGTCGAGAGCTACGTGGGTTGGCCGGTCGACATGGTGGCCAGGAAGGTCCTCAAGCACGACATCGTGATCGG
>JAJCXP010000384.1 GCA_029263375.1 Acidobacteriota bacterium | reverse complement strand
ATGAATCTAGACGATCTTCCTCAAGACCAGCTCACCGTTCTGCGGGCCATCGCGCGTTTCGCCCGCCGCTCGGACCGGCCGGCGTATCTGGTGGGCGGAGCGGTTCGCGACGCGCTGCTCGGCCGCCGGATCCGCGACCTCGACGTGACGGTCGAGGGCGACGCGATCGCGTTGGCGCAGGAGGTCGCGAACAATCTGCCGGTAGAGGTGCGCACGCACCGTACGTTCGGTACCGCCGTTCTGATCTCCGAGAGCGGCCGCCGGGTCGATCTGGGAGGCACCCGTGTCGAGGAGTACTCCACCGTAGCCGCGCTTCCGACCGTGCGTCCCGGGACGCTCGCCGAAGACCTGCTGCGACGCGACTTCACGGTCAACAGCATGGCAGTTCTCCTGGGTGAGCCCGACCTGGAGGCGCCGATCGATCCCTCGGGAGGGCGCGCCGACCTCGAGGCGGGAATCCTTCGGGTGCATCATCCACGCTCGTTCCTGGACGATCCGACGCGAATCCTGCGTGGGGCTCGATTCGAGGCGCGGCTCGAGTTCCTCTTCGAAGCTGACACCGAGCGGCTAGCGCGCGAGGCGCTAGCCGAGGGGGCGCTCACAGCGGTCAGTCCGG
This sequence comes from Acidobacteriota bacterium, assembly GCA_029263375.1. GTDB lineage: Bacteria > Acidobacteriota > Thermoanaerobaculia > Multivoradales > JAHEKO01 > JAHEKO01. The sequence goes on along the minus strand of JAJCXP010000384.1, from coordinate 7,917 downwards.
AGCGGCTGCGCGCGGAGTTCGAGCTACTGGTCACCGAGGAGGTCGTGACGCGGGCGCTCTGGGAGCGTCTCGACGGCCTCGGCGTCTGCACGGCGCTGGGTCTCGCTTCGGGACGCGCGACTGCGGAGTCGATCGAACGGGTCGCGGTGGCGCACGCGAAGTGGGAAAGTCGATTCGGGACGGAGCATGCGGTCTCGAAGCCCACGGCTCTGCTCGCGGCCCTGCCGCTCGCCCTGGCGCCAGAGCGGAGGCCGGCCGTGAGCGACCGGCTGGGACTTCGACTGCCGAGGCTCGTCGAGCTCGACGCACTGGTGGCGGCGATATTGCGCCCGGACGTAGCGCCGCACCAGGTCGCGGCGACCCTGGCTCCGCTCGTCGCCGAGGAGTTGCTCCTGGTGGCCGCCCTGGGTGGTCCGGAGGCTTCGACCCACGTCTACGAGCACCTCGAGGCCCAACGTGAGCTCGAGCTCCGAATCGATGGCGCGACCCTGCTCGCCCGGGGGTTCGCACCGGGACCGGGAATCGGCAAGGCGCTCCAGGCGACCCGCGATGCTCGAATCGACGGGCGGCTCGCGCCGGAGGATGAGCTGGCGTTCGCGGTTGGTTTGCTCGATGAAGGGAGTGCCGAATGAATCGAGCCCTGGTTGGATTCGTCGTCGGTCTGGGTGTTGCCGGCGCCCTCGCGGCCGAGACCCGCGATCTGCGCAGCGTCGAGGTGGTGGAATACGACTGTTCGAGCGAGATCGGTCGCCGCCGGATGACGCTGTTCGGCAACGGCACCGTCCGGCTGCAGACCTGGGCCGGCGAAAGCCCTGAGCCGGTGATGCGGCTCAAGGAGCTCAACCCGGACGAGCTGATCGGATTCGTCAACCGGCTGCGCGAGGTCGACCTCTCGGAGAGTGAAGAGAGCCGAGCGAGCCCCGTCGGCGACTGGATTCAGAAGTGCACCCTCGAGCTCGACCTCCATGAGCTGGCAGCCGGCGACGGCGAGGATCGCGGCCCGACACGGTTCGAGTTCGGTCCTTACGACAGCGTCTCTCTGGCGCTGTCGCGGGTGGTCGCCATCGCGGATGAGATGGCCGTGGCGGCGGAGGAGCAGGCGCTGGTGGGCAATTTTCCGGTCGGCTACGAGCCGCTCCCCGGCGACATTCTCGAGCGCAGCGACGGCGCGCTCTTCGAGGTGGTCGCGTTCACCAGCGACCAGCGAGGCGTCGAGCTTCTCGGTGTCGATCAGCCGATGGTGGTCTACGTGCTGCGTGACGAGCTGATCGGCGAGTTCATTTCTCTGGTGGAGCGCAGATGAGCCGGCGCGGCGGAACTCGCCTGAGTGGCGGCCAGTACCGTGGGCGGCGGGTTGCGGTGCCGCCGGGCATCCGGCCGACGGGTGGCTTGGTGAAGCAGGCGCTGTTCTCGATCTGGGCGGATCGCGTGCAGGGGAGCCGCTTCCTGGATCTCTTCGCCGGTAGCGGCGCGGTCGGGCTGGAGGCATGGAGTCGAGGGGCCGACTCGATCGACTGGGTCGAGGGTGAAGCGCGGGTGGCGCGGGCGACCCGTCACACCGTCGAGAAGCTGGCCGGTCTGGGCTCGCGGGTGGCTCTGGCCTGGCTGCCGGATCAGATATCTCGGGGCCCGCAGGGGCCGTTCGACCTGATCTTCGCCGATCCGCCGTACGAGTTCGAAGGGTACGCGGAGCTGGTGGCCGCGATCTCGAAGCTCCTGGCAGCCAAGGGCTCGCTCGCGGTCGAGCACTCCCTTCGGGTCCCGCTGCCAGATTCGATTGGAGATCTCCGGGCGTTGGATCGACGGAAGTACGGGGAGAGCGGTCTGACGATCTACGGGTCCGGTTGACGGTCCCGTCGCGCCGACTTCCCGGTCGCCCGGATCAGCTACTCGTCGGACAGAGCGCCGGTGTCTCCCGAGCCTCGAAACGCGCTTCGCCGAGTGCTTGGGTCGCGCGCACGGCGTGAAAACTGAGCTCCGGCTGGACGCATAGGCAGAGGGAAGAAGCGGCGTCGCCATACCGAATCTGAAGGTCGTTACCGTCGTGGACGATCTGTTCGATCTCCGCGCCGCCAAAACAGATCTCCGAGGCGGTGACCAGGACCACCAGGTCGCGCGAGAAGTCGACCGCAGGCAGCGCCGGCTCCTGGCCCGCCCAGAGCTCGGACCAGACCTGTCTCCAGGCGGCTTCGCTGCGGATGACGGTCTGTATCTGAGGGCCGGCGGAACCGGATACCTTGGTCGCCGCGAGAGTGGTGAACGGTATGCCCGCGATCGGCTGCGATGGCGAGCTGTCGCAGCCCAGCAGCAGGCTGGCACAAACAAGGGACGCGTAGAGTTTCGACATGGATGCGCACCTCCTGGACCGAGTGTACGCAAGCGGAGTGCCACCCCCTGGCCGTGCTCTGGTTCCTGCGGTCGCCTCCTCCGCGTCGAGCACGAGTTGCCCCCAAGCGGCTAGCCGGCGTTGACCTCGAGAGTCACCGTGCGGGAGATGCAGTCTGCGCCCAGGCAGACCTCGCCGCGGTACTCGTAGGTCCCGGTCGCAGCTCCGGCCGGAATCGACTGCGGCAGCGAGGTCGCGTGCACCCCGGGCTCGCGGAGCGTCTCTTGAGAAGCCGGATAGCCCGGAAGAACTGCGCCGGCGAACGAGAGGGTGCGCGTCTCTCGGACCATCGTCGGCGCGGCTGGGGGTCCTCCCACCTCGTACTCGAGATGCAGTTCGACGGTCTGTCCGATCCGGAGTGTGGCGGGGGAGGTTGTCGCCTCGAGAGCCAAAAGCGTCGGCCGGCCCGCGGCAGCCACGGGGCTCGGGAGAGGCAGTGGCCCCTGCTCGAGCGCTGCGGCCGCGTCTGCCAGCGCCTCCTCGGGGTTGAAGCCTTCGATGTCGAAGAAGCCGGAGAGGGCACGTGCGACCTTCTCGGGTTCCAGATCCTCGGGTGTCCCTTCCCGTCCCAGCTCCACGAAGAAGCGAGCCCAGAAGGAGCTGCCGATGATCTGTATCCCACGCTGCTTGCGCTTGCGGTTCTTGCAGCAGTAGGCGACCAGGTTGATGCGGTCACCCTGACCGAGGCTGAAGGCCAGCCAGACCTCGTCGCCGGGCGCGGCCGCGAGGTCGCCCTTGGGCACTCCGAAGCGCTTGCCCTGCTTGCCGTCCGGTTCGCCCTCAGGAGTGACGTAGAACTTGCCGTTGTTCTTGAGCGGTAGCTTGGCGACGATCTTGCGATTCTCGAAGTAGTCGAGCAGGTGGACGCGCGCCTGCTTCCACTCGTTCTTGCCCACCTTTGCGGGCGCCGCCACCGGCAGCATGGCCAAAACGAAGATCGATGTCAGGGCGGCGGAAACCACGCCTCGTGCGCGTTGGGGCCGTTCGATCAGTCGGGTTGGATCGTGCATCGCATCTCCCTCCGTTGTCGTTAGAAGGTGGGCTCAAGAGCCGGCGCAGCGTCGCTGCCCGTCCTCCAGAGCTGTCTGTTCGGTGGCGTATTCGCCGACGATTTCGAAGCCTTTGCCGGTGCGGTCGAGCAGGGCTGCCAGGACGGCAGCGCGGAGAATCGAGATTCCGCCGGAGCCTGCCGCGTTCTTCGGCCAAGAAGTGACGAGATAACCCGTGTTTGACGACTTGGCGAGCGATCGCGCCAGGAAGTAGACCTGCTCGTCACCGCCGAAGAGCTCAACGTCGATCTCGCAGCGGCCGGTGTCCCGGCTCCCGTTGGCTGGGATCGCGGTGGCTCCGGAGAGGGCGGAAGGGGTGCCGCTCTCGGCGCCGCGCATGGAGTCGAGCGTCCCGCGGAGGTCGTCGGCGATCCGGCCCCAATCGACGCTGCGCGGGGGATTCGCGCGCACCGCCGACGCCACCCGTTCGTTCTTGGCGCGCTCCCGCTCCGCAAATTCCACCGCTTCCGCGTACTGCCCCCGGACCGACTCATCGCGGCAACCCCGGCGCACGATGGCGGTGATCGCTTTGCTCCAGGAGGTCAGAGCACCACCTTCGAGCAGGTCCCGGGCAGTGGCGATCTCGGACTCGAGCCCCCGGCACTTGCTGCTCACGGTGACAATCCCCTTACCCCCCTCCCACCCCGAGCCTCCGGACCGGCTCTGGATGTCACCCTGAGTTCCAAGCCAGTCCGGGGCTACCGCCGGGTCCGCGGCCTCCAAAGGCGCGGTTCCTCTGCCGGAAGCGTGAATGACCGCTTCCGCGCCGAACGGCGCATCGCCCTCGAGAACTCTGACCCAGATCGGTCGATTCACTCCCACAACCTCGCCCGAGCCGGTGTAAGCTCGATGCCCCCGTAGGACGAGTACGAAGTCGACCGGGTCGCCGACCAGGGGAGCGACGTCATCGCGAGGCTCGTACTCGACCATGGCCCGCCCTTCGGCCTTGCCGGCGACGGTGCCGTGGATCGCCGCGCGGTCGGCCGCCGCCGCACTCACGAAGGCGAGGTGCAGTCCGGCGATCGCGGCCAGAGACCGTGAAATCACCGGGCCGGCTCCAGACCCAGACGGACCACGGACTGTTTGGAAGCCAGGCCGATGGAGTCGATGACGCGCGGTCTCTTCATCGGTCCCACCTGGGCCGATCGGCCCGCGCGGGCGCCTGTGGCAGGACCGGTTCGGGATCCGTGCTCATCCAGCTCAGGCTAGTCGCTCGGCCGCGCTCACTCGATGACGAGAACTCGTCATTCTCGCGATCCGCACACGAATGCGAGGCTCGATCCGACGATGACCAAGATCTGGGTCTGCCCTGGCTGCAGGGCGAATCTCACGGGTTGGGTGGGGAGCCTGTCGGAGTCGGAGCCTCTCTGCCCTGAGTGCGGTGTTCCGCTCCACGTCGAGAGCGTCGCTTCGGCAGCCGAGGACGTCGACTTTCAGCTCGGCTGCGCCTGGGGTGGAGCGATCGCGCTCATACTCTTCTTCAGCCTCGTTGGAGCGGTCGGTGAGACGAAGGCCATGGGAGCCGGCTTGATCGTGGCAATCGTGGTGTCGATCGCCGTAGTCGTCAAGAGGACCAGACGGCGCCGACGCCGCCACGAAGAGAGTGAACGCGGTGGGCTCGGTCGCTTCAACTGAGATCGGGCGACGGAGCCCTATGGACACTTTGGCGGCGTTGCGTCGCGCACCTGAGGGAGGAGCTCCGAGGCGAGGTCGAGGGCGGCCGCCTGGGGTAGCCACGACTCGAATACCGACTCTCCGCGGCAGTTCGGACAGCCGGTGACGCGCAGCCAGGCCTGGGACTCTTCATCCCACACCAGGTATCCCGTGTCGCCGAAGTCGTCGCCGGTGTAGTTGACGCCGTGCTGCTGGCAGTAGAAGTCATTCGGGCCCTTCTCCCTGGGCCACCAGTAGATGCTCACGAGGATGTATCCCGGGGCCTCCGAACTGTAGTAGGAAACAGACGGCTCACCATCCTTGCAGACTCCGTCGCAACGGAAGACCTGTCCGTCGAGCTTCCGTCCCGGTTGCAGGCGATAGATACCCGACGGCGCCTCCAGCGCGGCGGGGAAGTGGACCGAAGTCAGTGGACCGCGCGTGCCCGGCTCGCGACCTGGCGGCGGCCCACCGGCTCGTGGCTCGAGCCTGCCGAGGCGGTCGTTGTCCCCCGAACCGCCCGTCTGCGCGACGAACGGCGGCTCGTAGGTGTCGTACACGTAGATCCGAACGGCAGTACCGCGCGGTATCTCGATTCCCGCCTCCGGGTACTGCCCCATGACCGTGCCCTCGACGTCGCCTCGGAGCTGGTTTGCGACCCGCTCGACATCCAGGAACAGGTCACGAGCGGCCAATAGGCCGCGCGCCTCTGCCGGCGTCTTGCGGCTCAGGTCCGGCACAATCCGCCCTTCGATGTCCTGCACGTAGGCGACGAGTTGCACGCTCGAGCCTGATCGCACTTTGGTGGCCGCTGGAGGCGCCTGGCGGTAGACGCGGTTCCACTGATCGACATTCCTGGTGGCCTCGCCGACGACGATCGTGGGTACGAGACCTGCTTGGAGCACCATGTCGTAGGCCTCGTCGACGTAGAGACCTTCGACGGCGGGCACCGTGTCCGTGGTGGCGACGGCGAGGCCGGCGTCGGCTGTTCCCGAGTTCGAGTCGGGCCGCGGGGATGAGCCGAGGTCGGTCGCCGGTGGCAATGAGGAGTCGACCGGAAGTATTGTCGGTGTTTCGGTCGACGGCGGTGGGAGGGCGCTCTGCGGGTCCGGATGATCGATGGTCCTCGGACTCACTCCGTCTGGCGGAGGGGTGGGAGTGGGCGTGGATCCCCCCGCCCCGCGTGCTGGTGATGGCGGCCCGGCCGGAAGCTCTGGAGGTACCCCGGCAGGGTCGGCCCTTGGAGGGGTGGAGCGTCCCGACGCGGGCGCCGATCGATCGGCGTCCGAGGCGGCGTCGGGTTCGGTCGAGGCCAGGGCACCGGCGAGCGACTCGAGCTCCCGAAGCGCCCAGGAGTAGTTGATCTCGGTTCCACAGATCCCGGATCGGTCTCCACCAACCAGGCCGACGAGGAGGCCGCTCTCGAAGTAGCTAACCCCGCCGTCGGCGCCTGCCCGCTCCCAGGCCCGCGCAAGGTCGGAGAGATGCCTCTGCAGGGAGCGCGCGCAAGCCTTGATGGCCGGATCGCGATCCGAGGCCATGTCGTGGAGACGCCCGGCCGCATAGCCATGTGCCCTCAGCCTCTCTTGAATCCCGTCACAGGAGAAACCCTGGCGATCTGAACTGGCGGTATCGGTCAGGTCGCTGACGAACTCTGAGAATCTGCGAACGGAAGAGCACTCGCCAGCCGGCCCCTCGGCGGCGGCTGCGCCGGGAGGAACCAGGAACAGGACCAGTACGAACCGGGAAAGGTTGGCGCTAGACACAACAACCCTTCTCTCGATGGAATCGCGAACCCTCGGGACATCGGCCGCAGAGCTTTCTGCCATCGAGGAAGTCGAGCCTCTTGAAACCCGACTCGGCCTCGCATTTCGGCGCGCAGGTACTCTCCAGCTTCTTCGCGGTGTGACCGGGTTTGTCTCGGAGGACCTGATTCACTTTCGCCTCGGTGACGCACCAGGCGGTGGAGCAGGGTTGATACTGGGTCCCGGCGTTGGGATCGCAGATCCGGTACTTGCTGGTCTCGATCTCGGCACCGACCTCGACGGCGCTTGTGCAACCGTCCGGCAGGTCGGTGGCTCCGAGCTCTTGCTCCCCGTAGGAGCCCGGAGGATGCCAGCCATCATGCGCGTCCACTGCCGCGCTGGCTTCAGCCCAGGCCTGGCGATCCAGGTGCTGAACCTGTCCGACGACGCCGTCGATGATCCCGAGCATCTCCTGGTCGGCGATCGCCACGATCTCACCGCCTCGACGACATTCGAGCAAGCCGTGATCGACCATGTGAATCGCTTGATCCCGCGGCGCGTCGAACCGAGAGACGACCGTCGAGCCCCGGATGCCGCAGAGAGAGGTGCCCGTGCGCACGTTGAAGGCGGAGTTCTCTCCTCGAATGCGCTTCATGAACGTGCGAACCGCACCCTGGATGATTTCGATGGCGGTCTCTGGCGGCCTGACCTCATATGTCTGGGCGAAGCTCTCGAGCCTGATGTGCGTGTCGTGGCCCACGTTGACCACGGATGGTCCGGAGTTCGTGGCTTCGACGCGGTCGAAGAACTCGATCCTCCCCCTGCTCCGAGGGCCGGTGCGCAGCTCGTCGAAGCGGCACAGGACGGTCCCCCTGGCCACGGGAACCCAGTCCTCGCCGGGGCCGGAGCGGATATCGACCCTCGAAAAGGTGGAGGCCACCCTTGCGATGCCCTGGGGATGATCCGGATCGTCCGGACAGTGAGTCTGCGCCGTGGCGGCCCGACCGTACAGACCCAGGATCGACAACCCGAGAGTGAGGAGAACCCGACAAGCCCCAGGGGAGCTCCAGCGCCGACCCCCCGA
>JAJCXP010000383.1 GCA_029263375.1 Acidobacteriota bacterium | reverse complement strand
CGCTACGGCCTCGGCTGCACCCCCCTGGAGGCGGCCGCGCGGATGGGCTACCGCCGCTCCAGCATCTACAAGGTGATGGAGCGCTGCCTCGCCGCGCTCACGACCCGTCTGGTGGCAAGCGGTCTGGTCAGCGAGCGCAAGCCGGCCTGAGGGAGCCGCCGGACGTCACTCTTCGCCGAGGGTGACGATCAATTCACGCGCATCGGTCAGAGCGATCTGGAGCTCCACCGGGTCGGCCTCGGACAGCGGCAGCTCGAACTCGCCCAGGGTGCCGGTGGCGCCCGAATCGAGCACCGCGCGCTCGGAAACCAGGCGCACTTCGAGGTCGTGGACGCCCACCTGGAAGAGTGACTGGAGTCTGCCCGACAGGGTCGAGGCGTTGGTGCCCGCGCCGCCCTCGACCCGCGCATTGAGCACGAACTCGCTATTGGCGTAGTGGAGCTGACGCCCCGGGTCGTGTGAGCCCTCGCCCAACAACCAGGGTGCCCGCGCGCTGTCCCAAACCAGGTCCATGACCTGACGCTCCACCGGCTCCTTGTAGAGAGCGATCCCTTTGATCGTCTCCGCGCTCGCCGGGGCGGATATGGGCGGGCGCTCGCCGGAAGCGCCGCTGGCGACTTCGCGCAGCGACGTGACCACTCGCTGGCAGCTCTCGCAGCCGGCCTCGAGGTGCCGGCTCAACTCGGCCTCGTCGTCGCCGGCCTCTCCGCGCACGTAATCGCTCCACTGCCCGAGGCCGTAGTGCCTCAACCGCTCCCCTTCGGCCGCCCCGAGCCCGCGCGCAGACTGGCTTTCAGATAGTCGCGGTTCATGCGGGCGATGAACTCGATCGAGATCCCTTTCGGGCAGACGACCTCGCACTCGCCGTAGTTGGTGCACGAGCCGAAGGCCCGCTCCATCTCCGCGACCATCCGCAGGACCCGCTGGTCGCGTTCCGCCTGTCCCTGCGGCAGCAGCGCCAGGTGGGAGACCTTGGCCGCCGTGAACAGCTGCGCCGCGCCATTGGGGCACTGCGCCACGCACGCGCCGCAGCCGATGCATTCGGCGGCGTCCATCGCCAGGTCCGCGGAGCGCTTCGGCACCGGAATCAGGTTGGCGTCGGGCGCGCTGCCGGTGTTGATCGAGATGTAGCCGCCGGCCTGGATGATCTTGTCGAAATCGCTACGGTCGACGACCAGATCCTTGAGCACCGGGAAGGCCGCCGAGCGCCACGGCTCGATCCGAATCACGTCACCGTCGCGGAACTTGCGCATGTGCAGCTGGCAGGTCGCCGTGCCGGGCTCCGGACCGTGCGCGCGACCGTTGATCATCAGGCTGCACGAGCCGCAGATCCCCTCCCGGCAGTCGTGCTCGAAGGCCACCGGGTCGTCGCCGGCCTCGGTCAACGTCTCGTTCAGAACGTCGAGCATCTCGAGGAACGACATATCGGGGCTCGCGTCCACATGGTAGGTCGCGAAGTCGCCGTCGGCGTCGCGGCGGGGCTGTCGCCAGATGCGGAGCTCGAGGCGCATCACTTGTAGCTCCTCTGCGTCAGTGGGACGTTGGGGAAGTCGAGGTCCTCACGATGCAGGATCGGCTCCTTCCCGGGTTGGGTGGACTGCCAGGCGGCCACGTAGGCGAACTCCTCGTCGTTGCGCAGCGCCTCGCCCTCCCCGGTCCGATGCTCTTCGCGGAAGTGGGTGCCGGCCGACTCCTCGCGCAACAGCGCGTCGTAGCACATCAACTCCGCCAGCTCGAAGTAGTCGGCCACGCGGCCCGCCTTCTCGAGACTCTGGTTCAGCTCGTCGCCCGAGCCGATCACCTTCAGATTCGTCCAGTACTCGTCGCGCAGCTCACGGATGCTGTCGATGGCGCTCCTCAAGCCGCCGGCGTTGCGCGACATGCCGCAGTGCTCCCAGCAGATCTGGCCGAGCTCCCGGTGCAGCGAATCGACCGTGCGCTTGCCGTTGATCGACAACAGCCTCTGCAGGCGCTCGTCGACCTCGGCGGTGACGGCGCGGAACGGCTCGCTGTCCGTCGGCAGCGGCTCTTCACCCATGTGGCGTGAGAGAAAGTCGCCGATCGTGTAGGGCAGCACGAAGTAGCCGTCGGCGAGCCCCTGCATGAGCGCGCTCGCGCCGAGCCGGTTGGCGCCGTGGTCCGAGAAGTTCGCTTCGCCGGTCGCGTAGAGCCCCTCGACCGTGGTCATCAGGTTGTAGTCCACCCACAGGCCGCCCATCGTGTAGTGCGGCGCCGGATAGATGCGCATCGGAACTTCGTAGGGGTTCTCGCCGGTGATGCGCTCGTACTTCTCGAACAGGTTGCCGTACTTGCTCGCGATCGCCGGCTTGCCGAGGCGCTCAATGGCGTCGGCGAAGTCGAGGTAGACGCCGCGGCCGCCGTGACCGACGCCGAGCCCCTCGTCGCACACCGCCTTGGCAGCGCGCGAAGCGATGTCGCGCGGCACCAGATTCCCGAACGCCGGATAGCGCCGTTCGAGGTAGTAGTCGCGCTCATCGGCCGGGATGGCGGTCGCCGCCCGACTCTCCGACGGGTCCTTCGGCACCCAGATCCGCCCGTCGTTGCGCAGCGACTCGCTCATCAGTGTGAGCTTCGACTGATAGTCGCCGTGCTGCGGGATACAGGTCGGGTGAATCTGCGTGTAACACGGGTTCGCGAACAGCGCTCCGCGCCGGTGGGCACGCCAGATGGCGGTGGCGTTGCAACCCTTGGCGTTGGTCGAAAGAAAGAACACGTTGCTGTAACCGCCGGTGGCCAACACCACGGCGTCGGCGCTCCAGGGCCGGATCTCTCCGGTGACCATGTCGCGGGTGATGATGCCGCGCGCACGACCATCGGACACCACGACATCCAGCATCTCCGTGCGCGGGAACATCTCCACCTGACCGGTGGCGATCTGGCGCGACAGCGCCTGATAGGTGCCGAGCAACAGCTGCTGTCCGGTCTGACCCCGGGCGTAGAAGGTGCGCGAGACCTGCGCGCCGCCGAACGAGCGATTGGCGAGCAGACCGCCGTACTCGCGGGCGAAGGGAACACCCTGAGCCACGCACTGATCGATGATGTTGACGCTCACCTGGGCGAGCCGGTAGACGTTGGCTTCGCGGGAGCGGTAGTCGCCTCCCTTGACCGTGTCGTAGAACAGCCGCCAGACGCTGTCGCCATCGTTCTGGTAGTTCTTGGCGGCGTTGATCCCGCCCTGAGCGGCGATCGAGTGCGCGCGCCGAGCGCTGTCCTGATAGCAGAAGCACTTGACGTGATAGCCCAGTTCGGCGAGCGAAGCCGCGGCCGCGCCGCCGGCCAGGCCCGAGCCGATCACCAGCACTTCGAAGCGGCGCTTGTTGGCCGGATTGACCAGCCGCATCTCGAAGCGGTGCCGGTCCCACTTCTCCTGGATCGGGCCGTCGGGAATCTTCGCGTCGAGGTGCATGGTCGCGTGGTCTCGTCTATCCGACCAGGCCGGTCAAAACGGCGATCGGGAATGAAAGGTTGCCGACGGTGACGACGAAGGCGAACGCCGCGGCAATGCCGCGCCGCCAGTCGCCGCCCCTGGGCGCGGCCACGCCGAGGGTCTGGAACAGGCTCCAGACGCCGTGGTAGAGGTGCAGCCCGAGCGCCAGGTTGGCGACCATGTAGAGCGCGCTCACCCACCAGACGCTGAAGCCGACGACGACGTTGTTGTAGACATCGCCGGCGACGAAGTCGGGATGGAGCTGACCGAAGGTCAGATGACCGAGGTGGTAGAGCACGAACAGCAGGATGATCACGCCGCCCCAACGCAGCGTGCGCGACGCGTAGGTGGCCTGGATGGTCGCGCGCCGCTTGTAGCCGACCGGTCGCGCCTTCTGATTGATCCGCGTCAGCTGGTAGGCGCACACGATGTGCACGACCACCGCGACGATCAGTCCTGCCCGTAGCAGCCAGAGCGCGCCGCTGTGGGGCAGCGCGGGAGAGCCCATCTCGCGCAGCCACTCGGCGTACGCGTTGAGCTTTTCAGCTCCCTGGTAGAGCTTCAGATTGCCCAACATGTGGGTCAACACGAAGCCGAACAGGGCGATCCCAGAGACCGCCATGAGCACTTTCCTGCCGAGGGCGGACCGATAAAAAGCGTTCATTCCGTTGCGTTCTTCCGAAATTGCTGCTGTGCCGACCGAGGTCTCATTCTTTCACACAGACGGGGGGCGATCGGCACTCAAGTTCGTCGTTTTCGGCGCCGGCGACGCCGGGGGCGCGGCTTGCCAGCCGGCTTCTGCTCGCGCTTGGGCTTCGACCGGCGGGCCTTCGCCACGCCATGCCAGGCGGCGACGTCGCGCTCGTGGGTTCGGCCGAGGTCGCCCATCAGGCTGAGCAGCAGGTACGCGTCGTCGAACACGGAACGCTGGGAGAAGCGGATCCGATCGGGCATCTCCCAGCCCGGCTCGGCCATCTTCTTCGCCGCCACCAACGTGTCCGCCACCCGCTCAGCCCGCACCTTGGAGATCCGGAACCGGGTCGCGAACCGGGTCGCATGCTCGAGCGCCATCAGGCGACGCGCGCCCGCCTTCAGCGGGCGTTTTCTCTCGCCCTCGCGCAGCTCGAGCTGGTGATGAAAGTTCGGGAACATCAGCGCGGTCAATAGCGCCGAGTCCGACGGCTCGCGTCCAGCCGCGACCGCCTGGTCGAGGGCTCCGAAGATCCCGTGGCAAGACCGCTCGTCGCCCGAAGAAACCAGCGCCTGGAGGTCCGGCAGCACGAACTCGAGCAGACCCAGCTCGACCATCCATTGGAGCGTCGGCGCGGAAGAGCGCGACCGCAGCAGTTGGGTCAGCTCCTCGAGCAATCGCGCCGGCGCGGCCTTCTCGATCTCACGGCGCTGCTCGATCAGCCCCTCCTGGGTGCGGCGCTCGATCGTGAAGCCGAGGCGCCCGGCGTACTCACACGCCCGCATCATGCGCACCGGGTCCTCCTGGAAGCGGACGTTGGGATCGCCGATCGCCCGGATCCGCCCCGCTTCCAGGTCATCAATGCCGCCGACGTAGTCGATCACCGAGTAGTCGGCGATGTTGTAGAACAGCGCGTTGACCGTGAAGTCGCGCCGGAAGGCATCTTCACTCGGCGTGCCGAAGACGTTGTCGTCGGTGATCAACAGCTCGCCCGGCGCCGAGCGCTGGCTGTCGGGGTCGGGCCCGCGCCGGAAGGTCGAAACCTCGATGATGCCCTCGTGAAAGTAGACGTGCACCAGCCGGAATCGACGCCCGATGACGCGCGAGTTGCGGAACAGCCGCTTCACCTGCGGCGGCCGCGCCTCGGTCGCGACGTCGTAGTCCTTGGGCTCGAGGTCGAGCAGGTGATCGCGCACCGCCCCGCCACAGAGGTAGCCGAGCATCTTCGCCCGGTTCAGCCGGTAGAGAACCTTGAGCGCGTTCGACGCGATCGCCTTGCGCGAGATCGAGTGATCGGCGCGTCGCAGGATTCTAGGAGCATCGGTTGCGGGGGCCGTCACCGCGATCGATTATACGGGCGATGAGCGCACGAAAACCGTGTCGCCCATCGCCGGCCCTCGAACTCGGCCTCAGCGGTACGGGCAGTAGCGTGGATCGTGATTCTTGTGGGAGTCACGATAGGAGTCGTGGCCGCCGTAGTCACGGTGTCCGGTACCCGGATAGCCGTAGTCGCGGTGGCCATAATCGCGTTGGCCGTAATGGCCGCGGCCGTAGTCGCCGCGGTAGCCGAGACCCCACGCCCTTGACGGGTTGAAATCGTAGCGCTGGAAGTGGTGCTGCGCCAGGCGGCAACTGGTGTGGTGATAGTTGTAGCCCGCATCCTTGAAGCAGTAGGCGCCGCACTTGTAGCCGCTGTAGCTCAGGCGATGACTGGTCCGGTAGTAGTGCTGCGGCCGATGATGTCGATGCTGGCTGCCGAACGCCAGCGAGAAGAAGCCTCCGCCGATCCGGAAGCTGCTACCGATGCGGAAGCTCCCCGCTTCGGCAGGCTGGGGCCCGCCGGGGCCGAGGCTGATCAACAGAGCGAGGGTGAGCGCGGATCCGATGACTGTTCTCTTCATGATTGCACCTCCTGCCTGGTCCAATTACAGGATCTGTGCCAGCGCGGGAGAAAAGCACGTACGAACGGTTCCTACCCGTAAACCCTGGCCGAATCGCCGCACGGATTCCACTCCGCACGGAAGCTACGTCGCGGCCTTCGTCCCCTCCAGAGGACATCCGCTCGCCATGGGTCGGGCTCATCAGCCTGGCTGATGAGCCAGACCCACGCCCCATCCGCGACCGAGCTCGATCTTCACAGCCGCTCGATGTAGCGCGCCGCCCAGGCGGCCAGGATCTCGGCGACGAAACTCGCATCGCGCTCGTCCGCGAGCAGCAGATGATCGGCGCCATCCAGCGAGACGAAGCTCTTCGGGTGCCGGGCGGCCTGGTAGATCCGGCGCGCATGGTCGATGTCGACAACCTCGTCGACCGGCGAGTGCAGGATCATGAGCGGTCGCCCGAGCGTGCCGATCGCTTCGGTCAATCGTTGCTCGGCCAGATCTTCCAGCAGCTGCCGGCGGATCGTGAAGCGCCGGCCGCCGAGTAGCACCTCGGCCTCGTCCTGCCGCGTCTCGAGCTCCGGTACCTGCGCCAGCAGGGTATCGCGCACGTGCTCGGTCGCCGAAGGCGCGCCGATCGTCGCCACCGCGCGAGCTCCCTCGATCCGCGACGCCGCGGCCAGCACCGCCGCCCCACCCAGACTGTGACCGATCAGAAGCTCCGGCCCGCCGTACTCACGGCCGGCGAACGCGGCAGCAGCCAGCAGATCGTCGAGATTCGACGAGAAGTTCGTATCCGCGAAGTCACCCTCGCTCTCGCCGAGGCCGGTGAAGTCGAACCGCAGCACCGCGAAGCCGCGCTCGGCGAGCGCGCGACTGATGCGCACCACGGCTTTGAGATCCTTCGAGCAGGTGAAGCAGTGCGCGAACAGGGCGCAGGCTCGCGGCTGGCCCGACGGCAGCTCCAGCCGGGCGGCCAGACGATCCCCCAGTGCGCCGGTGAACTCGACCTTCTGGTTGCGATTGGTCATGTCTCTATTGAGCGGGCAGCACAACCAGCTCGGAGATCATGCCCAACCCGGAGTGGGGAAAGATGTGGCAGTGCAACAGCCAGCGACCGAGGGCGCCGCCGTCGAACGGCGAGTCGGGCTCGAGCGCGCGATCCTGGAGCAGCACCTTGAAGTCCAGACTGTGGCCGGCGGGAACGTCGATCGAATCGAACAGCTCCGTCTG
>JAJCXP010000382.1 GCA_029263375.1 Acidobacteriota bacterium | reverse complement strand
CGACCGCCGGGACTGCGGCGCCGAACAGGTCGGGTCGCTGGTTGGTCACCGCGCCGACCAGGAGGCCGCCGTTGCTGCCGCCGAAGATGCCGAGGCGCTCGGGCCTGGTGTAGCGCTCGGCGATCAGATACTCGGCAGCGGCGATGAAGTCGTCGAACACATTCTGTTTCTGGAGCTTGGTGCCCGCCTTGTGCCACTCCTCTCCGTACTCGTTGCCGCCGCGCAGATTCGCCACCGCGTAGACGCCACCCATCTCCATCCAGGCGAGGCTGGTGGGCGAGAAGCCCGGTTTGAGCGAGATGTTGAAGCCGCCGTAGCCGTAGAGCAGGGTGGGCTGTTCGCCGTTGCGCTCGAGGCCGGTGCGGTGCGCGACGAACATCGGCACCCGGGTGCCGTCCTTCGAGCCGAAGAACAGCTGTTCGACCGTGTAGTCGGCGGGGTCGAAATCGACTTCCGCCGCCTTGAACAGAGTGCTCTCGCCGGTGGCGACGTCGTACCGATAGATCTCCGGAGGAGAGTTGAAGCTCGAGTAGCTGTAGAAGGTCTCCGGATCGGCCGCATCGCCGTTGAACCCCGAGGCGACACCGATCCCAGGAAGCTCGACCGAGCGGATCTCCTCACCCGCGAGCGTCAGAATCCGAATGTCCGAGCGGGCGTCGGCCAGGTACTCGGCGACGAAGTGATCGCCGACTCGGTCGACCTGCTCGAGCACGCTGTCCCTCTCAGGCACCACGGTGCGCCAGTTCTTGCGGTCCGGCCGCTCCAGGTCGATCCCGATCAACTTGCCTCGGGGCGCGTCGAGATCGGTCTGAAAGAAGAGCGTCGAGCCCTCGCTGCCGGCCAGTGAGTAGTCGTTGTCGAAGCCGGTGATCAGCATTTCTGGCGTGGCGCCCGGGCGGCGCAGATCCTGGACCGCCACCTGATAGCGGGCGTCGGTGCCGATCCACATGGTGATCACCAGGTAGGCGCCGTCGTCGGTGACGTCGCTGAAGAAGCCCCACTCGGGCTGCTCGGGGCGCCCGTAGACCACCCGATCGGCCGACTGGTCGTTGCCGAGCCGATGGAAGTAGACCGAATGCTGCTTGTTGAGGGACTGGAACTCGGCGCCCTCATCCGGAGCCGGGTAGCGGCTGTAGTAGAACCCTGAGCTGTCCGGCGCCCAGGTGATGCCGGTGAACTTGAGCCACTCGAGCCGGTCGTCGAGCAGCTCGCCGCTCTCGAGATCGAGCACCCGGGCCGTACGCCAGTCGGAGCCGCCGTCCTGGATCAAGTAGGCGAGATGGCGCCCGTCGGGACTCGGGGCGTACGTCGCCAGCGCCACGGTGCCGTCCTCCGACCAGCCGTTCGGATCGAGCACGAGCTCGGGCTCCGCGTCGAGGCTCGTCTGGCTGTAGACGACGTACTGGTTCTGCAGCCCGTCGTTGTGGCGGTAGAAGTAGCGACCGCCTTCCTTCTGGGGCGCGGTGTACTTCTCGTAGTCCCAGAGCTGCTCGAGTCGCTCGGCGATCGCGGCGCGCTCCGGAATGGCTTTCAGGTAGGAGAACGTGACCTCGTTCTGAGCGTCGACCCAGGCCTGGACGTCGGGGTTCTCTCGGACGTCGTCTTCGAGCCAACGGTAGGGGTCTGGAACCTCGACGCCGTGGTAGGTGTCGACGTGATCGACCGTGGCCGTCGTGGGGTAGCCGAGCGTCGGCTGGCGCTCTCCGCAGCCGACCTGGAGGGTCCAGAGGATAGCCATGAGGACGAGCGCGAATCTCGAGTGCATATTGAACTGCTCCTGGGTCTTGTTTCGAGTGGCCCGGGTCGCGAGTGCGCAGTGCTGCAGCGGTCCGGGCAGGCGGCATTCTACATTCGGAGCCCGGCGCGAAGCGGCACCCGCATGCCCACTAGCTACCGTCGCGCTCGCCTTCGACGATCGTCAGGCCCGCCTTTCGCAGACCCTCCATCGCGTGGTCGAGCAACTCGCTCTCACCGAGCCACTTCGACCACTCCGCCCTGACGGTCTCGGAGAAGTCCGGCTTCTGGGAGACCAGCTCGTCGAGCGCCTGCCGGGCGACGGTCATCTCCCCCAGCTGCCCGGCGGCCATCGCCAGGACTCCGTGGTAGTGAAAGTAGGAGGGCAGATTGATGCGGTGTGCGGCGTCGAGCGCCGCACGGTAGTCGCCTTCTCGGTAGGCCTTGAAGAAGGCGCTGAAGTGGTACCAACCGGGGTGGTTCGGGTTGAGCTCCATGGCGCGCGCCGCCAGCGCCGGACCGCGCTCCCAATCGCCGGCGTAGCCCATCAGAATGCCCATGAACGCTACCGTCCCGCCGTCCATCGGATTGAGCTCGATCGCGCGCTGGGCCGCGTTCCGAAAGGCGGGTAGCTCGCGACGGAAGAACAGCGCTTGAGCCAGCACGTGGTAGGCGAGGTTGTTGGACGGGCCGGCCGCGACCGCCTTCCGGGCCGCGTCGAGAGCGCGATCGAGCGCGCCAGGCTGCAGGTTGAAGCCATGCTTGAACTCCTCGGCGTACACGAACGAGAGCATCGCCAGCGCGTCGGCGTTGTTGGGCGCGCGTTCGGCGGTGCGCTCCATCAGCGTCCGCACCTGAGCGTGCTCCTCGGCGGTGAGGCGCTCGACGTAGCCGAAGCTCCGCAACACGGCCTCGTAGGCGCTCAGATGATCGAGGTCTCGACCGCGGAGAGCCTCGCTCATTGTGCGCGGCAGCGCCCCGTGCATGTCGGCGGCGGTGGAGACGATCCGCGGCACGAGGTCGTCGATCAGCTCGAGGATCCGGTTCCCGTCGAACGGCCGGTCGTAGGTCTCGGCCCAGAGGCTGCTTCCGGAACCGGTCTCCACCAGACGGACAGCGATGCGCACCGTGGTACCCGCCTGGCGGACGCTTCCCTCCATGACGTAGCGAGCGCCGAGCTCGGCGCCGAGATCTCGCACGTCCACAGCTTGATCAGTGAAGCGCTGGGTCGAGCTCCGGCCGATGACTCGGAGGTAGGAGAATCGCGAAAGACCGGTGACGATCTCCTCGGTGAAGTCCTCGGCCAGACTCGCCATGGCCGGATCTGAGCCCCTGAACCGGAATGGAAGCACCGCGACCCAGAAGCCCTCGCTCGCCGCTCGGACACGCGATCCGCTGCTCTCTGGCGCTGGCGGAGCGGGTGAGTCCCAGCGCTCCGTTGTCGGGACCTCGGCGTGCAGATCGCGCAGTTCGTCACGGAGTTCGAGCGAGGTCTGGTAGCGGTCTCGACGCCGTTTCTCCAGACACCGGTCGACGATTCTCCCGAGGCGAGAGGGGAGATCGGGACGCCGATCGACTACCGGAGTGGGCTGGTCACGAAGGATCGAGGTCATGAGCTCGATCGCGGTCTCGCCGTGGAAGGGCCGCTCGCCGGCGAGCATCTGGTAGAGAACGACGCCGAGGGAAAAGAGGTCCGATCGTGGGTCGAGTGAGGCGCCGCGAACCTGCTCGGGGGACATGTAGCCGGTCGTGCCCAGGATGGTTCCCCCGACCGTCAGTTGGGACTCGGTCGACACGGATCCCGTGCCGAGCTGGGGTGTGGCGTCCGAGGCCGCGGCTTTGGCTAGGCCGAAATCCAGGACCTTGACCCCCCCGGTGGACGTGATCATCACGTTCGTGGGTTTGAGGTCCCGGTGCACGATCCCGCGCTCGTGTGCCGCGGAGACTGCGTCGGCCAACGCCACCGCGATCTCGACAAAGTCCGAGAGCGACAGGCCGCCGGCGGGGATCCTCTGCTCGAGCGTCTCCCCCTGGATGAACTCCATTGTGAGGACGGGCGATCCCTGAAAATCCTCGATCGAGTGGATCGTGACGATCCCCGGATGGTTGAGCGCGGCGAGCGCTCGGGCTTCGCGCCGAAATCGGGCGCCCCGCTCGGTGTCCTCGGCAAGATCCGCGGGCAGAAGTTTCAGCGCGATCTGGCGGCCGAGGTCGAGATCTCGGGCAAGGTAGACCTCGCCCATTCCGCCCCGTCCGAGGTGCGACTCGACGACGTAGCGGCCGATCCGGTCGCCACTGTCGAGGCGGTAGGACGCCGTTTCGGAGCCCGGTTCCGAGAGCCCGTCGCCGCTTCCGATGAGATCTCGAGCGGCCGCGTCGACTGCCTGCCCAAGGCCGGTGGCGACCCCCGGGCCGTCCAGTGTCAGGAGCCCCTCGACCTCGCTCCGGAGCTCCGGATCGCCGGTGCACAGTTCGGTCAGCAGGGCCGCGCGTTTCTCGGGCGGCGCCTCCACGACCAGGTCGAAAATCTCACGTACTCGGCGAAAGCGCTCCAGCTCCCTCTGTTTCATTCGGTCTTCAGGCCAGGCGTCCGGTGCGTGAGGGGAGATCTGTCGGAACTGCGCATACCTGTGTAGAAGCCGCCGATTCGGCGACCTCACCCGAAACCGGGACGAAACGCGATTCGCCCCTCAAGTAACGGAGAAGAACAAAATGACCAGAAATCATTCTACCCGCTCGATCGCTCTCACGTTGATCTGCGCCAGCGCACTGTTCGCGGTCGCCGCCGCCGGCTTCGCCACCGAGGCGGGCGGGGAGAGAAGCCCCCTGGGACAGGCGTTCGCGGCGATCGTCGGCTACGAGAGTGTACTGAACGCTCGGGACGACAGCGGCGAGTACGTCGCCCAGAACGAGTCGACGGAGTCGCTTGCGGCGCGTCTCACCCCGTACATGGTCGACGACTTCATCGGTGTGACCGGTCTGGGCCACGCCACGGACGTCCTCGGGTACTCTCCGACGTCGTTGAGCCGGCTGGAGTACGCCCAGGCGCTCAAGGACACCCAGGCCCTGATGATGATCGCCGACCAGGTCAACGGCGGCGACGGCACCTACGACTTCATCCACCTCCCGTTCAGTGGGCAGGCCTCGGGCAACGTGGCCTATTTCACGTTCAACTTCGAGGGGTTGGGGTCGTTGACCGATGCCGACGGCGAGCGCCTGCCGGTGGAGCTTCCCCTCTCGCTGATCGATCCGAGTGCCGAGGGTTCGGCGCCGGTCGTGGGTCGCTGCATCTGCGTTTGCAAGCGCGTCAACGGAGAGTGGAAGCTCGCCAGCTTCTACTTCGTTCTCACGCCGCCGGAAGGCCTTCTGCCGATCGCCTGAACCCATGTGATCCTCGGCGGCCGCAGGGTCCCCGTCCCCAGGTGGGCGGGGGCTTTTTCTTTGTCGCGAGCCACTACGGCGACAGCTCGCGCTGTAGCCAGACTCGAGCGTGGCGCATGTCGCGCTCAACGGTGGCCTGGGACACGCCGACTATCTCGCAGATCTCCGGATAGGTGAGCCCGCCGAAGTAGTGGAGCTCGACGATCCGAGCTTGACGTTCATCGTGCTTGGCGAGACGCCGTAGCGCTTCGTCGAGCGCCAGCACATCCGCGACCGCCGCCTGCTCCGCGCCCGGCAGGTCGGTGAGGGGCACACGCACCTGGTCCCCGGCCCGTTTCGCCGCCCGCTTGCGGCGCGCATGGTCGATCAGGACACGACGCATGACGCCGGCCGCGATACTCATGAAGTGGGTACGGTCCTGCCAATCGAGGTCGGCCTCGACCAGGCGCGCGTAGGCCTCGTGCACCAGCGCGGTGGGCTGCAGCGTGTGGTTCAGCGGTTCGCGACGCATCTGCGCCCGGGCCAGGCGCCGCAGCTCGTCATAGACGAGGGGCACCAGCGACTCGAACGCTGCGTCATCACCTTGCCGCCAGGCGTGCAGGAGGACGCTGACGGATTGGCAGGAACGATCGTCCATTTCTTGTGTGCAGGAGAGCCCTACCGAACCCGCTTGCGCCGGTTCTTGATGTAGTCCGCGAGGATGAACTCGCCCAGATCGTAGGGCGATGCGAAGTACGCCCGCCCGCGGTTCACCTGGGTCAGCCGCTCGACGAACTCGGTCAGCATCGCGTCGGTCGCCAGCATGAAGGTCGTGATCACCACGCCCTGGCGCCGGCAGAGATCGGCTTCCTCGAGGGTCGCGGTGACGATCTTCATGTCGAGGCCGAACGGGTTCTTGTAGATGTTGTCGCCGTCGGTGATCGCCGAGGGCTTGCCGTCGGTGATCAAGAAGATCTGCTTGTTCGGCTGCTTCTTGCGAGCAAGCATCGAACGGGCCATCTGCAGGCCTTCGCGGGTATTGGTGTGAAACGGACCGGCCTGGACGTAGGGTAGCTCCGACAGCTCGACGCGCTCGGCGCGGTCGCCGAACAGCAGCACGCCGAGCGAGTCCTTGGGGTACTTCGTGGTGATCAGCTCGGTGAGCGCCAGCGCGACCTTCTTGGCGGGCGTGATCCGGTCCTCGCCGTAGAGGATCATCGAGTGGCTGATGTCGATCGCGACCACCGTGGCGCAGGCGGACAGGTGCTCGGTCTCGTAGACCTCGAGATCGCTCTCCTGGAACTCGAGCCTACCCATCGTGCGGCGCAGAGCGTTGTGCACCGAGGCGGTCGAATCGATCCGATGGAGGTCGTCGCCGAACTCGTAGGCACGGCGCTCGGGCAGCTGCTCGACGCCCTCGCCCTCGGCGCGCACCGCGTGATACCCGATGCCGCCCTTGGCGAGGTCGCTGAAGATCTCTTCGAAGGCGCTGCGCCGGATACGGCGCTCACCGGTGCTGCTGAGCGACAGGCTGCCGTCGCTGGCGCGCTCCACCATACGCTGGCGCTCGAGCTCTTCGAAGAAGGCGTCCAGATCGAGGCCCTCGCCGATGTAGCCCTGCTCCTGAAGGTAGCGCAGCCACTCCATTGTTTCCTCGACGTCGCCGCCCGCCGCCAGCAGCAGCTGGTTGAACAGGCGCATGAGATCCATGCCGGCCGCCAGGGCCCGCAGGAGCTCAGGATCGAGGTGGAAGTAGCGATGGCGCGATTCAGTTCACCTCTCGGGTCGGGCCGCGATGCGGCTTGAGCAGCTGGAGCTTGATCAACTCCTTGTAGCTGACACCGCTGTCGAGGTCCTCCCGTCCTAGTTTCAACGACTGGTGCAACCCCTCGAGGAGCAACTCGGCGAGGAACGCGCGCTCGTGCGGATCCCGCGCGTGCCCTTCGGCGAGAGGCATCAGTCCCTCGACGCCCTCGAGCGCCGCGACGAACTCCTCGAACGACTGCTCATCGGATAGCTGGAGCTCGTTGCCGGCGGCGAACCAGGTGGTGATCGGCGAGTAGGGGCCGGTGTCGTCCTCGCTACCGCTGCCGACCTCGCGGCCGACCGGCGGGAAGCGCTCCTCGAACAGCTTACGCACGGCTTCGCCGATGATCTGGCGCGAGACCACCTCGACGCCCTTCTGCTCGCCCTCGTAGACCATCTCGACCTTGCCGGTCAGAGCGGGCAGCAGCATGTTGAGGTCGCACAAGCGCGGGTGAACCGGATCTTCTCCGGTGGTGAGTGCGCGGCGCTCGAGGTTCGAGACCAGCAGCTCCAGCGCCGAGATCGACACGCGAGCGCTGACGCCCGAGGTCTGATCGACCAGCTCGCTCTCGCGCGCCGCGAAGGTGATCTCTTCGACCAGGCGCTCGAACTCCGGGGTTAGCCGCACCGGGCTGTCGCGGTCGGTCCAAGCCTCCTGGCGGGTGATCTCGCGGGCCGTTTCCAGCTCGTGCGGATAGTGGGTGAGAATCTGCGAGGAGATCCGATCCTTGAGCGGCGTGATGATGCTGCCGCGATTCGTGTAGTCCTCCGGGTTGGCGGAGAACACCATCAGAAGATCGAGCGGAATCCGGACCGGAAAGCCGCGGATCTGCAGGTCACGCTCCTCGAGGAGGTTGAGCAGCCCGACCTGGATGCGGGGTATCAGGTCGGGGATCTCGTTGATCGCGAAGATGCCGCGGTTGGTGCGCGGCACGATGCCGAAGTGGATCACCTCGGGGTCGGCGTAGGTGAGCTTGCGGGTCGCAGCCTTGATCGGGTCGATGTCGCCGAGCAGATCCGAGATCGAGACGTCAGGGGTCGCCAGCTTCTCGCTGTAGCGCGCGGCGCGCGGCAGCCACTCGACCGGCGCCTGGTCTCCGAGCTCGGCAACCATTTTCTGACCGGTGGTCGAGACCGGGTCGAGAGGATCGTCGTTGAGCTCGGTGCCCGCCAGAACCGGCAGCTCTTCGTCCAGTAGATCGACGAGCGATCGCAGAAGCCGACTCTTGGCCTGGCCGCGCAGACCCAGGAGGATGAAGTCGTGCCGGGCGAGCAGCGCGTTGACAACCCCTGGGATCACCGTGCGCTCATAGCCGAGGATGCCGGGAAAGAGCGTTTCGCCGGCGGCCAGGCGACGCCTCAGATTGTCGCGGATCTCCTGCTTGACGGTGCGCGAGCGATAGCCGGAAGCACGTAGTTCGCCGAGGGTGGCGGCTCGTGCCGCCATCAGTCCTGCGCCTCGAGCCAGCGCTCGGCGTCGATCGCCGCCTTGCATCCCATGCCGGCGGCGGTGACCGCCTGCCGATAGGTCGGGTCGACCACGTCGCCGGCCGCGAACACCCCCTCGATGTTCGTGCGACTGCTCGGCTCGTCGGCCAGCAGGTAGCCGACTTCGTTCATGTCGAGCTTGTCCTTGAAGATCTCGGTGTTCGGCTGATGGCCGATGGCGATAAACACCCCCTGGCAGGGAAACTCGGAGGTCTCGCCGGTCTTCTCGTCGCGCAGCACGACACCGTGCACGCCGTCGGCGCGGCTGCCGAGGATCTCGACCACGGTCTTGTTCCACTCGAACGCGATCTTGTCGTTCTTGAAGGCGCGCTCCTGCATGATCTTCGAGGCGCGGAGCTCGTCGCGCCGGTGGACCACAGTGACCTTGGTGGCGAACTTGGTCAGATAGGTCGCCTCTTCCATCGCCGTGTCGCCGCCGCCGACGATCACCAGCTCTTTGCCCTTGACGAAGAAGCCGTCGCAGGTGGCGCACGCCGAGACGCCGTAGCCCATCAGCTGGCTCTCCGACTCGATGCCGAGCTGTTTGGCGCTGGCGCCGGTGGCGACGATCACCGTCTTGGCGAGGTAGCTCCCCTCGTCGGTGGTGACCCGGAACGGCCGGCTGTCGAAATCGACACCGGTTGCCGCTTCGAACTTGCACGAAGTGCCGAAGCGCCGCACCTGCTTGCGCATGTCGTCCATGAGCTCCGGCCCGAGGATGCCCTCGGGAAAGCCCGGGTAGTTTTCGACGTCGGTGGTGATCGTCAGCTGGCCACCCGGTTGGTTGCCCTCCAGCAGCAGTGGCTGGAGATTCGCGCGAGAAGCATAGAGAGCCGCGGTGAATCCGGCCGGTCCGGAGCCCAGAATGACGACGTCGTGCACCGTCTCGGCCTGTTGATCGTTACCCATTCGGGATTCTTTCTCCTGTTCGGTGGACATGTGACTGGTAGGCGCGGAATATAACAACCAGGGGCCGCATATCCTTCCATCGGTCATACGCAGCCGAGATGCGGTCGGCTTCCTTGTCGAATACGCCGATCCGGTGGCGCCGGCTGCCACGGTGTGGTAGTTATCGCGTAGGAGGAGTACCGATGTCCCTTGGAAGTCAAAAGATATTCGACGCCTTCAACCAGCAGGTCGGCAATGAGATGGGTGCGTCGATGCAGTACATCCAGATAGCCGCGTATTTCGACGGGGAAGGGCTCGGCGGTCTGGCTCGCTTCTTCTATCGCCAATCCGACGAGGAGCGCGACCACGCGATGAAGTTCGTCAACTTCGTCGTCGATGCGGGCGGTCCGCTGCGGATTCCGCAGATCGTGGAGCCGCGCAGCGAGTTCTCCTCGGCGGCCGACGCGGTTCAGGCGGCGCTCGACTGGGAGCGGGAGGTCACCGCTCAGATCTACGGGCTGGTCGACATCGGCAAGGAGGAGTCGAACTACATCGCCCTCAGGTTCCTCGACTGGTTCGTTGAGGAGCAGTTCGAGGAGGTGACGACCATGGAGGAGCTGCTCCAGGTGGTCCAGCGAGCGGGCGACGACAATCTGTTGGCGGTCGAGGAGTACCTCTCACGCGAGGGGATGCTGCCTGAGCGCCCGGCCGAGAACGGCGCCGAGTAGGCCAGCGACGCCCGGCTCGGGCCGTCGTCAGTGGGTCTTGAGCGTCGACAGCGCCTCGACGATCGCGACCGCGTTGAGCGCTCCGCCGCGGCTCAGGTTGTCGAAGAACGCGCTCAGCCAGTAGCCTCCCTGCCGCTCGCTGCCGTCTGGAGCCAGGCAGGAGATCTGGATGTCGTCGCGGCCGGCCGAGTCGATCGGGCCGAGGCCGCTGTCGTCGGCGAGGTTCAGGAAAGCGCTGGCACCGAGCGCCTCGCGCACCGCATCGAGGCCGGAGTCATCCTCGAAGGCCAGGTGAAGTTCGAGGGCGCAGCCGTGGAAGATGGATGCCAGAGAGAGCTTTACAGAGAGGTTCGGGGCGTTCTCGAGCGCGGCGGTGACGTCGTCGAGGACCGCTCGCGACGACGCGATCGACGGCAGCAGATTGAACGCCAGCTGCCGACCGAAGATCTCGCGCGGCAGATCCGGCTGGAAGGCGAGCAGACCGCGGCTCTGGGCGAGGAGCTCGTCGAGCCCGTCCTGGCCGCGGCTCGAGGCGGGCAGCAGCAGGTGACCGTCGGCGCGGACGGCGCCCAGCTCGCGCACCGAGTGGAGCAGCAGCGAAAGGACGATCGCCGCCGGCTGCGGGCTGACCAGCAGCCGCCGGCCGAGGGCCGAATCGGGTAGCTTGCCGTCGGCGAGATTGACGCCCTCGACCAGTCGCACGCCCTCCTTCGGGCAGGAGTCTGGCGACACGACGATGACGATCGCCTTGCCTGGGATCTCGGCCTCGAGATCCCGTCCCACCGCCCTCTCGCCCGCAACGACGACCAGATCGAGGCCGTCGAGAGTCTCGGGCGAGACGGCGGTGACGAAGGTGGCGGCGCCTTCGATCTCGGAGACCTTGCCGAGATTCTCCTGATCGAAGGTCAGGAGCTTCATATCGCTCCACAGGTCGCTCCGCTTGCCGAGCTCGGTCTTGAGCTCGGCGCCGAGCAGGGTGGAGGAGCCGATCAGGCCGACGCGACTCATGAGCCTGCCGCTCCGTTGTCGGTAACCGCCTCGGCCATCACGGTTTCTCCTTCGTGCACCGTCTGGCCCTCTTCGATCCTCAGGTGGTAGCTCGCGGGCAGGTAGAGGTCGACACGGGAGCCGAACTTGATCAGTCCGATCAGCTCGCCGCGCTCGACGATGTCGCCCACGCCGAGATAGGTCACCACCCGGCGCGCGAGCAGACCCGCGATCTGGCGCATGGCGATTGTGTCTCCGTTGGGCGTGGTGAAGACGGAGAGCTGGCTTTCGTTGACGTCGCCGGCGTCCGGGCGGAAGGCGGCCACCTTGCGCCCGGGGCGGTGACTGCTCGCCGCGACCTTGCCGTCCGCCGGCGCTCGCTGCACGTGGATGTTGAAGACCGACAGGAAGGTGACGATGTGGTGGAACTCGCCGGTGCCGAACTCGGGGTTCTCGACCCGCCCGATCGCCGTGATCTTGCCGTTGGCCGGTGCGAGAACCGCGTTCACGGGTGCCGTCGACGCGCGCGCCGGGATTCTGAAGAAGAGCAGGACAATCAGGCCGACCACCGCGGCGACCGCCGCCAGACGGGGCCGCTGGAGAGTCAGCGCCACGACCGCCACCAGCGCGAACGGCAGGACGAACGGCCAGGCTTCCTTGGCGAAGGTCATTAGCAGGCGCGGAGAGTGGATGAAAGAGGACTGCGGAAGCGGGCGGGGCCCACTCTCGTCGAATCCGTGTGGAAAGCGCGGACGGCTAGACCGGGTTGGCCGGGACGCCGGTCTCTCTGTGCGCTCGCAGGATGACCTGCATTCGGTCTTTGAGCCGCAGCTTCTGAAGCTTGATTCTCTTCTCCTCCTGCTCGTCTTCCTCGGAGAAGAAGGATTTGTCGTGGAGCGTCTCCAGCCGGCTCTCGTAGTTCTGATGCTCTTCGAAGAGGCGGCGGTACTCGTCGTCGGTGTCGAGCAGCTCCTGCTTCAGACTGTTGTTCTGGCTCATCGGTTGGGTCTCCTCTGGTCCAGGTTGCGCACATGGGCGTACACGGCGACCCCGCTGGAGTAGAGCGCGCGGGTCGTCAGTTCGAGGGTTCTCATGCAGCGGAGATTGAACGATAGCACCGGCCCAAGCGGCGATCAAGAATCGTGGGTTCGCCCCGGCTCGAAAGTTCGCGTAGCATCCCGCGACAGAGTGCCGAGCCCGTCCCACTCCGATCGCCGACTCGAAGGAATTGCGCTTCTTCTCGCGATTCTGACCGTCGTCGCCTCGCTGCTGCTGGCTCACGGGCGCGACTCCTGGAGGGTGGTCGCCGGCGATGAGAGCACATTCCTGGCGATGGCCGAGAGTCTGAGCCTGGACGGGGACCTCCGATTCACTGTCGAGGACCGCGAACGCCTCGAAGCGGCTGACAGCGCGGCCCGAAAGAGCGTCATCCTGCAGCGCGCCGGCAAGCAGTGGATCTTCTATTCCAAGCCGGTGCTCTACCCGCTGCTGGCCGCGCCGGCGTATCGACTGTTCGGCCGGGCCGGGATGACCGCATTCAACGCTCTTGCGGTGATCGCGGCGCTGTGGCTCTTCTGGGTGAGTGTGCGGCGGACCCACGAGCGGGGTGCCTGGGCACTGACGATCGTCACCTTCGCGGCCGCCGGGGCCGTGCTTGCCCAGATCGCCTGGACGACTTCGGACGCGTTGCAGATGGCGCTTGCCATGGCGGGAGGCACGCTGGCGCTGCGCAACTACGAGTCGCGGTGGTGGCGAGTTGTGGGGCCGTTGGGCGCCGGCCTGCTGCTCGGCTTCCTGATCTCGATGCGGCTGCCGAACGCGCTTCTGGTGCTGGCGGTGGTCGGCGCGGTCGCGCTCTCGGGGCGCCTACGAGGCGCGGTCTGGCTCGGCGCGGGCGCGATGGGTGGCTTCGCAATCGCGTACCTGCTCGCCTTCAATCTCGTCATCGGCGCCAACCCGTACCGAGCCGAGCGCGCGACGTTCAACGTAGAGACCGGCTACCCGGTGGGAGAGGGAAGCGAGCGCGCGCGCGAGCAGTTCGTGGCGGGGCGCGCCACCCAGCGGCTGGGCGTGGTGCCGAGCGTGCGGCCCCGGACCACCGCCTACGCCGGCCTCTACTTTCTGGGTGGCCGCCATACCGGGCTGCTGATCTACCTCCCGGCAGCGCTGATTCTCTTCGGGACCGCGCTCGGCGGCGGCAGGGCGCGCCTGGCCCTGCTCGCTGGCGCCGCCGCGACGGCCGTGTTCTACCTGATCTGGATGCCCGAGAACTACTTCGGCGGCGCCGCGTTCGTCGGCAATCGCTACTTTCTGCCCGCCTACGGCCTCCTGCTTCCGGCCCTGCGCAGACCTCCGAAGACCGGTCTCCTGATCGGGGTCTGGGCGCTGTCGGGGGTGCTGTTCTACTGGGCGTTCGAGTCGATCCAGCGCGAGCAGGGTCGGCCCTACTCGAGCCAGAGCCACGCCTACGCGGGGGCGTTCCGGCTGTTCCCGTACGAATCGACCGCGCTGGCGATCGAGACCCGCGAGGACCGCTATTATTCGGACGAGTTCCTGCGTTTCACGGATCGAAACGCCCGCTCCGGCGAGCACGGGTTCCATCTGACGTCGGGCGCGCCGCCGGCCGAGATCCTGCTGGCGACGCCGCGACCGAGCGGCATCCTGAGATTCCTGGCGCTCGTCGACCGTCCCGAGGCCACCCTGGTCTACCGCGATTGGCGCGGCCAGCAGAGGGTCGAGCTCGAGCCGCACCCGGAGGGAGCCCGCGGGCTGGTGGAGATCGTCGCCGCGCCCGCGTGGCGGCGTCACGGTTTCTGGTGGACCGACGAGCCGTGGCGGGCGCACTCGATCCGGCTCTCGTTGGAGGCGGCGGGGGAGCCGGGCGGCGAGGCGGATCTGCGCTACCTCGGGCCGTACCGGCTGGCCAGCAAGTTTTTCGCCTACGAGGTGATGGATCTGAAGCTGCCTGAGCTCGCGTTGGCCGGCTCGACCGAGACGCTCGTGATGACCCTGATCAATCGGGGACTCCGACCCTGGCGTAGCGACGCCGACGTGCCGATCCATCTGTCACATCGGATCGAGGACGAATCCGAAGGCGGGAGCGCGCCGCCCGCGGCGGCGTTCACGGAGATTTCGGAGACCGTTGACCAGGATCAGCAGATTGAGCTCCGAGTCGAGCTCGTCTGGCCAGCCGAGGTCGGTCGTTACCGATTGCTGCTCGACCTCACCGCCGGCGGCGTCGAGCCGTTCGCAGGTTGGGTCGGAACGCCGCTCGCGGCGGGGTCGGTGGAGGTCGTGGCGCCCGAGTAGGGCGAGGCCGCGTGGTATCGTGCCGCGAATGCGAACGGGCCGTCCCCCCGCGGATCGGGACGCTTTTCCCACGTCGAGTCGATGACCCACGACACGCATCGGACACCAGATGTCGGCTGAAGATCGTTCGCCCGAGTCGCAAACGCCCGCCGGATTCGATGACTGGCGTGAGGTCTGGGAACGCGACCGCGCGCTGCCGATCGAGAGCCACCGCAAGGGCCTCGGCTGGTTGATCGTCGCCTTCAAGAAGTTCTTCCGGTCGCTGGTCAGGACGCCGCAGAACGACCTCTGGGAGCGGCAGCGTCTCTACAACCTCGAAGCCGAGCGCCGGTTCGAGCGCCAGACCGATCAGATGGCTGGCCTGCCGGAGCGCATCGATCGCCTGGAGGGCCCGGTCCACGAGGAGCTGGCGCAGAGGATCGAGAGTGTCGCCCAGGATCTCCAGAAGACCCAGGCCGAGCTTCTGCGCGATCTGCGCCAATCGCACAAGGACTTCGAGGCGTTCCAGGCGGACGTGGTTCAGCTGCGCGACCAGCACCTCGAATATCTCGAGTCCCACGCCGACCGACTGGTGGTGCTCGAAGGCTTCAAGGACGAGGGACTCGACGACATCAATCGCCACACCGACGCTCTATTCGCGCGCGTCGACCAGAAGATGACCCGCTACCGCCGACAGAGTCGCGACCTCTGGAGTCGCATGGAGGCGTTGCTCGCGGTGGCCGACAGCGGCAAGGCCGAGCCGCTGGTGCGCGCTTCGCAGGAGCAGGGGTACGTCGAGCTCGAGCGGCTCTTCCGCGGCTCCCAGCAGGAGATCCGCCAACGGCTGCGCCCCTATCTGGGCTATCTCGAGAGCCGCTCGCCGGTGCTCGATCTGGGCTGTGGGCGCGGCGAGTCGCTCGAGATCCTGCGCGACCAGGGCATCGAAGGCAGGGGGGTCGACAGCAGCGCGGAGATGGTGGCGCAGTGCCGGGAGAAGGGGCTCGAAGCCGCTCAGGGCGACCTGTTCGAGGCGCTGGCGCAGACCGAGGAGGAGAGTCTGGGGGCGGTGGTTTCGTTCCACGTCATCGAGCATCTGCCTGCGGAGTCGCTCGATCGTCTCGTGCGGCTCGCGTGGCGCGCCCTTCGACCCGGCGGAGCGCTGATCCTGGAGACGCCGAATCCGCTCTCGGTCGTGGTCGCGGCTCGCAACTTCTGGCTCGACCCGACCCACCGCCGTCCGGTCCATCCGGCGAGCCTCAAGCTGACCTACGAACTGGCCGGCTTCGAGCCGGTCGTCCAGCTCGATCTCCAGCCGTTCGCCGAGAGCGACCGCCTGCCGCAGATCTCCGCCGGCGAGGTGACCGACGATCTCAGGCCGGTCGTCGACGGCATCAACCGCCTGCGCGACCGCCTCGACCAGCTCCTGTTCGGCTACCAGGACTTCGGAATGGTGGGGTTCAAGCAGTAGTCGAGGAGACGGGACGGGCAGGTGTCTCTCCGTGGTCTGGTTTGTCCTCGCACGTTCGTGCAGCGGAAACCAGACCACGGAGAGACACCTGCCCGTCCCGCCGCGCCTATGCTTCGGGGAGTGGGACAAAAATGGGACAGGCATCCATTTCGCCCTCCAAGGACAAGAGTGCCTGTCCCTGTCTATTTGCGCTTTGGGGGAGTGGTCGCGGCGGGGCGGAGGTAGAGCGGCTCGGTCAGGGGCATCGGGTCCCAGTTGATGTCGCCGATCGCGACGCGTTCGATCAGGGAGGGTGCAAGGGGGCTCGCTTCGACCCGTTCGGCGCCGGGGATGGCGCCGTCGAGCGCTTCGAGGCCGAAGCCGATCAGGGTGCGAGCTCCGGTGGCGGCGAGCTCGGGCGCGGTGCGCAAGGTTGGCTCCTCGAGGGCCTCGGGCACCTCACCGGGCGTGAACAGCTGACTGAACCACTGGCCACGGAGTGCGTCGACCACGGTCAGGACCGGACCTTCTGACGAGCGTGCCTGCCAGGCGAGGCCGTCGAAGGTCGGCAGGGCGGTCGCCGGCAGACCCAGGCTGCGGTGCATCCCGAGGAGGGTCGCGAGGCCCACCCGCAGCCCGGTGAAGCTGCCGGGTCCCCGGATTCCGATCAGGCCGCCGAGCTCTTCCGGCGCAATGCCGGTTTCGGACAGGACCTCGTCGATCAGCCGAAGAAGGCTCGGTGAGGCGCGTCCCGACCCCGCCACGCGCTGCGCCGCCGCGCGGCCCGCCCGGCCGACCGCGACACTAATTCGCGGCGAGGCGCTGTCGACCGCCAGGATGGCCGCCGATGAGTCGCTATACTGCGCGGACATGCCCAGATCCGCGCAATTGACCCCAATGCTGCGGCACTACCTGGAGGTCAAGGCGGAGCATCCCGATGCCGTCCTGCTCTACCGGATGGGCGACTTCTACGAGGCGTTCTTCGAGGACGCGGTGCGCATCGCGCCGATCCTGGAGGTCGCGCTGACTGCCCGCAACAA
>JAJCXP010000381.1 GCA_029263375.1 Acidobacteriota bacterium | reverse complement strand
GTCGGAGCTGGCGGGCCCGAAGGTGGCGACGATCTTGGCCCGGCGGCGTGGATTCGGCATCAGGAGAGGATATCCTCCCGCCATGTTCGATGGTCTCCAGGAACGCCTGCAGGGCGTCTTCCGGCAACTCAAGGGCGAAGGACGGGTCTCAGAGGACGTGCTGCGCGGCGCGCTTCGTGAGATTCGCATGGCGCTGCTCGAGGCCGACGTCAACTTCAAGGTCGTCAAGGCGTTCGTGCAGCGGGTCTCGGAGCGCGCGGTCGGCCAGGAGGTGCTCCAGAGCCTGAGCGCGGCTCAACAGGTCATCAAGATTGTCCGCGACGAGCTGGTGACGCTGCTGGGTGAGGAGGGGGCCGAGCTCAAGGTCGACGGACATCCCACGGTGGTCCTGATGTGCGGCCTGCAGGGCTCGGGAAAGACCACCACCTCAGGCAAGCTGGCTCGCCGGCTGGCCGAGAAGGGGCGCCACCCGCTGCTGGTGGCGTGCGATCTCCAGCGCGCGGCGGCGGTGGAGCAGCTGCAGCAGGTCGGCGCCCAGGTCGGCGTGCCGGTGGTCGGCCCGGAACCGGGTGAGGACAGCCCGATCGCGGTCGCGCGGCGCGCCCTCAAGGTCGCGCGAGATCGCGGCAACGACGTGGTGCTGATCGACACCGCAGGCCGGCTGCACGTCGATAGGGAGCTGATGGCGGAGATCCAGGAGCTTGCCGAGGCCGTGTCGCCGGGCGAAATTCTGTTCGTGGCTGACGCCATGACCGGGCAGGACGCGGTCAAGAGCGCGACCGAGTTCTCGCAGGCGCTCGAGCTGACCGGCGTCATCCTGACCAAGCTCGACGGCGATGCGCGCGGCGGCGCGGCGCTGTCGATCCGCAGTGTCGCCAAGGTGCCGATCCGCTTCGTCGGCACGGGCGAGAAGCTCGAGGATCTCGAGACGTTCAGTCCCGAGCGCATGACCTCGCGCATCCTCGGCATGGGCGACGTTTTGACGCTGATCGAAAAGGCCGAGCAGGGGCTCGACCGCGACGAGAGCGAGCGGCTCGCCAAGCGCATCGCGAGCAGCGAGTTCAACCTCGAGGATCTGAGCGACCAGCTGCGTCAGATGCGCAAGCTGGGGCCGCTGTCGCAGGTCCTTCAGATGCTGCCCAAGGCGGGGCCGCTCAAGGGCCTCGACCCGTCGTCGGTGGACGAGGGCCAGCTGCGCCAGACCGAGGCGATCATCAACTCGATGACCCGTCAGGAGAAGCGCAACCCGCGGATCCTCAACGGCAGCCGGCGCAAGCGCATCGCCCGCGGCTCCGGAACCTCGGTGCAGAAGGTGAATCAGCTGCTCAAGCAGTACCGAGCGATGAAGAAGATGATGAAGGGGATGCGCGGTGGCTGGATGCAGAAGGTGATGGGGCGCTAATCTTGCGGCGAGGACATCCGATCGAGCGAAGTCTCGCAGATTCAGGCACCTACGGTTGCGCAGTAGTGAGCTGGTGAGAGAGGCAGGCCAGATCTGCTACAATCGCCCGCTCGGGCTAGCCCGCCGTTCCCCTCACCTGGGGCAGGTAACACTTTGGAGATACTGCAATGTTGAGACTTCGGCTTCGCCGAATGGGTAATCGCAATCGACCCTACTATCGAGTCGTGGTTTCGGACTCGCGCAAGGTTCCGACCGCGAACGCGGTCGAGGAGCTCGGTCACTACGATCCGCAGGGTGATCCCGAGGCCGCGACACTGGACGTAGCGCGCGCCGAGCACTGGATCGCCCAGGGGGCCCAGGCCTCGCCGGCGGTCGCCAAGCTGCTGAATCACCAGCGGAAGTCCGCTTGACGATGTCCCGGGTGAGCGAGCAGCTGACCGAGCTCGTCAAGCTGATGGTCGACCAGCCCGAAGAGGTGTTCGTCGAGGAGTTGCGGGACGAGGTCGGCGTCAAGCTCGACCTGACGGTGGCGGAGGACGACCTGGGCAAGGTAATCGGCCGCCAGGGACGTACGGCTCGCGCTCTGCGCTGCGTGCTGGCTTCGCGAGAGACCCAGCGGGACACCGAGTACGAGCTCGAGATCCTCGACTGAACGCGTCCGACGACTCGACCCTGCCGCCGCTCCCTGAGTTCGTGGAGGTCGGCCGCGTGCGGCGTCCCCACGGGGTCCATGGTGGGCTGCTGATCGAAGCGCTGAGCGACGTGCCGCAGCGCTTCGCGCCCGGTAGCGTGCTCGATCTGGTCACCGCCGACGGGCGGCGCCGGCCGGTCGAAGTCGCGCAGGCTGCCCCGCACGGCGACTCGCTGCGTGTGAGCTTCGTCGGCTTCGATGACCGAGACGATGTCGAGCCGCTGCGCGGCGCCACTCTCGAGGTTCGCCGCGAGCTCACGCCGAGCGCTCCCGAAGGCGAGTTCTACTACTTCGAGCTTGCCGGCTGTGTCTGCGTCGACCGGGTCGGCGGTACTCTGGGGCCGGTTTCCGGGGTGATCGAGGACGGCGGCGGTCTGTTGCTGGAGGTCGTCGATGGCGACCGAACGCTGCTCATCCCGTTCGTCAAGGCATTCATCGTCGCGATCGACATCCCCGGGCGGAGGATCGAGCTCGACCTCCCTGAAGGTCTGATCGAGACATGCGGATCGACGTAGTCACCATCTTCCCCGAGCTGTTCGAGCCGTTCGCCGCCACCAGCCTGATCGGCCGGGCGATCGAGGGCGGTCTGCTACGCCTCGACGTACACGACCTGCGCCGCTGGACGACCGACCGCCACCGCACGGTCGACGACGAGCCGTTCGGGGGTGGCGGCGGCATGGTGATGAGCGCGCCGCCCTGGCTGGGCGCGGTGCGCGAGCTGTGCGGCGACCGACAGGTGACACGGATTCTCCTCTCGCCGCAGGGCCGGCGCCTCGACGACCGGTTGGTTCGCGAGCTGGCCCAGGTCGGTGACCTGCTACTGATGTGCGGCCGCTACGAGGGGGTCGACGAGCGGGTACGCGAACTGGTGGTGGATCTCGAGGTCTCGATCGGCGACTACGTGCTGTCGGGGGGCGAGGTTCCGGCCATGGCCCTGATCGAGGCCCTGTCGCGCCAGGTGCCGGGGGTGGTCGGGTTGGCGGACTCGGTCGAGCGCGACAGCTTTCGCGATGGTCGGCTCGACTTTCCGCACTACACCCGGCCCCGGGTGGTGGAGGGGCTCGAGGTGCCCGAAGTGCTGGTCTCGGGCGATCACGCGGCGATCGAGCGCTGGCGCCAGAAGCGGGCGCTCGAGAGGACGGCGCGTCGTCGTCCGGACCTGCTCGGTTCCGATGACGGCGAAGCCGACCGCTAGGCGGACTTCCGGCTGCGATCGTGGTACCATCTCCATCCCTGAATAACGCGGGCGCTCAACCGTCCGTGGAGCCATATAGGACATATTTCATGAACAGACTTTCGGAACTCGAGCAGCCCTATCTCCGCTCCGATGTCCCCGACTTTCGAGCCGGTGACAACGTCAAGGTGCACGTGCGCGTCGTCGAGGGGGACAAGGAGAGAATCCAGATCTTCCAGGGCGTCGTGATCGCCCGGCGTGGCAACGGCACCCGGGAGAGCTTCACGGTGCGCAAGATGTCCGGCGGTATCGGCGTCGAGCGCGTCTTTCCTCTGAACGGACCGGTGATCGACAAGATCGAGGTCGTTCGCCGTGGGCGCGTGCGGCGCGCGAAGCTCTACTATCTCAGGGCTCTGCGCGGCAAGGCCGCTCGGATCGAGGAGCGGCGCGAAGATCGCATGAAGGCGAAGTCCGCCCGCAAAGCGAACTAACCGAAAGAGGTCGTGGAACCGCTGCTGGCCGAGGCCTACCGCCTGAGCCTGCTGCGCGGCGTAGAGGAGAAGCTGTATCAACTCGGTTATTCGAACCAGGCCGGTGTTGACGAGGTCGGCCGGGGTTGCCTGGCTGGACCGGTGGTCGCGGCCGCGGTGGTCGTCGACCCGCGAACGACGGTACCTGGGGTCGACGACAGCAAACGGCTCACCGCCGAAGCGCGCCGCCAGCTTGCGACCTGGATCTGCGACAGTGCGCTCGACTGGAGCGTCGCCGCCGTGTCGCCGGCGATCATCGATCGGATCAACATCCTGCAGGCGTCCAAGAGGGCGATGGTGCAAGCGCTGAACGGTCTCTCGATCGTGCCCGACGTTGCCCTGGTCGACGCCGTGCCGCTCGCGCGCCAAGGCTTCCCCTGCCTGCCGATCGTGCGCGGCGATTCGTTCAGCTACGCCATCGCTTGCGCGTCGATCGTCGCCAAGGTCGAGCGCGATCGGATGATGGAGGAGCTCGATTCGAGCTATCCGCACTACGGTTTCGCGCGCCACAAGGGCTACGCCGCGCCTGAGCATCTCGAAGCGCTCAAGGACTTCGGCCCGTGTCCGTCCCACCGGCTGACCTTCCGGTCGGTCCTGCCGAGGGCGGAGGCCTAGCCGATGGCGACCCGGCGCGAGAAGCGTCTCCAGAAAGCCGAGAAGCTGGTCCAGCGCGGTCGGCTCGAGGCGGCGATCGTGGAGCTGCACCAGGTGCTCAAAGAGGCGCCCGACGATACCCGGACGCTGAACCGGGTGGGCGACCTCTACGCCCGGTTGAATCGGGTGGACGAGGCGGCCGACCTCTTCTCCAAGGCGGCCGAGCGCTTCTCGAAGGAGGGGTTCTTCGTCAAGGCGATCGCGATCTACAAGAAGATCCTGCGTCTCGATCCCACGCGCATCCCGATCTACGAACGGCTGGCGGAGCTCTACCAGCATCAAGGGCTGACCAACGAGGCCCGCGGTCAGTACCAGATCCTTGCCGACTACTACGAGCAGCAGGGAGACGGCGCCGCGGTGATCTCGGTCTACGAGAAGCTCGTCGCGCAGAATCCGTCCGACACGTCGGTGAGCGTGCGCCTCGGCGAGCTGCTGGCGGAGGCCGGGCGGCTCGACGAGGCGCTCGATGTCTACGGCGACATCGCAACTGCGCTGCTCGACTCCGATAGCCCGGACGAGGCGGTGGTGGTGTTCGAGCAGGCGATCGAGGCCGCCCCAGAGAGTCTCAAGTTCGTGATGAACGCCGTCATGCAGCTGCAGTCGGTGGACCGGCCCGAGCTGGTGGAACGGTTCCTGGTGAAGGCGGAGGAGCTCAACCCCGAAGCCGCGACCGCGCGCACCCTGCTCGAGAAGGCCAAAGCGGCAGAGGAGCCGGTTGCGGTCGAGCACGCGGTCGAAGCTCCGGCTGAGAGCGAGGCGGCGCCCGAGTTCGAGATGGACGCAGAGCCCGGGCCGGAGACCGTGGAGGCTGCGCCTGAAGCGTCGCCTGAGCCCGTGTCTGAGTCGGAGCCCGAGCCGGCCGATGTCGAGAGTGCCGAGTTCGAGATCGAGCTCGATGAGTTCGAGACCGCGGTGGAGGCCGCTCCGGTGGAGCCGGCGGCTCTAGATGAAGCAGCCCTCGACTCGCTCCTCGAGGAGGCGGAGATCGACGCCTCCGTGCTGGCCGAGGAGCAGGCTCGCGCGGAGGAAGCCGCCGAAGAGGTGGCAGCTCTGGCGACACTGGACGAGGCGCTCG
The DNA here is from genome assembly GCA_029263375.1 of Acidobacteriota bacterium. GTDB lineage: Bacteria > Acidobacteriota > Thermoanaerobaculia > Multivoradales > JAHEKO01 > JAHEKO01. The sequence continues at coordinate 10,367 of JAJCXP010000381.1, read as the reverse complement.
AGGAGATCGAGGAGCCGGCTCCCGCCGAGCCGTCGCCCGCCGAGCAAGCTCCGAGCGAGCCTGCCGCCGTGGAAACGCCGGCGGTCGGGGTCGAGGAGCTCCTGGCCGAAGCGGATGCGCTGGCGGGCTATGGCCTCGAATCCAAGGCGGCGGGGAGGCTCGCGAGGGCGCTCGAGCTGGCGCCGGGGCACCTGGGCGCTTACCGCCGGCTGATCAACATCGAAGTGCACGCCCGGCGCGACGCCGAGGTGGTGCGGCTCGCCGCCGAGGCGGCGAGCGCGGCGCTGACATCGGGTGCCGGCGCTCAGTGGCGCGAGATCGTCGCCGATCTCGAGCATCACGGCTACCGGATCGAGGGCTCCAAGCTGATCCCACCGGCGCCGCTCGAGGCCGAGATCCCAGGCGAGCTGTTGGTGGACGCACCGCCGGATGGCGGCGAAGAAGTCGAGGCCGATGCGATCGCCGATGTCGACGAGGTGCCCGTCGAGTCGGCCACTGCGGCCGCGGTCGAAGCGCCCGAGGACGAGTGGCTGGAGTCGCTGGACGACGCGGAACCGGAGGCCGATCCGGCGCCGGCCGCAGTGGCGGCCGAAGGCGAGTCGCAGTTCTTCGATCTCGCTGCCGAGCTGGAGCTCGAGCTCGGCGAGCAGGATCCGCTGGACGGCGATGCGTCCCTCGGCGCTCAGACGGTCGAAGAGATCGTGCACGGTTTCAAGCAGGGGATGGCGGAGGTGTTGTCCCCGGAGGCGTTCGAGACCCACTACAACCTGGGTATCGCCTACCGTGAGATGGGGCTGATCGACGAGGCGATCGGCGAGTTCCAGCTGGCCGCCAAGGATCCCCGCTACCTGGTGGAGTGCTGCTCGCTCCTGGGCCAGTGCTTCGCGGAGAAGGACTTCGGCGATCTGGCGCTCAAGTGGTACCGCAAGGGACTCGAGTCGCCGCACGTGTCGGAGGAAGCGACCCTCGGCCTGCTCTACGAGGTTGGGAACCTCCACCTGGCGAGCGGCGATCGCGAGGCTGCGCGAGCGGCTTTCGCCGAGATCTACGGCGTCAACTCCAACTTCCGCGACGTGGTCGCCAAGCTGGAGGAGCTGCGAAACGACCGTGGAGCCTGAGACTCGAAGGTTCTGGCTGATCGCGCTCGCGCTGGTGGTCGGCGTGCTGGCTCTGATGCTGTTCGGGCGCGCCCGCGAGGAGGTGCTGCCGACGCCTGAGCGCGCCTGGGTGGCGATCGAGGTGCCCGGCTCGGGCATCGCCCGGGCGGGCAAGGTCGAGGTCGAGGCGGGGGGCGGCTTCACCCTGCACGCGGTGCTCGAGGCCAAGAACTGGCAGGGCGAGACGGTTTACTACACCGAGGCGTCTCGGCTCGAGCTGCCCGAGGGCGAAGTCGACCCTGAGCGGCTACGACCCTGGAGCAGCAGCCTCGAGACCAAGGTGCTCTGGTTCAGCGTCGAGGCGGCCAAGCCGTTTCTCGAGGTCGAGAACTCGAGCCAGCTGGACGAGCTCCAGTTTCGGGAGTACTTTCTCGCCGAGTGGCCGCGGACCTGGTCGGTCTCCGGCAAGTGGGGCGGACCGAGCGCCGGGGTAGTCCGGCCTCGCGGTCTCGAGTCCGTACCGTTCGGAACTCGCCGCTTTCACGTGCGGATCCAGCTCTTCGGTCCGGAGAGCGAGATCCGGCCGCGCTCGAGCTTTCAGTCGTGGGGCGGCGCCGAGCTGCGTGCGGAGGTCGATCGCTTTCCCACCGTTCTCTCCCGGCTGTCCGGAACGCTCGGGCCCGCCTCGGTAACCTTCGGGCTGCCTCAGCTCGAGACGGTCAAGGGCGCCGATCCAGAGCTCGTGCGTGTGGCCGCCGATTGGCGCAGCCGCCGGCTCGCCTTCTCGCGGCTGGCGGTGATCAAGGGTGCCATCGATGCCGCCGGGGCCGCCATTGACGAGCTGGTGTGGCGTACCATCGAGCTCACCGGCGAGACCGAGTGGGAGGCGCCCGGGGTTCTGCTACGGGTCGGAGACCGCTGGGTCCTGACCTACCAGGACCTGGGCATCGAAGGGCGACTGGACTATGAAGATCTCTGTTTTGATTTCGACAAGGGAGCCGCGATCCGCCGACTGGGCGACATCTTCGTCGGCGAGGGCTCGGTCGAACGAGCGCGGCTCTAGAAAGTACCAAGAGGAGTTCGAGAGATGGCAAGAACGATCACCCTGATTCCTGGCGACGGCATCGGCCCCGAGGTGACCGAGGCAACGCTTCGGGTACTGCAGGCAGCCGGTGCTGAGCTCGAGTGGGATCGCCACATCGCGGGCATCGAGGCGTTCGAGAAGACCGGCCAGCCGCTTCCCGACGAACTGCTCGACTCGATCCGGATGCACGCAGTGGCCCTCAAGGGGCCGGTGACGACCCCGGTGGGGAAGGGCTTCCGCTCGGTCAATGTCCAGATCCGCAAGGCGCTCGAACTGTTCGCGAACCTGCGGCCCGTGGAGAGCGTTCCGGGGGTGCCGGCACGCTTCGAAAACGTCGACCTGGTGGTAGTGCGAGAGAACACCGAAGGGCTCTACAGCGGCATCGAGCACGAGGTGGTGCCGGGAGTGGTAGAGAGTCTCAAGATCATCACCGAGAAGGCGTCGACCCGGGTCGCGAAGTTCGCTTTCGACTACGCCCGGAAGAACGGTCGCAAGCGGATCACCGCGGTTCACAAGGCCAACATCATGAAGCTCGCCGACGGATTGTTCCTCGACTGCTGCCGCAACGTCGCGGCCGACTACCCGGAGATCGAGTTCGACGACCGGATCGTCGACAACATGGCCATGCAGCTCGTCATGCGGCCGGACAAGTTCGACATGCTCCTGCTGGAGAACCTCTACGGCGACATCCTGTCGGATCTGTGCGCGGGACTGGTGGGCGGCCTGGGGATCGTCCCGGGCGCGAACATCGGTGAGTCGATCGCGGTGTTCGAGGCCGTGCACGGTAGCGCTCCCGACATCGCCGGTCAGAACCTCGCGAATCCCACCGCGCTGATCCGCAGCGCCGTGTTGATGCTCGAGCACATCGGTCTCGGTGAAGAGGCGGAGCGCGTGCGCGCCGCGCTTCAGACGAGGCTCGCCGAGCCGGAAAGCCGCACCCGCGACGTTGGCGGCCAGGCATCGACGACCGAATTCACCGACGCCGTGGTGCGGACGATCGAGCGGGGCTGAGCGAGGCGGTCTGACGGTGGCGGGCTCGCTCTTCGACGACCAGACCGAGCTCGGGACGGGTGCGTCCGACGCCGTCGCGGCAGATCGGGTTACGGACGATTCACCGCTGGCCGACCGGATGCGCCCGCGCACCCTCGACGAGGTCGTCGGTCAGGCCGACGTGGTCGGCCCGGACGGTTTTCTGCGCCGGGCGATCGAAGCCGACCGCGTTCCGTCGCTGATCTTCTGGGGCCCGCCCGGCGCCGGCAAGACGACGCTCGCACGTATCGTCGCGCTGCGCACCGCCGCCAGCTTCCAGCCCTTCAGCGCCGTGGTTTCGGGGATCAAGGAGGTCAAGCGGGTGATGGACGACGCCGCCCGTCTGCGCCGCGCCCAGGGACGGCGGACGCTTCTGTTCGTCGACGAGATTCACCGCTTCAATCGCGCTCAACAGGACGCCTTTCTGCCCTACGTCGAACGTGGCGACATCGTGCTGGTGGGCGCGACCACCGAGAATCCGTCCTTCGAGCTCAACGCGGCGCTGCTTTCGCGTTGCCGGGTCGTGGTGCTCGCCGAGCTGGCCGTCGGCGAGCTCGTCGATCTGATGCAACGGGCGCTCGCCGACTCCGAGCACGGGCTGGGGAGCTCCGGGGTCTCAGTGAGTGACGAGGCGCTCGAGGCTCTGGCCCAGTTCGCCTCCGGCGACGCCCGGCGAGCGCTCAACCTGCTCGAGCTGGCGGTCGAAGACGCGCGCACCGACGGCCGGAGCGAGCTCGACGCCGAGGAGCTGACGCGCCTCGTCCAGACCAAGGTGCTGCGCTACGACAAGTCGGGCGACGAGCACTTCAACCTGATCTCTGCGCTCCACAAGTCGCTGCGCGAAAGCGATCCCGACGCCGCGATCTACTGGCTTGCGCGCATGCTCGCGGCCGGCGAAGATCCGCTGTACGTTGCCCGACGGATGGTCAGGTTCGCCAGCGAGGATGTCGGGCTCGCCGATCCGCAGGCGCTGCCTCAGACGCTCGCCGCGTGGGACGCTTTCCACCGGCTGGGCAGCCCCGAGGGCGAGCTCGCGCTCGCCCAGGCGGTGCTCTATCTGGCTCTGGCGCCCAAGAGCAACGCGGTCTACAAGGCGTACGGCGCGGCCCGCCGCACGGTCGAGGAGCGGCCCGCCGAGCCGCCGCCGATGGCGATCCGCAACGCTCCCACCCGCCTGATGAAGGACCTCGGATATGGCAAGGGCTACGTCTACGCGCACGACACCGAAGAGGGCGTCGGCGGTATTGACTGCCTGCCCGAGGCTCTCCGAGGCGAGTCCTTCTACCGGCCGGCCGGTCGCGGCTTCGAGGTCGAGCTCGCCGAGCGCCTCGAGCGGTTCCGAGAACTTCGTCGCGATCAGCAAGGGCCGTAGTTAGATCGCCCGCAAATTCGCCCTGCTAAACTCGCCGCCGTAATCGCGACAGGGCTCACAGAGCCATCGGGAGGGCAGGGTATGACCGCCAAGTACACCGTCGGTATCGAGGAGGAGTACCAGATCATCAACCCGGAAACCCGGGAGCTGACTTCGTATGTCCAGGAGTTCCTCGATCAGGGGCAGGTGGTGCTCAAGGACCAGATCAAGCCCGAGTTCATGCAGTCGCAGGTCGAGGTGGGCACCGAGATCTGCGACGACATGCAGGCGGCGCGCAAGGAGGTCGTGCGGCTGCGGAGCACGATCTGCAATCTGGCGCACAGCAACGGGCTGGTGGTCGCCGCGGCCAGCACCCATCCGTTCTCGATGTGGAGCCGGCAGGACATCACCGCCAAGGAGCGCTACGTCAAGCAGCTCGAGGAGATGGCGGATCTGGCCAAGCGGCTGCTGATCTTCGGCATGCACGTCCATGTCGGCATCGAGGACAAGGACCTGCGCATCGACATCATGGATCAGTCGCGCTACTTCCTGCCGCACCTGCTGGCGCTCTCGACCAGCTCGCCGTTCTGGCACGGCCGCAACACCGGGCTCAAGTCGTACCGTTCGATCGTCTTCGAGAACCTGCCGCGCAGCGGCCCGCCGCCCGAGTTCACGTCGTGGAGCGAGTACGAGCGCTTCGTCGACATCCTGGTCAAGACCGGCTGCATCGCCGACGCGACCCGCATCTGGTGGGACATCCGGCCGCACCCCAAGTTCCCGACCATCGAGTTCCGGGTCACCGACATCTGCACCAAGGTCGACGAGGCGATCTGCCTGGCGGCGCTGATCCAGGCGATCGTCGCCAAGCTGATCAAGCTGCGCCGCAACAACCAGTCGTGGCGTCGCTATCGCCATCACCTGATCACCGAGAACAAGTGGCGCGCCGTGCGGCGTGGCATCGAGGGCAAGCTGCTCGACTTCGGGCACCAGAAGGAGGTCGAGACCCGCGACCTGATCTCCGAGCTGCTGGAGCTGGTGGACGACGTCGTCGACGACCTCGGTAGCCGCAAGGAGGTCGAGTACGTCAACACGATCCTGCGCGAGGGCACCAGCGCCGACCGTCAGCTCGCGAAGTTCGCAGCGACCGGCGACCTCAAGTCGGTCGTCGACCAGGTGGTCGAGGAGACCCGGCTTGGGCTCGAGCTCGACACGCCGCCGCCGGCGATGGGCTGACCCGGTGAGAGAGTCAGGCTAGTGGGCGACGTTGTCCAAGCGGTCAGCAACTGGCTGTGGGGAGCGCCGATGCTGGTGCTCTTCCTCGGCATCGGCGGCTACCTGCTGCTGCGCCTCCGGTTCGTTCAGGTCACGCAGTTCGTGCCGGCGCTGCGCGCGCTGTTCAAGAAGGGCGATCAGGCATCCGAGGGCGACATCACTCCGTTCGGCGCCCTGATGACCGCGGTCGGCGGCATCGTCGGCAACGGCAACATCGCCGGCGTGGCCACCGCGATCACCACCGGCGGTCCGGGCGCGCTGTTCTGGATGTGGATCTCGGGCGTCGTCGGCATGGCCACCATGTACGCCGAGTCGGTGCTCGGCGTGAAGTACCGCCGGAAGGGCGCCGACGGTCTGTTCGTCGGCGGGCCGATGTACTACCTGCGCGACCGACTCGGCTGGCCCAAGGTCGCGGCCTTCTTCGCCTTCGGTCTGGCGGTCAAGACCATGTTCGCGACCACCACCATCCAGAGCAACTCGATCGCCTACGTCGTCGAGTCCGAGATCGGCTGGACTCCGCTCGTCACCTGCGCGATCGTCGCGGCGCTCACCGGTGTCACGGTGATCGGCGGTGTACGCACCGTCGCCCGGGTCTCGGAGCTCCTGGCGCCAACCATGGGCGTCCTCTACCTGGCGGGCGCCGGCGCGGTGCTCTGGGTCTTCCGCGCCGAGCTCGGCGCCGCGATCCAGCTCGTCGTCCACCACGCCTTCAGCCCGATCGCTGCGACGGGTGGTTTCCTCGGCGCCGGCGTACGCGAGGCGTTCCGCTTCGGCGTCGCCCGCGGGGTCTATTCGAACGAGGCCGGCACCGGCTCGGTCCCGATCGCCCACGCTTCGGCCCGGACCGGCGATCCGGTCACCCAGGGCAAGGTCGCCATGCTCGGCGTCTTCATCGACACCCTGGTCGTCTCGAGCGCCACCGGCCTGGTGCTGATCTCGAGCGGCGTCTGGAACTCGGGCGTCGAGTCGACCGCGCTCACCGCCAGCGCCTTCACCGCCGGCCTGGGCGGCACGGGCGGCATCGTGGTGCTGGCGGCGTCGCTGCTCTTCGGTCTATCTACGCTGATCTCCTGGGCGTTCTACGGCGAGCAGTGTGCGGCGTATCTGTGGGGGCCGAAGGCGAGAAAGCCGTATCGAGCGATGTACTGCCTGGCGATTCTCGGTGGCTCGCTCGCCGGCGCGCAGGTGATCTGGGCGTGGGGGGATCTCTTGAACGGGATCATGGCGATTCCGAATCTGATCGCCCTGGTGGTGCTGGGTGGGGAGGTGGCGAAGATGGGTCGGGGGCGGTAACGAATCGAGCTGGTCGAGCCTGTAGTAGCCTACGCGAACCCTTGGGAAGACCGTGCCGATGAAGACAACGACCCTTGCAGCTACCGCGATCCTCAGCGCCTTCTGTCTACTTGTCGCGGACCAGAGCCCGGCAGGGGAGCCGTTCCAGCTCCAGAAGCTGCGCCCGACGGAGTTCGCTGAGAACGACTTCTTCGGACGGGCACTCGCGCTGCGCGGCGACCGGTTGGTGATCGGCTCGGCGCACGAGGATCTGGTGGGCACGGCGTACGTTTTCGAACGAGATGAGGTCACGGGCTCCTGGATGCAGGTGGCCAGGCTTCGAGGGTCGAACACGCGTGTCGTCCAGGCGTTCGGACGCACACTCTCGACCGATGGGAATGTGGTGGCGGTAGGTGCTCCGGACAGCCTGAAGTTGCTCGCCGGCACCGCGTACGTCTTCGAACGTGACGAGGCGACCGGTGAGTGGCTCCAGGTGGCCGGCTTCAGGTCTCCCTCGCCACAGACCTTTGCCCAGTTCGGATCCTCGGTCTCGGTGAGTGGAACTACCCTCGCGGTCGGCGAGCCCGCCGCGGGCATCGACTTCATTCCCGGGAAGGTCCATATCTACGAGCGGGACGAGGCGACCCACGAGTGGCTCTTGACGGAGATCATTCGACCCTCTGACGGCGAAAGAGGCAACGACTTCGCCCAGCGGCTGATGCTCGACGGAGACACACTCCTTGTGGGAGCGGATGCTGACACCGACGCGGGCTCGAACTCCGGCGCCGCGTATGTCTACGAGCGCGATGAGACCAGCGGTGAGTGGCTGTCGGTTGCCAAGCTGTCAGCCTCTGTCGACCCGATCAACGCGCTGTTCGGAAGTGCGGTCTCGCTCAGAGGCGGAACCATCGCGGTCGGGGCCCCGGGGTTGGGCGCCGACTTCGGCGCGGCCTACGTCTTCGAGCGCGATGAGCCCTCAGGCCAGTGGGTCGAAACGGCACGACTGCAAGCTTCGGATGGCGAGGGCTTCGCTGACTTTGGCGACTCGGTGGCGGTCGGCGAAGCGGGTTCGATCATCGTCGGGGCGCCAAGTCACGACGACCGTGGAGCGGCCTATGTATTCACTCGGAACGCCGTCACGGGCGAGTGGCTCGAAACGACTCGACTGCTCCCTTCGGACATCGAAGTCGTCGACTTCTTCGGCACCCAGGCTGCGATCGACGGCGACCTCATCATGGTGAGCTCTACGAGCGACGATGATGTCTTCGGCGACGCCGGAGCGGTCTATGCCTTCGGTATCGGTGGGATCGCGGGCTCGGTGACCGGCCTGCGTCCACGCCGAGTTCGGTGCACCAACGAAACCAGCGGGCATACGGTCCAGATCGTCGCCACGGGAGCGACGTGGTGGGACTGCTCGGCCGCCGGTCTGGACGCTCTCGCCGGCGACGAGCTGTCTCTGAGTGTCACCAGCGACGCGGACGGCTTTCAGGTGAGCGGCGCCCTCTCGGAGTGGTTCCCGGAGGAGATTGCGTGTCGCAACGAGGCGACCGGAGACGAAGTCTTCGTCGGTCTCCTCCCCGGGGAGTCGACCTGGAACTGCGCGGCAGCGGGCCTGGCGGCGGAGAAGGGCGAACGGGTTACGGTCAGCGCCTCGGGTTCGCTGATCCGGCCCTCAGATCTCTAGCCAGCTCGCGAAGGTGGCTCGGGCTACATCCCGCCCATCCAGTTTTTTGTTACCTGTCGAGCGTTCGCTCCTCCTGGTGACCGGCTCGATCCGAACAGCACTCGTTCGGTTACAGTCGCAACGAACCTGTAGCAATGCTGAGTGAGGAGTTACAAGAGAGATGAAGCGAATAGGAATCACCATCGGGCTGCTGGCGCTCGCGATTTCCGGGAATGCACATGCACAGGAATCGGAGCGTAGCGTTGAAGTCGAGGTAGAGAGCGGGAAACTGTCCATCCCAGAACCGACGTCATTTGTTTCGGCACATTCAGGTCGTTTCAATGGCGAGCAGATCGACTACACGGTTACGGCCGCCGAAACCTACATTCGCGACAAAGGTGGTGAGCCCAAGGCATCTATCTTCACGTTCGCATACACCAAAGACGATGTTTCCCCAGATGAGGTCCGGCCGGTCACGTTCGTCTGGAATGGCGGCCCTGGTTCGGCATCGCTGTGGCTGCACATGGGGACGTTCGGACCCAAGCGTGTCTCCGTTCCGAGCGATGCCGCGCATGCAGGCGCGCCTCCGTACCCGATCATCGATGCGCCGGAGACGATTCTCGACGTAACCGACCTCGTGTTCGTCGACCCTGTCGGCACCGGGTTCTCCAGGGCGCTTGGCGAGCATGAAGGAAAGGAGTTCTGGGGTCTCGCGGAGGATGCGCAGTCGATGGCGGAGTTCATACGCGACTGGGTTACGGAACACGGTCGCTGGAACTCGCCGAAGCTTCTGCTTGGCGAGAGTTTCGGTACGACGCGAGCCGCCGCCGTGGCGAATCTTCTCGAAGACGACTTCATGCTGAGCCTGAACGGAATCATCTTTGTCTCCCAGGCTCTCGACTACATGGGCTCCTCGCCATACGTGCGTGACAACCTGATTTCACACATCACCTACTTGCCAACGATGGCGGCCACTGCGATGTATCACGGCAAAGTAAATCCCGCTCCGGAGAGTCTTGAAGACTTCATGCGGGAGGCGCGGAATTTCGCCACGGACGAACTGTTGCCGGCGCTGTTCAAGGGGAGTTCGCTGGATGCAGGATCGCGCGCGAGAATTCGCGATCGGCTGGCGTACTTCACAGGACTGGATCCAGCCTACGTCGAGCGTGCAGACCTGCGTGTCAATGGATTCAGATTCGCCAAGGAGTTGCTGCGGGACGAAGGGCTCGCAGTCGGCCTGCTGGACGCTCGCTACACCCGAGACGACATTGACGATCTGGACGCAGACGTAGAGAGCGATGCGGCAAGTGGCGCGATCTCTTCCGCATTCAAGGCCGCCTTGATGAAGTACATGCACTCAGACCTGAACATTGACTGGCATCGCCTCTACCAGGCTCCTGCGGACAGCGAGTTGTCAGCAAACTGGCGTTGGCGCACGGTAGCCGACGGTAGACCGTGGGAGCCGATGCCGGTGAACACCGCGAGAGATCTCGCGAATGCACTGCGTACCAATCCGAGCCTGAAAGTGCTGGTGGCTTCAGGCTACTACGATCTGGTCACGCCATTTTTCGACGCGGAATATACGTTGAATCGTCACTC
>JAJCXP010000380.1 GCA_029263375.1 Acidobacteriota bacterium | reverse complement strand
GTCTGCTCGAGCCTCAAGCTCGAGCTCGGCTACCGGATGGTCGAAGATCTGTGCGGCGTGCACTATCCGGACCGCGAAGGCTCCGAGTTCGAGGTGGTCTACCACCTGTTCAATATCGAGACGAGCCATCGCGTGCGACTCAAAGTGGCCCTGGCCGAGGGCGAGAGCGTGCCGAGTGTCACGCCGGTCTATCAGGGGATGAACTGGCTCGAGCGCGAGGCGTACGACATGTACGGCATCCAGTTCGAGGGTCACCCCGACATGACCCGAATCCTGCTCTGGGAAGGTTTCAACGGCCACCCGCTGCGCAAGGATTTCCCGGTCGAGGGCATCGATACCGGCGCGGCCATCTACCCGGAGTACTACCGGGAGGAGGAGGGGCCGGTCACCGGCACCGGCACCGGCTGGCGGCCGCTGCCGCCACCCGAGCCCGAGGCCGAGGAGCCGGCCGCGGAAGCCACCGAGGAAGGAGAGGGATGACCGAGCCCGGCGGCGGCGCCCACACCCTCTTCGACCTCAAGGAGATGGAGCTCAACTTCGGGCCCCAGCATCCTTCGACCCACGGGGTTCTGCGACTCAAGCTCAAGGTCGACGGCGAGCGCATCGTCGACTGCTATCCGATCATCGGATATCTGCATCGCGGCACCGAGAAGCTCTTCGAGCTCAACCCCTACTTCCAGAACGTCCCGCACACTGACCGTATGGACTACGTCGCCGCGGCGACCAACAACCTGGCCTACGTCGGCGCGGTGGAGAAGCTGTTCGGCATTCAGGTGCCGCCGCGAGCCAGCTACATCCGCACCATCCTGTGCGAGCTGCAGCGCATCTCGAGCCACCTGTTGTGGCTCGCGACCCACGCCATCGACATCGGCGCGATGACGCCGTTCTTCTACTGCTTCCGCGAGCGCGAGATCATTCTCGATCTGTTCGAGGAGTACTGCGGCGCGCGGCTGACGCTCAACTGCATGCGGCCGGGCGGCCAGCCGTTCGATCTCACCGTCGGCTGGGAGCAGCGCTGCCGCGACTTCGTCGCTGACTTCCCGAGCAAGATCGCCGAGTACGAGGGTCTGCTCACCGATAATCGGATCTGGAAGAAGCGCACTGTCGGCATCGGCGTGCTCGACCCGGACGTGGCGCTCGACTACGGCATCACCGGCCCGCTCCTGCGCGGCAGCGGTGTCGACTGGGATCTGCGCAAGGTCCATCCCTACGAGGCGTACGGCGATGTCGAGTTCGACGTGCCGCTGGGCAGGAACGGCGACACCTACGATCGCTACATCATCCGCATGGAAGAGATGCGCCAGTCGTGCCGGATCCTCGATCAGTGTCTCGACAAGCTACCGGGCGGCAAGATCATGGCTCACAAGCCGCGCGTCATGAAGGGCCCCAAGGTCGGCGAGGCGTACTACGCGATCGAGGCTCCGAAGGGTGAGATAGGCTTCTACATCGTCAGCGATGGCAAGCCCGGTCCCTATCGTTGCCGGGTGCGGCCGCCCTCGTTCATGAACCTGCAGATCGTGCCCGAGATGGCCAAGAATCATCTGCTGGCCGATCTGGTGGCGATCATCGGCACGACCGACATCGTGCTCGGAGAGGTGGATCGATAGTGGGGCCGCTGCAGAGCGTGGTCGATTTCGTCGGCCCCGAGCTCTACTACTGGGCGCTGTCGCCGGCGATCAAGATCGCGGTGCTGCTGTTCGCGGGCATCCTGCCTCTGATCACCTACCTGGTGCTGGCGGAGCGCAAGATCCTCGGCTTCATCCAGGTCCGGGTCGGGCCCAACCGGGTCGGACCCTGGGGTCTCCTGCAGCCGATCGCCGACGTCATGAAGCTCCTGGTCAAGGAGGACGTGATCCCCAACCGGGCAATCCGCTGGGCGTTCATCCTGGCGCCCTGCCTGGTGGTCGGTCCGGCGCTGGTGATCTTCGCGGTGATCCCGGTCGGTCCGCCGTCCGCCGAGCCCGGCGGGCTGGATCTGTTCGTCACCGACGTCAACGTCGGCCTGCTGTTCGTGGTCGCGATGGCGACCATCGCGGTCTACGGGCTGATCCTCGGCGGCTGGTCGTCGAACAGCAAGTTCTCGCTGCTCGGCGGACTGCGCTCGGCGGCGCAGATGATCTCGTACGAGGTGCCGCAGGGCCTGGCGATCGTCGCGGCGCTGCTGCTCGCCGGCAGCATGTCGATGGTCGACATCGTCGAGGCGCAGAAGAACTCCGGTCTCTGGTTCGTCTTTCCCCAGATCGTCGGCTTCTTCATCTACTTCGTGGCCGGCGTCGCCGAGTCCAATCGCAACCCGTTCGATCTGCCGGAGGCCGAATCCGAGCTGGTGGCCGGGTACCACACCGAGTACTCGGGCATGCGGTTCGCGCTCTTCTTCCTGGGCGAATACGCCAACATGATCGTCATCTCGGCGGTGGCGGTCACGCTCTTCTTCGGCGGCTGGTACCGGCCGTTCCCGAACGTCGAGGCGCTGGCGTTTCTCGATCTGTCGTTCCTGCCGGCGGGACTGGCCGGCGTGATCTGGTTCTCGCTGAAGGTGTTCGTCTTCCTGTTCACCTACATCTGGTTCCGCGGCACCTTCCCGCGCTACCGCTTCGACCAGCTGATGGACCTCGGCTGGAAGTGGATGATCCCGCTGTCGCTCCTGAATATCTTCTTCACCGCGCTCATCAAGCTCCTGCTGTAGAGACGAGCCATGGCAATCAAGCGCTTTCTCGACAAGATCATGCTGCTCGACCTGTTCTCTGGTCTGGGCATCACGGCCAAGTATCTGTTCAAGAAGAAGGTGACGGTGCAGTACCCGGAAGAGCGGCGCGAGCCTTCGCACCGGTTCCGCGGCATGTTCCGGCTCGACGAGGAGCGCTGCATCAAGTGCACGCTGTGCGCACGCGACTGCCCGATCGACATCATCTATATCGACTGGCACCAGGAAGTGAATCCGACCACCGAGAAGAAGGAAAAGGTGCTCGACCGCTTCGACATCGACGTCCAGCGCTGCATGTTCTGCGGCCTGTGCGAAGAGGCGTGCCCGACCGAGCCCAAGTCGATCTGGCTGACCAGCAAGACATACGAGCTGGCCACCTATGACCGCTGGGAGAACCTCTACGTCGACATGGACGAGCTCCAGGATTGGAAGATCCGCCCCGACTACACCGACAAGGAGATCGTTTGATCTGCTTGACTCTCCGCCAAGCGAGTGCCGGGCGGTGGCGTCCCTCGCCCACCTTGAGGGTGGGAGAGGGACCGAGGGAGAGGGGGGTGATCGGCTAGTGTTCGAATTCCTGACCGCCCACGGCGCCGCCCTGCTCTTCTACGTCTTCGCCGCGTTCGCGATCGCGGGTGCTCTGACCGTGGTCACCATGCGCAATCCGGTCTACGGCGCGGCCGGCCTGCTGGTCGCCTTCCTGGCGATCGCGGCGCTCTTCCTCCTCCGGCACGCCGAGTTCCTGGCGGTCGTCCAGACCTTCGTCTACGGCGGCGGCATCATGGTGCTCTTCCTGTTCGTGATCATGCTGGTCAACCTCAGTCGCCTGCACGAGACCCGCATGCTCGGCAACTACTGGAAGACCGCGCTCGTCGTCTGCCTCCTGCTGATCGGCATCTTCGGCTTCCTGTTCCTCCAGGTCGACTTCGGGGCGCCGCACCCGAACCCCGGAAACTTCGTCGACGTCGAGGGCAAGGCGCTCGGCAACTCCGAGGCGGTGGCCTGGATTCTCTACCGCGAGTACCTGCTGCCGTTCGAGATCGCTTCGGTCTTCCTGCTGGTGGCGATGGTCGGCGCCGTCGTCCTGGGAAGAAGGGTATGAGGAGCCGCTAGCGTGGAGATCACCACCAACCACTACCTGATTCTGAGCGCGATCCTGTTCGCGATCGGCGTCGCCGGCATCCTCACGCGTCGCAACATGATCACCGTCCTGATGTCGGTCGAGCTGGTGCTCAACTCGGTCAACCTGAATCTGATCGCGTTCTCGTATCAACTGTCCGACCTCACCGGCCAGATCTTCGCGGTGTTCACCATCGCGGTGGCCGCCGGTGAGGCGGCGGTCGGGCTCGGCATCCTGATCGCGCTCTTCCGGCTCTACGACGACACCCATCTCGACAAGGCGACGGAGCTCCACGGATGACCGACTGGCTCTGGCTGGTACCGATCCTGCCGCTGCTCGGCGCGCTGCTCAACGGCGTCGTTCTGAGGGGGCGGCTCTCGAAGCAGGGCGTCACCGCGGTGGCCTGCGGCTCGGTGCTGCTGTCGTTCCTGGTCGGCATGAGTGCGGTCGTCGGCTATCTGAGCACCGGGTCCGACGCCCCGTTCGTGCAGACGCTCTACGAATGGATCCCGGCCGGCGGCGGTGTGTCGTTCGACATGGGCTTCCAGCTCGACCCGCTGTCGTGCGTGATGCTGTTCGTGGTGACGTTCGTGGGTTTTCTGATCCACGTCTACTCGGTCGGCTACATGTCGCACGAGCCCGGGTTCCAGCGCTACTTCACCTACCTGAACCTGTTCATGGGCGCGATGTTGCTGCTGATCCTCGGCAGCAACTACCTGGTGATGTTCGTCGGCTGGGAGGGCGTGGGCCTGTGCTCCTACCTCCTGATCGGCTTCTACTACGACCAGGACTTCCCGCCCTACGCCGGCCGCAAGGCGTTCATCGTCAACCGGATCGGCGACTTCGCCTTCCTGATCGGCATGTTCGCCCTGGTCGCCGAGTTCGGCACCCTGAATTACACCGAGCTGTTCGGCGCGATTGCCGCCGACCCGCATCGGGTCGAGGGCAGCTACGTCCTGGGGATGACCTTCGCCGGGTTCGTGACCCTCTGCTTCTTCATCGGCGCGATGGGCAAGAGCGCGCAGATTCCGCTCTACGTCTGGCTGCCGGACGCGATGGCGGGTCCGACGCCGGTCTCGGCGCTGATCCATGCCGCGACCATGGTGACCGCGGGCGTCTACATGGTGGTGCGCTCGAACGCGCTCTACCAGCTCGCTCCCGGGACCTCGGCGTTCGTGGCCGTGATCGGGTGCGCGACCGCACTGTTCGCGGCGACCATCGGTCTGGCGCAGCGCGATATCAAGAAGGTCCTGGCCTATTCGACTGTTTCGCAGCTGGGCTACATGTTCCTGGCGGCGGGCGTCGGCGCCTACTCGGCGGCGATCTTCCACGTCGGCACGCACGCGTTCTTCAAAGCGCTGCTCTTCCTCGGCTCGGGCTCGGTGATTCACGCCATGTCGGGTGAGCAGGACATGCGCTCGATGGGCGGGCTCAAGAAATGGATGCCGGTCACCTACCGGACGTTCTGGATCGGAACGGTGGCGATCGCGGGCATTCCACCGCTGGCCGGGTTCTTCTCCAAAGACGCGATCCTTGCGGCGGCCTGGGGATCGAACAAGATCTTGTGGGGCGTGGGTCTG
>JAJCXP010000379.1 GCA_029263375.1 Acidobacteriota bacterium | reverse complement strand
GCACCTGATCTGGGTGGTCGCCGAGGAGTATCAGGAGCGCTTCAGTCCGGCGCGCGTGTCGGCGATCGCCGCCGAGATCCGCGCCGCCGACCGGCGCGACCACCCGATCGCCGTACACAAGCTCAACGGCTTGAAGTTCGACGAGTTCGCGGACGATCCCAACCTCGATCAGTTTGCGATCCAGTTCCACGGTCCCGACGCCGACGATCAGCACAACGGCATGTTGGTCGCCTTCGAGGAGGCTGCTGGCCGCTACAACCTGAACATGGCCGAGGCGCCCAACTGGGGCAGCGGTGAGATCGCTCGCAAGAAGGCTTGGGCGGTGGCGATGGGTGGCGCCTACGTGATGGTGTTCGAGATGGACATCGAAACGACGAGCTCGAAGGACCTGAAGGACCTCGGGCGTCTCAGACAGTTCATGGAGTCGACACGCTTTCAGGAGATGGAGCCTCGAGACGACCTGGCGCGCGAAGACACCCTCTATGTGCTCGCCGATCCGGGGAACTGCTACATCGCCTACGCCGACTCTGGCAAGGGGGCGCTGGGCCTGGCGGACGTCCATGCGGGCCGCTACGAGCTGCGCTGGCTCGACGCCGTTTCCGGCGAGGAGGTCGTGCGCGAGGAGTCGCTGAGCGCAGGTGTGAACTCCTTCGGACGCCCCGCCTCGATCGGCCCCGAGGCGGCGCTCTACCTTCATCGCCTGGGCGACTGATGCCGGCCCCGCTCGGGGCGTCGAACGGCTAGAATTGGCGCCCGCGAGCGGGGGAGATCCAATATGCCATTGAAGAAGGGTCCGGGAACGGACGAACTGACGACCGAGCAGCAGCGCCTCCAGCAGGGGGCGATCGACTTCGCGCAGGCCAAGCTGGGTGAGAACATGCGCGAGCGGGACTACGCGGAGGAGTTCGACCGCGACGGCTGGAACGCGTGCGCCGAGTTCGGCGTCCTGGGCATGCCGGTGCCCGCCGAGCATGGCGGCCTGGGACTCGGTCTGACCGACCTCATCGCAGTGATGGAGGGTCTCGGCTACGGCACCACCGACCTGGGCCTGCTGTTCTCGATGCACGCCCACATGTGGACCAACGTCATCCCGATCCTCGAGTTCGGCACTGACGAGCAGCGTGAGCGCTACCTGCCGAAGCTGTGCGGTGGCGACTGGATCGGCGCCAACGCCGCGTCGGAGCCCGACGCCGGATCGGACATCTACGGGTTGCGCACGAAGGCCGAGAAGCGCGGCGACGAATACGTTCTCAACGGCGCCAAGATCTACGTCAGCAACGCCCAGGTTGCCGACGTCTTCGTCGCCTACGCGACCGTCAACCCCGACCTCGGCGCCCTGGGCATCACCGCCTTCATCGTCGATCGCGACACCCCGGGGGTGTCGGTGTCGAGGAAGATGGAGAAGATGGGTCTGCGTACCTCACCGATGGGCGAGGTGATCTTCGAGGACTGTGTCGTGCCGGAGACCCAGCGGCTGGGCCGCGAAGGGCGCGGCGTCCACGCCTTCGAGTGCTCGATGGAGTGGGAGCGCGGCTGCATCCTGGCGGGCTGCCTGGGCGCGATGCAACGCCAGCTCGAGCGCTCGGTGGCGCACGCTCAGCAGCGCAAGCAGTTCGGTCAGGCGATCGGCAAGTTCCAGGCGGTGTCGCATCGCATTACGGACATGAAGGTCCGGCTCGACACCTGCCGGCCGCTGGTCTACCGGATCGGCCGCCTGAAGGACGGGGGCAAGAGCGCGCGCACGGAAGCCGCGATCGCCAAGCTGCACGTCTCCGAGAGCTTCGTGACCTCGTCGATGGACGCGATGCGGGTCTTCGGCGGCTATGGGTACATGGTCGAGCAGGAGATCGAGCGCGAGCTGCGGGATGCGATGGGCGGGGTGTTCTACTCTGGGACTTCGGATATCCAGCGGAACATCATTGCGCGGGCGATGGGGCTCTGAGCTCGGCAGCTTCGGTATGGAAAAGGTGGGAGACGACCCACCGATCCCCGGGCAGCCGAGCTGACCGGCCTGTCCCCGCCTTATCTTCATCGGCACGAAATCTCCGAGTTAGCGGGGTGGCTGCCGCTGAACCGGGGTGCAGAGACAGGTCAAGGCCGTACCGACCCGTGCCTGTGGCGCTTACAGCGACGCCAGCAGGCTCTGGTAGTCGACCTTGTCGGTCGAGGTCCTTGGCAGCCGCTCCTGCACCACGAAGCGGTCCGGGATCATGTACGCCGGGATGCGCTCCGAGCAGAAGGACTTGAGCGCGATGATGCCGGGCTTCTTCTCACCGGCGAGCGTCAGGAAGGCGGTCACTATCACGTTGCCGTCACGGGTGGCGGCGACCACGGCCGCTTCGTCGATGTCGGGCTGCTGGTACAGGCACGCTTCGATCTCGCCCAACTCGATGCGGTAGCCGCGCTTCTTGATCATCCGGTCGCGGCGACCCATGAAGATGAAGTCGCCGTCGTCGTCCTCGATCACCAGGTCGCCGGTGCGATACCAGGCTCGGTCGTCGGGATCGACGTGGAACGCCTCGGCGGTCCGCTCCGGTAGGTTCCAGTAGCCCTGGGTGACCGGAGCGCCGGCGCAGCACAGCTCGCCCTCTTCGCCGCGGTCGACGATCTTGCCGTCCTGGTCGATGACGATGCACTCGCAGTGCGAGCAGGTCTTGCCGATCGGGAACGGCTCGATGCGATCCTCCGGGATCTCTCGCGGCAGCTCGTAGAAGGTGCAGACGTTGGTCTCGGTCGGGCCGTAGAGGTTGAGGTAGCGCGGGTGGGGAAGCTTCTCGTGGAGCGCCCGCAGGTGCTTGACCGGGAAGACCTCGCCGGCGAAGTTGATGATCCGCAGCGCGCTCAGGTCGCGCTCCTCGAGCTTGCCGTACTGGGGCAGCAGGCTGAGGATCGACGGGGTCGAGTACCAGCAGGTGAGCCGCTGCTCTTCGATGAAGGGCGCCAGACGGATCGGGTCCTTGCCGAGCTTCTCGGAGATCAGGACCAGCGTCGAGCCGTGCTGGAGCGGCACGTAGACGTCGAGAATCGAGAGGTCGAAATGAAGCGGGGCGTGCGACGAAAAGCGGTCGTCGACGGTGGGCTCGAAGACTCCCGAGCACCAGTCGACGTAGCTCTTGCCGTTCACATGGGTGAGCATCACGCCCTTGGGGCGGCCGGTGGAGCCGGAGGTGTAGAGGATGTAGGCGAGGTCGTCGCCGTCACATCCGGCAGTGGCTCCGGCCGCCGCGGGATCGTCGGCTTCCAGCTGGTCGAGGCAGCGAGCGATCGGTAGATCGCCCTCTCCGGGCTCGAGCACGAGCAGCGGCGGCCGATGGCCGAGCGCTTCGAGCTCGGCCGCCAACTCGGTCGAGCGCGCGCTGTCGGTGATCAGCGCGGCGACCTTGCAGTCGTCGAAGATCGTGGCGCTGCGCGACATCGGCGCGGTGGCGTCGGTCGGCACGTACGCCGCGCCGCACTTCATGTTGCCGAAGATCGACGCGATCGAGTCGATCG
Organism: Acidobacteriota bacterium; assembly: GCA_029263375.1. Classification (GTDB taxonomy): domain Bacteria; phylum Acidobacteriota; class Thermoanaerobaculia; order Multivoradales; family JAHEKO01; genus JAHEKO01. Next base: position 111 of record JAJCXP010000379.1, on the reverse strand, counting down.
ACTTCTCGAGGCAGAAGCCGACGCGATCGCCGGGGCCGACGCCGAGGTGCAGGAGCCGATCGCGCAGGCGGTCGGTCAGCGACCGGAGCTCGCCGTAGGAGATGGTACGGC
>JAJCXP010000378.1 GCA_029263375.1 Acidobacteriota bacterium | reverse complement strand
TTGCCCGCCTCCGTGTCGGGATAGAGCGCCGCCCAGTCGAGCGGCGGCTCGAGCGGCCGGTGCGGCGCCCAGTGCCAGAACTGAAGGAACAGCGGCGCGACACCGGCGTTGTCGTTCAGGAAGCCGATGGCGTAGTCGGTGAGCACCTCGGTCAGGTGCTCGCCGGTGTGGACTACGGTCTGAGTGTTGTTGATCGTGATGATCGGGTCGAAGTATGACTGGGAGCTCCCGAGGTGGGATTTGAAGCGTACGCCGTAGTCGAAGCCGGCGACCAGCGGATGGTAGTCGTCCGAGACGGAGTTGAGATGCCACTTGCCGACGTGGCCGGTGAGATAGCCCGCGTCCTGGAGCACGCGGGGCAGAGTCTCGGTCGCGACCTCGATCCGGCTGGAGCCGTTGATCCTCATCCCCAGACGCGCCGGATACCTCCCGGTCATGATGCCGGTGCGGGTGGGCGCGCAGATCGGAGCGTTCGCGTAGTAGCTCGTGAAGTTGATGCCCTCGGCCGCGAACGCGTCGACGAAAGGCGTTTGGATGAAGCCGCTGCCGTTGGCGCCGAAGTCGGCGAAGCCGGCGTCGTCGAGCATCACCAGGATGATGTTCGGCTGCGCGGGTGGACCCGCCGCAGCCATTCCGGCGGTCGCCAGGACCAGCCCGGCCAGAAGAATCCCCAGAGGAACGACGTTGGACTCAGACGAGCCGCTCCGGAACACGCCAAACATTGGACACCCCCATCAGTTGGGACCCCTTCCTTCCGGGTGGGAGCCCCGAAACTAGCGAACCACTAGAACAACCCGAATCAATGTTCCCCTTGCTGCAATCTGAGTCGTAAGAGTGTAGCAACGAGATTCCATCACGGCAAGTGCGACCGAGCGTGCGTTGCGCTCCCAAGGTGCGTGTCACAGACGAGCGCCCGGCCTCGTCTCCTGTATGGAGGTGACAGAACCATGCAGACACTACCCAGAGACTCGAGCGAGCGAAGGTCCCCTCGGGACACCCTCGCGGTACGCGTTCACGGATCCCCGCGGCCCGAGTGGGTGCCGGATGAGCTGTTCCCGTTCGAGAGCCGGTACGTCGAGATCGAGGGCTGCCGGATGCACTATGTCGACGAGGGCGACGGGCCGACGGTGCTCATGGTGCCGGGGAGCCCGATGTGGTCGTTCATGTATCGTCGCCTGATCGAACGGTTGGCGCCGCGCTTCCGCTGTGTCGCGGTCGATCTCCCCGGACTGGGGTTGTCGAGCGCTCCCTTGCGTCCCGGGCAGGCCTTTGGCACCGCAGCGGAATGGCTTGATCGATTCATCGAGGCCCTGGGCATCGACGACTTCGTCCTGGTGGTCCACGCGACCGCCGGTCCGCCGGCGCTCGAGGCGGCGGCACGTCGCCATCGAAGCGTGCGCGGCCTGGTGGTCTCCAACACGTTCGGCTGGCCGCTCGACGACTCGCCTAGGCTCCGGACCTTCGTGCGGCTGGTCAGCAGCCGCACGTTCGCCTGGGCCAACGTCGGGTTGAATCTGCTGCCGCGAGTGACCGCGCGCTTCGGTCGCCGCAGTGGCCGGTTCGACCCGTTAGAGGCGGCAGCCATCGTCGGCCCCTACCGCGAGCGCGCGGTGCGAGAGCACTTCCAAAACTATCTGCATGGCGTTCGCGTCGAGCGGCGGATGTTCGCGGCCCTCGAGCGACGTCTGCAGGTCTTCGCCAACTGTCCGGCGCTGTTGCTCTACGGCAGGCACGACAATGGCTATGCGGCCGGGTTTCTCGATCCGAGCAAGCTCGCGCACCTCGGGGAGCTGCTCTCGGCCTGACCTGGCCGAGGGATCACGGCAAACTGACCCACCCAGGTGCGACGCACGCCACTGGTGATCCTCTCGAGTCTCGCGTATAGTGTCGACAGCCGGGATCCCCGGCTCGCGGCGCACAACAGGATCTCTGCACTCGATCGCGCCGCCCCCAATTCCAAAACCGACCCAGTGCTGTTGTGCGGGAAGGGTAGCGGCGGCCGCTTGTCGTCAGATTGACGACCCGGTCAGCCGGAGAGAGACAAACACGAATGCCCAGTACCGCCCAACGACCCGTATCCGGGTTCGAAGAGTTCGACCTCCATCACACCCTCCACCGCGGGATCGCTGCCGCCGGCTTCACCGAGCCGCGCCCGATTCAGGAGCAGGCGATGCCCGCCGCTCTGGCCGGCCGCGACGTTCTCGGCCTGGCCCAGACCGGCACTGGCAAGACCGCCGCGTTCGCGCTGCCGATCCTCAACCGTCTGGTTGGCGAGCGCAAGCCCGGGCCGCGCGCTCTGGTTCTGGCGCCCACGCGCGAGCTCGCGGCTCAGATCAGCGAAGAGATCCGCGGCCTGGCTCGCTTCACCAAGATTCGCGTGGTCACCGTCTTCGGCGGTGTCTCGGCTCACCGCCAGCGCCTTGACCTGGCCCGCCAGCCGGAAGTCGTCGTCGCCTGCCCCGGCCGTCTGCTCGACCTGCTCGGGCAGCGCGCCCTGCGGCTGGACAACATCGAGATCCTGGTCCTCGACGAAGCGGACCACATGTTCGACATGGGGTTCCTGCCCGACATTCGCCGGGTGATGGCGGCGCTGCCGGCGCAGCGCCAGAATCTGCTGTTCTCGGCCACCATGCCCCAGGAGATCCGCCGGCTGGCGGATCAGATCCTGCGTGATCCACTGGTTGCGGACGTGGCGCACAGCACGCCGCTGTCAACGATTGAGCATGCGCTCTATCCGGTCGACTCGGGAGACAAGCTGGCGCTGCTGCGCCACGTGCTGACCGACGGCGAGCTCGCCTCGGCGATCGTCTTCACCCGCACCAAGCATCGGGCGAAGCGCCTCGCGCAGCAGCTCGAGCGCAGCGGCCACCGCGCGGTAGCGCTCCAGGGCAACATGTCCCAGGGCCAGCGCGAGCGGGCCATGGACGGCTTCCGCAAGCGGCGCTTCGACGTGCTCGTGGCCACCGACATCGCCGCCCGCGGCATCGACGTCGAGCAGGTCTCGCACGTGGTCAACTTCGACATGCCGAACACCTCCGACGCCTACACCCACCGGATCGGCCGGACCGGCCGCTCCGATCGCGAGGGCAAGGCGTATACCTTCGTGACCGGCGAGGACCGTCAGCTGGTCAACGAAGTGGAGCGTCGGCTCGGCGAGCGCATCCAACGCCGGCGAGTGGACGGGATCGAGCCGATTCCGTTTCCGGAGGGCGGTCCGAGCTCGTCGAACGCGAAACGTCCGCCGAAGCCCACCGGGGTCAGGCGTCCGAACCGCAGCCGGCCGCGTCGCCGGCGCTAGCCCGGCCGCCCGGTGTATGCGCTCCGCACCGTTCCGCCGTTGGCGGCACGGTGCGGTCGCGCTTGATGTCCGCTGCTCAGTCGGCCTCGAATCCCGAGACCTTGTGCGAGCCGTCGCAGTAGGGTTTGCTCGAGGACGCTCCGCAGCGGCAGAGGGCTCCTTTGCCGCCCTCGGCGGCAGACCCGTCTGCGGACAGGACTCGGAGCGGTCCCTCCACCAGCAGTGGCCCGTTCGGGGCACAGTGCACGGTGATCGGGCCATCGCTCTCACTCGCCGGCTTGAGGCGATGCTCGGCCGCCAGACCCGGATCGGAGAACTCCCGCGCGACGTGACCGTTGTCGCAGAACGGCTTGTTCTCGGAGTCACCGCAGCGACAGAGCGCGACTCGGGTCTCGTCGATGACTTCGCCGTCCGGCAGATGTATCCGGATCCGGCCGGCGAGATAGAGCGGTCCGTCGGGGGCGACGCGAACGGTGTTTTCGCTCGCCGGCTGCTCCTCCTCGCCGCCGTCGGTGCGCCGATAGCTGAGAGCGCCGGTGGGGCAGTGGCGAATCACCTCAGCGGTGGCATCGGCGGTCGCCTTGGCCGGCTGAATCCAGGGCCGTGCCTCCGGATCGAAGACCGCCGGTAGGCCTCGAACGCACTCCGCCGCGTGGATGCAGCGCTTTGCTTCGTACTCGACGACGATCCCGTCGGCTTCGTAGTGGCGGATCTTGCGTTCCATGACCTCTCCCTCGCTGGTGGCTGAGGTCGTATGTTCGCATACCGCCGGGGCCAGCCGGCTATTGAAGAGGCGTTCGCTCGAGGTGGAACGCGTGCTCGGTCCGTTCGCCGTCCTGGGAGAGGACCAGGTAGATCGTCAGCGAGCCCTCCGAGCGCCGCAGGGTCAAGCCGCTGAAGTAGGCCTCTCGGTCTCCTAGCCGCACGAGTGGGAAGCTGACGAAGCCGTCTTTCTCCTCCCAGCCGACGAACTCCGGCGTGAAGTGCTTGACCCGCAGCGCCAGGCTGCCATCGGTCTCGACCAGCATCATCGCCTCCGAGAAGACGACCCGCTCTTCCTTGCGTAGCGTGTAGACCCCGTACATCCGATCCCCGCCTGGTGGCGTCCAGAGCTCCTCGGAGGTTCCGCCGAGACCATCTCCGACCCAGTAGCCAGCCAGCCAAGCGAGATCGTCGATGCTCGCCTCCGGGCCCGAGGCGCCCTGAGCCAGCCTCAGGGTGTTCGGCGAGTTCTGGATCTCGGCCTGGGACGGCGGCACTTCGGGCTGGAGTGCCGAGAGCAGGAGGGTCAAGCCTAGAGCTGTTGAGATGGACATGCCGGCTCCTTTCAAGTGGAGTTCTACAGAATTGACGAACGGGCGGGCCGACTCTCGACACGCGGCCAGCCGCCGGCGCGATGATAGGCTGCGGCCTCCCTCGCGGCTCCCGATCCTCGGGACCGACCCGACATCTCTGGACCCCGTCATGGACTTCTCCCTCACCCTTTTTCATCTCTCACGCCTGGTGATCGCATTCGTGCTGGCGCTGCCGGTAGCGTGGGATCGTGAGCTCGCCGAGCGCACGCTCGGTCTGCGCACCTTTCCGTTGGTGGCGATGGCCAGCACGGGCTACCTGCTGCTGGCGCAGACGGTGACGGCGGGCGACGTCGGTGCGCAGGCGCGCTTCTTCCAGGGGTTGATGACCGGCATCGGCTTCTTGGGCGGCGGGGCGATCGTCAAGCGCGGCATGAACGTCCACGGCACGGCCACCGCGGCGAGCATCTGGAACACCGCGGCTGTCGGCGCGGCTGTCGCCTACGGCCAGTTCGAGATCGCGGTGGTTCTCAGCGCCGCCAACTTCGCTGTGTTGCGCTGGGTTGGGCGGATCAAGGAAAAGGTGGTCGACGACGCCGACCTCGGCGAAGACTGAGACCGGCGGGGGGAAGCCGGCGGCCGGAAGAATTTTCGGGCCCGCATCCGGCGGGGGCCAGCGAGCGAAACACCGAGTCGGAGGCGAGGCGCGCAATGAGCGCTTCCAACCCGCATGGAGATGAGCATGAACCGTATTGGCGACCATCAGAGAACCGATCCCAGGCGCGCTACCGCGGCGCCCGCGCCTGCCATCACTACCGCGCGCTGGCTGGCGGCGCTGACCCTGCTGCTCGCCGTCGCGGCGCCCGTTCTCGGAGAGGAGCCGGCCGCGGAGGAAGAGTCTCGGAAGTGGAGGGACACCGCGGAGCTCACCTATCTTCAAACCGGTGGCAACTCCGAAGCGACGACCCTGGGCTTCCGCAACAAGCTCGAGCGGATCTGGCCGGGCGCGGTTCTGACCCTCGACGCGGCCGGCGTCCGAGCCGATGACACGACCACCACCCGCTCGGCGGTGCTCCTTCCCGACGGCATGATCCAGATCGACGAGCGCTCGGAGACCGTCCTGACCGCCGAGAGCTATGCACTCGAAGGCCGCTACGACCGCGAGATCTCGAAGCATCTATTCTGGTTCGTGGGCACCGGCTGGAAGCGCAACGAGTTCGCCGGCATCAACAATCGGTACTACGTCACTGCCGGTGTCGGCAATCTTTGGTTCGAGAACGAGACCACCGGTCTGCGCACCCACTATGGACTGACGTTTACCGAAGAGGAGGACGTCGTCGGGATCGAGGATTCCTTTGCCGGGGCGCGGTTGTCGTACGACTACTTCCGCAAGCTCTCGGGCACCACCAAGCTCGAGAGTAAGCTGACCGTGGACGAGAACCTCGACGACACCTCCGACGTGCGCGCCGACTTCACCAACTCGCTGGCGGTGTCGATGAGTGCCCGCTTGGCGCTCAAGGTCAGCCTGCAGCTGCTGTATGACGGTCGGCCGGCACTGGCCGAGCTGGCCGTCATCGATGACCTGGGCCAGCCCACCGGCGGCCGGACCCGCGTCGAGCTCGACAGCCTCGACTCGGTGTTCAACGTCTCGCTGGTGGTGACCTTCTAGACACGGCCGGCCCTGCAAGCTCGGACGCCGGCGAGACGCGTCAGCCGGCCAGGTCGGGCTGCACCAGCCCGAGCCGCACGAGCTCATCGACCAGGCGCTCGGCGAACACCCGCTGTCCGAACGAGGTCAGGTGGACCCAGTCCCACCAGAGGAAGCCGTCGTCGGCGCGCTGCCGCAGGTGGGATTGCATCTCGATGACCGGCAGGCCCGCCCGGGCGCCCGTCTGCCGCACCGATCGATGCATCCGCTCGAGCGCCGGCCATGGGCGCACCACCGAAGTCGCCTCGGGGATCAGGACCAGCTGGATTCCGGCCTCCTCGGCCGCGGCGATCAGCGCACGGAGGGAGCGCTGCCAGACCTCGGGCTCGGTGCGTCGATCGTTGTAGCCGGCGTTGACGATCGCCAGGGTGGCGCCCGAATCGACCCAGTGCTGCTGGAAGTCGGTGCTCATGTGGCGCATCTTGTAGGCGCGCACGGCGACGTTCAGGCACTCGAAGCGCCGAGTCCCGGCGCGTGCGTTCAACAGCCGCTCCGTTTGTCGCACCAACGTGTGCTCGGCGTCGGTCGCGCCCGACCCTCGAGTCTGGGACGAGCCGATGAACAGCAGCCGCTGGATGCCGGGCGCGGGGTCCGGGCTGGCCTCGTTCCGGATCCGCTCGAGCATGCGCTCGGCGCCGGCATCGGCGTAGGCGGCCTGCCGTTGTTCGAGGCGTTCGGTCGCGTTGGGGTAGAAGGTGCTGCGCCGCCAGACGAACGCGATGAATAGCGCGGCCACGACCAACAGCACGATGCTGAACATGAGGAAGTGCAAGATGAGCCGCCGGTCGGAGACCGCGATCACCCGTCGCAGGATCAGGAAAAGCAACAGCGAACTGAGGAGCACGCCGCTCACGGACAACGCGTAGGCGAGCCGCCAGTTCGCCGGACGCTCGAACTCCTCGAGCCACACGCCGCCATCGCGGTCGGTAACCCGGACGCTGTGAACAAGCGCCGGCCGGGCACCGCCGCGAAAGCCGATTCGCATCGGCCGCGCCACCGGGCGCCGGAAGCTCTTGAGTCGCTGGTCGTTGAGGTAGACCGTGAAGCGCTCTCCCGGTCCGTCGTCGAAGTCGATGCGTAGGCGGTGGATGCGGCCCGGGCGGGCGCGCCGTAGCTGGCGGAACTCCTGTTTCTTCAGGAACTCTCCCTCGGGCGTCGCCAGCAGAAGGGCGGGTGGGAAGCGCTCGGAGGAGCTCAGGCGGAGCCCGGTGTAGCGGTGCTCGGAACGGCCGAACTGAACCGTCAGGTCGGCGTCCCGGCTGATCGAGAGTTCCACCTCGACCGATCTCGGGTCGAACTCGTCGTTCGAGACCACCTCCTGATGGGCGAACCAGGCGCTCAGGTCGAGCCGGCCGCCGGCCAGCGTCTGCAGGTTGAAGACGAACGACTGGGCGCCGATGATGCCGCCGTCGAGCGTGGTCTTGGTCGATGTCCAGCGGCGGTTGTTGTAGAGCGTGTGGTGGGAGTCGACGTAGGCGCGCGCCACCAGCAGACCGAGGACGATCTGGGCGATAGCGACGGCGGCGATCGGCGTCCTCAGGCTTCGCATCGGAGTCGGAAGTGTACTGCTGACGGTTGCCGTGGCCGGCGCTCTCAGTCGCCGAAGTAGAACGTCTCGCTGGGCTCGGTCGGGAAGGCGGCGTCCGGGAAGCCGGCCTCGATCACCCGCGTGAGCTCGGCATGGTTGTTCCAGCGGGCGAAGCGATCGGCAGGGGCGTCCGGCAGGGGCATGTGGCCGACCAGGATCCAGCGCGGGCGGATCAGATCTCGCACCATGTCCGCCCGCCACGCGCTCGACAGGAACCAGAACGGCAGGATCGCGAGGTCGGTGTCGCCCAGGAGCTCGAGGTAGGGCTCGAAGTCGTCCATCTTCGCCTCGGTGTCGCCGAAGTGCAGGAATCTGCGCGCGCCCAGGGTGATTGCGAAGCCCAGATTCTCGGTCGGCGGCGAGCCCGCGCCGTGGTGCAGATTCAGAACGTCGAGCCGGATGCCGTCGATCTCCAGGTTCTCGACCGTGCCCGGAGCCGGTAGGACAGCGCGGAAGCGGGCGTGCAGGTCGGTTTCGTCCGGGTGTCGCTCGCGAAACAGCGTCGCTGCCTGCGGGGTTGAAACGAAGACCGCCTCCGGGTTGGCGCGCAGAAACCGCGCGACCGCTGCAGCCTCGAAGTGATCCGGATGGTAGTGGCTCGCAAGCGCGACGCTCACGTCGCCCCAGCCGTGCGTTCCATCCTCGATGCGGCTCCGGGTCTCGAGTGAGGCGACCGGGTAGCCGGTGACGCCGGATCCGAACAGCCCGTCGATCAGGACGCGCTTGCCGCCGCCCTCGATCAGGAACCCTTCGTTGGCGACGTAGCGGACTTCCAGCGCAGCCTTGGCCGCCGCCATGGAAGGCGTGAGCTCCGCGGTGGTCTGCGCGCAGGCGGCGGTGGTGGTGACCAGAGTGACGAGGGCAACCGCCGTCGGAAAACGCTTCCAGATCGGGCCGGTACTCATGTCGTCAGGCTATCGCGGTTCGACGGCGGTGAGCCTTGGGCTCCACAGAGCCTAGAATCTCTGAATATGGAGCTGGTCATTCTCGCTGCGGGGACCGGCAGCCGGTACGGCGGCCTCAAGCAGCTGACGCCGATCGGCCCGAACGGCGAGACCCTGCTCGAGTACTCGGCGTTCGACGGGCTGGGTTCCGGCTTCTCCCGAGTGGCCCTCGTGATTCGTGCCGAGACCGAGCCGCTCTTCCGCGCCCGTCTCGACCCAGGCATGGGGCGGCGGATCCCGATCAGCTACGTCCACCAGACGGTCGACGATCTGCCCGGCGACGCGACACCGCCGGCCGGCCGGCGGAGACCGTGGGGCACCGGGCACGCGGTGCTCGCCGCCGAGTCCGTCGTCGAAGGGCCGTTCGCGGTCTTGAACGCGGACGACTTCTACGGCAGACAATCCTTCGAGGCACTCGCGGGAGCCCTGAGCGCCGCCGGTGCGGCGGCTGGAAGGACTGTCCTGATCGGCTTCGAAGTGGCGTGCACGCTGACCGACGCCGGACCGGTGTCGCGCGCCCTCCTGAGGGTCGACGCCGACGGGTGTCTCCGCGAGATCGAGGAGCTCGATCACGTCTGGCGCCACGACGGGAGAATCGTCTTCCGGGACAACTCGGGCGCCGAGCGGCCGTTGGCCGGGCACGAGCTGGTGTCGATGAATCTCTGGGGGTTCTCACCGGCCCTGTTCGGGGCGCTGCGGCGGCAATTCGAAGGGTTCATCACGCGAACGGGGCCGGATCGGGAGGGCGAGTTCCGGCTCCCCGATGCGGTCCAGACGCTGGTCGCGAACGGGCAGGTCGTCGATGTTCTTCGCGGCGCTGGCGAATGGTGCGGCGTCACGTTCCGAGAGGATGACCGGCGGGCGGCCATCACCATCGCTGGCTTGATCGAGCAGGGGGCCTATCCGAAGAACCTGTGGGCCTAGCCTGACCTGCCCACGCCGTCGCTACTGCGGCCTATCGTGCTAGCCTGACCTTCTCACCCCATCACTTGCGATGAGCCGTAGGTTCCTGAATCTGCTGCGTTACCCGGGCGCTGCGCTCCTCGACGTACGTCGAGTACGCCTGCGTCGCTTCGCGCCCGGAAGCCTTGCATCTCCAGCAACCTACAAGCTCAGGCTAGCCGACGCCGTGAACCCGCCGGAGGAAGCTCCGGCAATCGCCGCAGAACTCGAGGCCGCGCGAGTCGATCACCGAGCGCACGTAGCTGCGCTCGCCGTGCCGGTTGTAGGTCCCCTTGCTCATCGGGCAGCAGGCGTTGGCCCGCACGCGCTGGAACGAGTAGTGGTGAACGAGACCGAAGTTGTGGCCGATCTCGTGCAGCGCGACTTTGATCAACCGCGCTAGCGAGCGCTGCGGCTCACGGCTCTCGAGCCGGCGGGTCGAGACCACGGCGACGTCGTTGCGACTGTCCTTGCAGCCGAACATGAACTTGAAGAAGTCGGATCCGGAGCTGTCGAGCAGGTCGATGTCGGTGATTCCCAGGATGTGGCCGCCGACCTCCTGGTCGAGCGCCTCAGATAGGAGACCGGCTTCGATCCGGTCGACCGCCGGCGGCTCGTACTGGACGATCTCGAGCCTGGCGACGGTCTCGCGGAGCGCTGAAAGGATTCGCTGCCCGACGGTCTCGACCGTGTCACGGTCGATCGGCCGTCCGATACGCACCACCTTGAGCGTCGAGCGATCGCCTGTCATGGAGCAGCTCCTCTTGACACAGCGTAGGGCAAATCGAGGCCGGCGAGAAGTTAGCAGTCCACAGCGGCTGCTGCCAGCGTCCTAGCGCACCTGCGCCTGCAGAGCCGTCGGCGGGGCGCAGACGGCCTCGATCGAGTGGCGGCTCTGGCGGTCGATTCCGCGGCGGGCGAAGATCTCGGCGACGATTCGCATCGAGGGACTGGGGTGGTCGAGCTCGCGATAGCGGGCGCGGGCGGCGCGCACGCCGGCGCTGCGGTAGAGCGGACAGTACCCCTCGAGGATCGAGCGTATGCTCTTCCAGCGCTGCTCGGAGAAGTGGCTGTTGTAGTAGCTCTCGTCGAAGTTCGGTGTGACGTAGCGGCCCAGATCGACCGGCCGCGCCAGGATCCAGCCGCGGGCGGTAGGTGCCAGGTAGGGTGCGTCGCCGCCGCACATGTCCAGCGCGAGCCTTAAGCCCTGGTAGTTGGCTTCGACGTCGGCGTAGGAGAACACGCCGTCCAGGACCCCGCCGGCAAGGTAGCGTTCGATCGCCACGCCCCAGCGCACGACTCTGCGCAGAGCCTCCTCCTCGTCGAGACCGCGCGCGAGACCGGCTCGATAGCGGTTGTAGTAGCGCCGGCCGAAGCCGAACACGTGTCCGAGCTTGTCGGTCCCGGTGTAGACGTCGCCCACCCGGATCGTCCGCGCCATCGGCATCACGAACGGGAAGGCCGGTGAGCGAAACAGGCTGTCGGAGAGATAGCTCCAGTACCCGACCTCGGTGCTCGGGTGACGATCGATCGCGGGATTGGCCTTGAGGAAGCGCCGTAGCCGAGAAGGGATGCTCGTGGTTCTGAAGAGCGCTTTGAGCAGCAGGGGCGGCAGGACCTCGCACTCGGCTCGCGCCCGCGGGCCCCGGTTGAGCCGCGTCAGGGTGGCGGCGACCTCGTCGTTGACGAAAGCGTTGAGCTCGTGCCGCGAATCAAGGAGCTCCACGTTCCAGGCCAGGTACTGGTCGGTCTCGAGGGCGCCCGCGGGGCGCGCGGTGAGGGCGACTGCGCTCGCCGCTAGCACCAGGCAGGCTCTCCGAAGCTGCCTCCTGCACGAATTCATCGTGTGTGACGTCTTCGCCATTCTGCCCGCGCGTGCCGCCGCGACGCGGGCGAAGGATCTCTCCGGCGCCGGCATCCAACCGGGCACAGATTCCTTTCGGCATCGATGGGCGATGTCGGCAGACAGCAAGGAGGCCGCCATGCTTCGAATCGCAGTTCTTCCCTTCGCCTGCGCCGTCACTCTGGTGATGGGTACGGGCGTCCCACCCGCCTCGGCTGCAAGATTCTCGGACAGTTTTCAGGTCGAGAGTTGCACCTGGGTCTCTCGGGGCACGCAGAACAGCTATTTTCCTCTGACCCCGGGGCATCGACGGACCCTCGCGGGTGAAGAGGATGGCGAACAGATCGAAGTCGTCATCACAACCACGCGCAAGACCGAGCGGGTGGTGTTCGAATCCGAGTCCGGCGACACCGTGTCGGTCAAGGCGCGGGTGATCGAGGAGCGCGAGTCGGTCGACGGCGACTTGATCGAGGTGTCGCGCAACTGGTTCGCGACCTGTGTGGAGACTGGCGACGTCTTCTACTTTGGCGAAGACGTGGACGACTACGAGGATGGCGAGATCGTCGGTCACGGCGGCGCCTGGCGCGCCGGCGTCGACGGCGCCCGGCCCGGAATCATCATGCCGGGACGGTTCCTGCTCGGTTCGAGCTACTTCCAGGAGGTGGCGCCCGGGATCGCGCTCGATCGCGCGCGTCACATCGAGGACGGCATCACATTTCCGAGCGCAGCGGGTACGTTCGAGAACTGCGTGATGACCAAGGAGAGCTCGCCACTGGATGGGCCGGGCGAGTTCAGCTTCAAGATCTACTGTCCTGGGGTCGGTCTGGCGCTCGACAACGTGATCGAGCTGATCGAGAACCAGGGCGGCGGCTAGCGCGCGATCGAGCAGGCGCCCGGTTCTCGGCCGCTTCCGCAGGTAGAATCTCCCCATGGCAGGAGCGGCTGTTTGACCACCGAACGCACCGAGCCCGATCGGCCCGAGCCCCCGCCCAGCAAGGCACGGCGCTGGTGGAGCGAGTGCCGTCTCGACCCCGGCACCGGAATGCGGTTGACGCTGGGGCCGCTCGTCCTCTTCCTGTTCCGACTCGAAGGCGAGTGGCACCTTGGTCACGAGAACGCGCCGGAGGATGATCCCGAGCCCGAGGTGTGGGCGATCGAGCCGCTTACGGAGCTGCCGGTGCGGCCGCCCAATCTCTCGCGATTCGTTTCGGGGGAGGGCGGTCGGAAGGTCAGGCTGCTGCCACGGGTGCCCGATCGCTCCCTGGTCGCGCGGCCGAGCGTACCGCTGCACGTGCTGCCCGGAGAGCGGGTCACGGTCTACGTCTCGTTTCCGGTGTGGGTCGACGTGACGGTGGGTAGCCAGCGGCTCAGCCTGGCCGAGCTGCCGGTCCGGCGTCTATCGGACACCTGGTTCGGCAGCTCGACGCTCCATGGCGAGCTGGCCTACGCCCTCAAGACCCAGGCGCGCGTCCGCCTCGACGAGGTGCCCAGGCGCGTCTACCGGGCGCTGACCCCGGTCGTGGTCCGCAACGAAGGCTCGGATGTGCTGTTGATCGATCGGATGAACCTGCCGGTTCCCTACCTTTCGATCTACGCGGCGCGCGGCGGCGCCCTCTGGACCGAATCCGTGACCATGGTGCGGCGCGAGAGCGGGCAGCTGGCGCAGCTGGATGTCGGTCGGGGGCCGGCCGAGGCGGCGGCGGGCGGCAAGCTCCTGAGCCAGCCGCGTGAGCAGGCGCGCGAGAGCCTGCTGGTGCGGGCGTTCAGCAGCATCATGAGCCCGCTCTCCGGAGGGTCTTCCCATGACTGATCTCCTGAACGACATCCAGGGGATCCTGACGGTGGACAAAGCGCTGAGCCTGATCAAGGCCGGCGTGCTGCTCACGGTCGGATTCCTGCTGGCAGGCTTGGCGGCCCGGGTGATCCGCAGGGCATCGGCCGGCCGTCTCGAGCTGCAGCAGGCGCTCCTGCTGCGCAGGGCCGGTTACTACCTGGTCCTGATCCTGTTCTTCGTCGCGGCGCTGCACCAGCTCGGCTTCAACCTGAGCGTCCTACTGGGCGCCGCAGGCGTGCTGTCTGTGGCGGTCGGCTTCGCGTCGCAGACGTCGGCATCCAACCTGATCAGCGGGCTCTTTCTGATCGGCGAGCGGCCGTTCCGCATCGGCGACACGATCCACGTCGAGGGCACCACCGGTGAGGTGCTGGCGATCGATCTGCTGGCGGTCAAGCTACGCACCTTCGACAACGTTTTCGTTCGGATCCCGAACGAGACGCTGATCAAGTCCGAGGTGCGAACCCTGACCCGGTTCCCGATCCGGCGCTACGATCTGAAGATCGGCGTGGCCTACAAAGAGGATCTCGAGCGCGTGCGCGAGGTGCTGCTGGGGGTCGCCGACCGGCATCCGCTCTGTCTCGACGAGCCTCGGCCGCAGCTCATGTTGATCGGCTTCGGCGACTCCTCGGTCGATCTCCAGTTCTCGGTCTGGGGCCGGAAGGAAGACTGGGTCAACTTCAGGAACGAGATCCTGGAGGCGGCCAAACGCGCCCTGGACGATTCGGGCATAGAGATCCCGTTCCCGCACCGAAGCCTCTACGTAGGCAGCGCTACGGAGCCCTTCCCGGTGCGTGTCATCGAACCGGGCGAGCGGCCGCCGAGCGAGCCCGAGGCCTCTTCCTCCTAGATTCCCAGCCGCCCGGTGACGCGCAACACCCTCTTCCTGTCGTTGCTCGTCGTAGGCGCGCTGCTGCTCGCTGAGCGCGACGGGGCGTCGTCGGCCCGACCGGTCGTCGAGGCGGAGGCACTCGAGCGCGCGCACGACTTCTACGCCGGCCGGCCGCGTGAGGAGCGACCCCAGGCCGGCTGGCAGGCGGTGCCCGCGGGGCTGAGCGATCTGAGCGCCAGCTCGTGCGGCGAGTGCCACACCGAGATCTACCAGGAGTGGCGGTTGTCGACCCATGCCCAGGCGTGGACGGATCGGCAGTTCCAGACCGAGATCGCCAAGTCCGGGAACCGGTGGCTGTGCCGGAACTGTCACACGCCGCTGCTCAATCAGATGCCGGTGTGGGCTGTCGGCCTCGAGCAGGGCGACGTCGAGCGGCCGGTCTACGTCGACAACCCTCGGGTCGATCTCGCGCTTCGCGACGAGGGCATCACCTGCGCCGGCTGCCACGTGCGCGAGGGCGCGATCGAAGGTCCGACCGGGATCGAGACCGCCGCCCATCCGACTCGGCGGGCGGAGCGGTTCAACGACGAGACGATCTGCCTCGCGTGCCATCAGGCGGTGCGCAGCTATCCGGGCAAGGACTTCGTCTGTGTCTTCGAGACCGGCGAGGAGTGGCGGCAGGGGCCGTACAGTCGTCAGAGCTGCCAGTTCTGCCACATGCAGCCGGTGGTCCGGGCGCAGGCGGTGGGGGAACCGGCGCGCCAAGGACGTCGCCACTACTGGCCGGGGGCCGGGATCTACAAGCGGCCGGACTTCGGTCCGCCGCTCGATCAGCTGGGCTTCGGCCTCGGCGTCGACGTCGAGGTGACCGCGGAGGCGCTGCTCGTCCGCCTCAGCAACGCAGCCGCGGGGCACACCCTTCCCACCGGGGATCCCGAACGCCACATACAGGTCGAGGTGACGTTCGCCGACGTGTCGGGACAGGCGCTGGGTGAGGCCCTCCGGATCCGCATCGGGCAGACCTGGGAGTGGTGGCCCGAGCCGCGCAAGCTGGCCGACAATCGACTCTCACCGCTGGAGGAGCGGCTCGAAACGATCGCCCGGCCGCCGGGCGCGACGTCGTGGACGCTGGTCGCCTCCAGCCATAGGATCTCGCGCGAAGCGCTCGAGTATCACGACCTCGGGGACTATCCCGCCGCACGGGTCACCCATCGGCTGGGCGGCGAGCTCGACCGGCCCGAGCCAATCCCAGGCGGGCCGGTGGGCTAGCCCTCCGGAGTCGCTCGCCGCCGCAGCGCCAGGGCCAGGATGGCGATTCCTGCGACCACCAACAGCGCCGGATGTTCGCGCAGGAAGGCGAGCGCGCCGAGAGCTCGGTCGGTCCCCGGACGATGATCCCAGCCGACGTGAACCGCCGTTGCGAGCACTAGCAGAGCCAGGGCGCTCCAGCCCGCGAGGGGCATCAGGCGACGCGCGCGCCCCGCGGCGAATCCCGAACGGGCTGCCCAGGACCAGGTGGCGAGCGCCGCGGTCAGGGCGATCGCGGCGGCGACGCAGGCGAGGACGAGAAGAAACGAGTACATGGTGGCGGCGCTTCAGAGCTCGAGTCGTTCGATGTGTCTCGCCAGCTGCCGGGCGCCCCGGAAGCGCTCGAGAATCAGCGAGCGTCTGAGGCCGCGACAGATCTGCTTCACCGGTTGCGGCTGCCGCGAATAAGCGCGCGCGCCGCCGACCGCGTCGTAGAAGATCCTGACCATGTCGCAGACATCGTCCGCGACCCGATTCGCCGAGAACGGGCCCTGGTTGTACAGATCGAGCAGTTTGAGATCGAAGCCGATTCCGAACCGCTGGACCATGACGTTCGACGCGTGCAGGTCGCCGTGGTATTCCCGCTGGCGATGGATCTGCTCCATGCCCGCGGCCAGGTCGTGCAGGAGCTGCAGCGCTGGAAAGATGTGCAGCCTCTTGCCCGGTTGGCGTAGGAGCAGATCGTCGAGAGTCTCGCCGGGCACGAACTCGGAGACCAGCAGGGTGACCTCGACGCCTTCGTGATCGAAACGCTCGCGCGCGTGGTACGAGGTGATCAGGGAACAGCGCCGGAGCTTGTGAAGCTTGCGGGCGCTGCGCCGGGCGGTCACGTCCCTGCGGTTGCGCTGTGGGAAGAAGAACTTGCCGGCGCGCTCGACCCGCGTCGAGCGCTCGCGCAGCAGGTAGATCTCGCCCTCCCAGCCGGAGCCGAGCGGGCGGATCACCTCGTACTTGTCCGCCAGGATCTCACCAGGCTGAAAGTCGAAGGCAGAGATGCGGGCCGCTGACATGACCTGTTCGTCGATCCGGACGGGCGATCGAGTCGCGCAGGATACAAGAAAGCCGGCACGCCCACCAGGCGCACCGGCTTTCGGGGAGGATCGACTACGCTCTACAGGCCTTGCTTCTTGAGCCAGTCGAGCACCGACTGGAGCGATCCGAGGGTCTTGTGCTGCTGGCCGGTGAAGGTGCGGTAGTACTCGCCATGGTAGCGGCCGGATGTGTCCTTCCGGATACTGGTCGGGCCGTTGGAGGCATCCATGCCGGCGTACCAGGCGAGCAGCGACTTGGTCGTGGAGTCGAGCGAGCCGCCGCTCGGGAAGTTCGTCTTGTGCTTCTTCTCGTAGTCGGCGACCGCGGCGGCGATGGTTCCGCCGACGCCGGTGGTCTTGGGATCCACCTTGAAAGTCGAACCCGGCAGCAGGGTTGTCTTGGGACCCACGGCCATGAACTTGCCCGGGCTGTTGCCTTTGGGTCGCTGGAGCTGGACGCCCTTGCCGTTGAACAGGCGGACCGCAGCGGCCTCGTCGGCGGCGCTGATCCCACCGCCGCCCGTTGGCGCCGGATTCGTCGGCGCCGGGGTCGTCGGCTGGGTCGGGGCCGGCTCGGGCGCGGGTGGGGGGGGCGGTGGTGGTGGCGGCGCCCGGAATACCGGCTCCCCCGTGTTGGTGACGACGGTCGTGACGTCAGCGAAGGCGATCAGGTCGCCTCGATTCGCCAGTCGATCCATGTCCTTGAGCTCGATGGAGAAGTCGACAAAGGAGTCCGGCTCGATCTTGGCCGCCGGCTCCTTGCAGCCGAGGAAGGCGTTCTTCTTGACCGATCCGCTGATCTTGAGCGTCTCGACGCTCTCATCCGTGCGTCTGATCTTGACGGTCGCCACGACTCTACCGGCGCCCGCGTCCAAGGCCATGTTGCTGTAGGAGACGCAGATGCTCGGCTTCCTGAACTCCTTGCGGATCGGGATGCTGCGCTCGACCAGCTCGGGGTGCTTCTGGGTCAGCTTGTCGTCGTCGACCTGGAAGAGTGAGCGTGCGGAGCGATAGCGACCCGATGCCGGCTGCGGCAGCAGGCCGTACGGCGCTGCTGCTTTCGCGGGCACGAAGCCGAGCGGCGCGGCCTGGCCGAGCATGGGCGCGCCGATCGCCGAGATCATCGCGGTGATCTCGGCGTAGTCGAGGCGGGTGCCGCTGTTACGAAGGCGGGGGAATTTGCGCATGTCGATGAAAAAGAAAGCCACGTCGCCCGGGTTGAGGGCGAAGCCGAGTGCCTTGCAGCTGAGGGCGGCGTTCTTCTTGACGTTGCCGATCAGCCGCTTGGTCGTCTCCGTGCCATCGGCAGCCATGATCAGGACGTCGGTGACGACGCGCCCTTTGTTCTTCTTGGCGAGGTTGTTGGTATACCCGACGCAGACCGTCGGATCCTCGATCGCCTTGCGCACGATGATGTCGTGGAGGGCGGTCTCCGGGTGCTTCTGCACCTCCTCGGTCGCTTGAATCAGTGTGTCCGCAAAGTGCAGCCAGTCGGCTCGAACGGCCGGGGTCGCGAGTAGCGCGAACGCGGCAATCACCAAGATGGACTTCTTCCAAGACGTCATTAGGAACCCTTCCCTGAGCGGCGGGGCGGACGTAGCTACGCCCACTCTCGCTGATCAACACCCATTTGATCCGGTTGTCCGATGCGGCCGATCCCCCCGAATCAGCCATGCTCCGCAATTACGCTAAGGAATATATCACCATATCGTTCCAACTTTGTTCGGCCGACCCCGGGCAGAGTCGAGAGCGCCTCGGGGGTCGTGGGTCGTTCCCGGGCCATCTCGATCAGAGTGCGATCGTGAAAGATGACGTAGGGCGGCACCTTGCGCTCGCGGGCGGTCTCGAGCCGGATCGCCCTCAGTGCCTCGAACAGCTCCCGATCGAGAGAGGACTCGAGCACTTTGTCGAGGGCGCGGCCGCGGGACTTGGCCGGTTTCGCGCGCGCCGGTGCCGGATCGCGCCGCAGGCGCACCTCGCGCTCGCCGCGCAGCGCCGGTTTCGCGGCGGCGGTCAGCGAGAGCCCGCCGTGCTGGGGGTCCACGCGCAGCATGCCGGCCGACACCAGCTG
>JAJCXP010000377.1 GCA_029263375.1 Acidobacteriota bacterium | reverse complement strand
CTGGCGGCTACCGAGTACGGCGTCGGCGTGACCACCGGCGACTTCGACAACGACGGCTGGCCCGATCTCTACGTCAGCAACTTCGGCCCGAACACCCTGCTGCACAACAACGGCGACGGTACGTTCTCCGACGTCACCCGGGCTTCGCGGACCGGCGAGCTCAGGTGGGGTGCGTCGGCGGCGTTCGTCGACGTCGACAACGACGGCCGGCTCGATCTCTACGTCGGCAACTATGTCAACTACCGGACCCCGATCGACAAGCCGTGCGCCTCGCAGACCGGTGCGCGCGACTACTGCGGGCCGCTCGCCTACAAGCCGGAGCCGGATCGGCTCTATCGCAATCTGGGCGACGGCACGTTCGACGACGTCTCGACCCGATCGGGCATCGACGCCGCTCTGGGCGCGGCGCTGGGCGTGATCTCGGCCGACTTCAATGACGACGGTTGGCTCGATATCTACGTCGCCAACGACCAGCTGGCGAACCAGCTGTGGGAGAACCAGGGCGACGGCACTTTCGTCGACGTCGCGCTGCTGGCCGGGACGGCGGTCAACGCCGTCGGCGAGGCCGAAGCGAGCATGGGGGTGGTGGCCGGCGATATCGACGCCAGCGGCACCGAAGACCTGTTCATGGCGCACCTGGCGCAGGAGACCAACACCCTCTACCTGAACGACGGCGAGGCGTTCTTCCGGGATGCCACCCGGGCGAGCGGCCTGGGCATGGGCAGCTTCGTCTTCACCGGCTTCGGTGCGGTGCTGTTCGACTACGACAATGACGGCTGGCTCGATCTGTTCATCGCCAACGGCGAGGTCAAGCGGATCGATGAGCAGGTCGTCGAAGGTGAGCCGCTACCGATGCGCCAGCGCAACCAGCTCTTCCGCAATCTGGGCGGCGGCAGGTTCGAAGAGGTCGCACCCGACGGCCAGGAGTTCTTGACCCGGGCCGACGTCAGTCGCGGCGCGGCGACCGGTGACCTCGACAATGACGGCGATGCCGACCTGGTGGTGATCAACAACGGCGGGCCGCTGCTGCTGGGGCTCAACGGCGCCAGCGGCGGTGGCTGGCTGGCGCTCGATCTGCGCACCCGTGACGGTCGGGCGGCGTTCGGAAGCGCGGTCGTGCTCGCCCAGGAGTCCGGCCGGACACTCAGGCGTCGGGTTCACGCCGACGGCAGCTACGCGTCGGCCAGCGACGCGCGGGTCGTCTTCGGCCTTGGCGAGGCGTCGAGAGCCCGCTCGGTAGAGGTCGCCTGGCTCGGCGGTCGACGGGTGGAATGGCTTGATCCGCCGGTGGGCCGCTATCTGATCGGTTACGAGCGGCCTGGGGTAACCCCGTGAGCGGAGGTCGCTGCCGATCGGTCGGGCTGCTGCTGCTGTTGCTGAGTGCGGTTGCGTTCCTGGCCGCCGCCCCGCGGCTCGCGGTCGCAGCCTCGGATCTCGATCTGCGCGAGGTCCCGCTGCCGGTTCTCGACAACCTCGAAGGGCCGGTGCGCGAGCAGTTGGTCGCCGAGCGGCAGATGCTCGACGGCCGGCTCGAGCGCCACCAGGCCGGCGAGGTCGACGACGAGCAGTTGGCGGACGCATACGGGGCCCTCGGGCGGCTGTACTACCTGAACGACTTCACCGCCGCTGCCGAGGCCTGCTTCATGAATGCGATCTCGCTGGCGCCGTCGGTGTTCGACTGGCGCTACTTCCTGGGCGCGCTCTATCCGGCCGAGGGCAAGCTCGAGGAGGCCGAGGCGCTGCTCGGCTCGGCGCTCGAGCTGCGCCCGGACTACCTGCCGGCGTTGATCCGCTCGGGACGCGTACTGCTCGATCTGGGCCGTCTCGACGCCGCTGCCGAACGCTTCGACGCCGCCCTGGCGCTCGACCCCGAGAACGCCCCCGCCTACAAGGGGCTCGGTCGCGTCGCCTTCGAAGCGGGTGAGTTCGAGCGCGCGATCGAGCTGTTTGAGCGCGCGCTCGAGCTGCAGCCCGAGGCCAACAAGATCCACTACCAGCTGGGGCTCGCCTATCGCCAGCTCGGCGATCGGGAGCGCGCCGTCGAGCACCTGAAGCTCAACCAGCATCAGGACGTGCGCATCGACGATCCGCTGATCAACAACCTCTACCAGATCGTCCGCAGCGCCAAGCTGCACTTCAACAGCGCCATCGACCTGCTCGAAGCGAATCAGGTCGAGGCCGCGATCGAACAGCTCGAGCTGGCGATCGCGCAGCAGCCGGGACAGTTCACCTACCACCACAATCTGGCCGGCGCCCTGGGCCTGATCGACGAGGACGAGCGGGCGATGGTCGAGTACCGTAGGACGCTGGAGCTCAACCCCGAGTATCCGAACGCCCACTTCAACCTGGCGATGATCCTGGTCGAGCGCGGCGAGATCTCCGAGGCCGCGCGTCACCTCGAGCTCGCACACGGCTACGATCCGACCGATCTGGTGGCGCACACCGAGTGGGCGACCGCCCTGAGCAAGCTGGGCGAGCCCGAGCGCGCGGCCGCCGAGCTCGGCAAGGTGCTGGATCAGGATCCGAGTTTCAGCAAGGCCCTGCTGAACCTGGCCACGGTGCAGGCGCAGATGGGAAGGACGGCAGCTGCCGAAGCAACGCTCGCCCAGCTGCTCGAGGGCGATGCGAATGACGAGGAGCGCGCCGCCGGGACTTTCAGGCTGGGCCGGATCTATGAAGAGCGGCAGGATCTCGAGCGTGCCGTCGCCTCCTACCGCACCGCGGTGGAGCTGGTCGACAACCTGGCGGAGGCGCACGTGGCGTTGGCCGGGGTACTGGCGCGAGGCGGGCGGTTCGTGGAGGCGGCGGGTCACTTCGAGCGCGCGGTCGAGCACGATGCCGGCGATCTCGCATCTCATTTCGGTCGCGGGCTGGCGCTGCTTCTGGGCGAGCGGTACGTCGAGGCCCGGCGCGCGCTCGAGGAGAGCGTCGAGGCTCACCCGGAACACCTGCCGCTGGTTCACCTACTGGCTCGGCTATTGGCTACCGCCCCGGCGGACAGCGCGCGCGACGGCGCCTTGGCGCTCGAGCTTGCCCAGCAGGTGTTCGCGCGGGAACAGACCATTGAACACGCTGAGACCATCGCCATGGCCCTGGCCGAGACTGGTCGATTCGAGGACGCGGCGAGCTGGCAACGGGATCTGGTCGAGCGGGCGCGGCAGGGGGCGCCGCCCTCGGCGCTGGCGACGCTCGAGCAACGACTGGGCCAGTACGAGCGGCGCGAGCGGGTGCGCGCACCATGGCGAGGCTAGCGCTCACCATCGCTCGCTCGGTGTCGGCGCCAGCCTGGGCGTTGGCGATCGTCCTCGCCGGGGCGGCCTCGCTCGGGGCCGAGATCCGCTTCCGGGAGACCGCCGAGCGTTGGGGGATCGGGTTCGAGCACCACCACGGCGGCACTGGTGACTTCTACCTGATCGAGACCATGGGCTCGGGCGTGGTCGCCTTCGACTACGACGGTGACGGCGATGACGACCTGCTGTTCGTCCAGAGCGGCGAGCTCGGCGACGGGAGCGCTCGCAGCCGGCGTTCGGTCCTCTATCGCAACGACGGCGCCGGAACGTTCGTCGACGTGACCGCGGCGGCGCGGCTCGAGCTCGACGTCTACGGCATGGGCGCCACCGCGGCCGATGTCGACGCTGACGGCGATCAGGATCTCTTCGTGACCGCATTCGGACTCGACCGGCTGCTGCTCAACGAGGGGGACGGCACGTTCCGGGACGTCACCGATAGTGCCGGCGCGCTGAATCCCGACTGGGGCACATCGGCGTCGTTCGCCGACGTCGACCGGGACGGCGATCTCGATCTCTACGTCACCAACTACGTCGACTTTGCCTACGACAAGAACCCGATCTGCGGCATCCAGAAGCGCGGCTTGCGCACCTACTGCAACCCCGATCCCTACACCGGCCTGAACGACCGCTTCTTTCGCAACCGCGGCGACGGAACGTTTGTCGACGCCACCGCCGACGCGGGCTTCGGCGCCGCTGCCGGCAAAGGGATGGGCGTCGTCTTCGGTGACCTGGATCGCGATGGTTGGACCGATCTCTACGTGGCGAACGATCTGACCGCGAACTTCCTGTTTCGGAACCGCGGCGACGGCACCTTCGAAGAGATTGCGCTGATCTCGGGGGTGGCGTTCGACGAGCGCGGGGCTCCGGAGGCCGGTATGGGCGTCGAGCTCGGCGACCTGGACGGCAACGGGTTCTCTGATCTGGTGGTGACGCACGTCGACGAGCAGGCCAACGCGCTCTACAGCAACACCGGCGCGGGCCTGTTCGTCGATCGGCGCTGGCTGGGGAAGTTCGCCGAGCCGTCGTACGACATGGTCGGCTTCGGGGTGGTGATGGCAGATCTCGACCACGACGGCGACCTCGATGTCGCGGTGGCCAACGGACATATCGCCCACAACGCCGACGAATGGGGCACCGGCACCACCTACCGGCAGCGGAACCAGGTGCTCGAGAACCTGAGCGACGGGCTCTTCCGCGAGGCGCCCGACACCGGTCTCGACGTCGTCCTGTCCAGTCGCGGCATGGCTTCTGCGGATTTTGACCATGACGGCGATCTGGATCTGGCGATCAACAACTCGAACGACCGGGCCGAGGTCTACGAGAACGTCGGCGCGTCCGGTGCATGGCTCGAGGTCGACGTGGGCGGTGCCGGTCCCGCCGTCGGCGCCACACTTGAGCTGCGGACGGGCGATCGCGCTCAGCGACGCGAGGTGCGGGCGGCCTCCTCGTATCTGTCTCAGAACTCCGCGACCGTTCACTTCGGCCTGGGCCAGGCGACGACGGTCGACGGTCTCCTCGTGGCGTGGCCCGACGGCGAGCGGCGGCGGCTAGAGTCCGTGCCGCTGCGCCGGCGACTCAAGGTGGTTCGATAGCGTGCGCAGACTCGGATCGGCATTCGGCGGGCTGCTGGCGCTCATGGCGGTGGGCGCGGTCGCTCAGGCCGTCCCGGTCGAGTCGTCGGCGATCGAGTTCCGTGAGATGGCCGCCGAGGTCGGCATCGATTTCGTGCACGATCATGGTGGCACCGGCGAGTTCTACATGATCGAGACCATGGGCTCGGGCGTGGTCGCCTTTGACTATGACGGTGACGGCGACGACGACCTGCTGTTCGTCCAGAGCGGCGCCGTGCCGCTCGACCGCGAGGCCGAGTCGGGCTCGGTTCTCTATCGCAACGACGGCGCGGCCGGGTTTGTCGACGTCAGTGCGGCGGCTCGACTCGAGCTGGCGATCTACGGCATGGGCGGAACGGCCGGGGATGTCGACGGCGACGGCGATCCAGACCTCTACGTGACCGGATTCGGCCGCAATCTGCTGCTGCGCAACAACGGCGACGGCACGTTCACCGACATCACCGCGATGGCCGGCGTCGGCGATTCGAGCTGGGGCGCCTCGGCCTCGTTCGCCGACGTCGAGCCCGACGGCGATCTCGACCTCTACGTCACCAACTACCTCGACTTTGCCTTCGACGACAACCCGATCTGCGGCATCCAGAGTCGGGGTCTG
>JAJCXP010000376.1 GCA_029263375.1 Acidobacteriota bacterium | reverse complement strand
GCCAGCGGCAGGGTGAACCGGCGCGGACCGCTACTCGCCCAGAGCGCGCCGATGCGTTCGGACTCACCCGCGGCCCGAGCGCCATCGGCCTCGGACAGGTTCACCTTGCTGTCATCCTGGAGCGTGATGTGCTGCACGGGGTACGGATAGTCGGCAAGCTGTACCCGAGCACTCTGGCGCTCGCCGCCGACCTGGCGCCAGATCGCCACCGCACTCGCACTCTCGAGCAGGTCCACCGGGTACCAGCAGGCGTGGGCCATCGGTTCCCAGCTGACGCCGTCCCGGCCGCAGCTCTCGATGCCTTCACCCGGCCAGCGAACCAGACCGCCGGGAGGCACAATCGCCTCCGGCGTCGCGGCGAGTCCTAGCGTCGCGCCCAGCGCCCAGAGCGCAAGCCACGGAGAGACCGCGAGCAGGTTCGGGATCCGCACTAGCGGTCCTCCAGGTAGATGAGCTCGGGCTCGAGCGACAGCGGCGCTGGTGGTCGTTCCACCAAACCGAGCCGGCGGGCGGCCTCGGCAGCAGGGCGCAGAGCCTCGGTGATCTGCGCGAGACTCGACAGCTGCCGAACCGCCCCGACCCAGGAGCCTTCACGGAACATCTCGAACGGCGATTTCGGGTGCGGGAACTGCTGGATCGTGAGGCGCGCGTCGTCGTTCAGCCCGAGCGCCTGGCGCACGCGTTTGAGAGCCACCTCGTATCCCCCGAGCTCGTCGACGAGGCCGCGCTCGAGCGCGTCCGCTCCGGTCCAGACCCGGCCGCGCGCGACTTCGTGCACCGCTTCGCGGCTCATCGACCGACCCTCCGCCACCTTGCCGGTGAAGTCACCGTAGATCCGGTCGAGGGAGGCCTCGATCCGACTCCAGTCACCCTCGCCGAAGTCGTGATTGGAGCTCCAGATCCGTGCGCGCTCGCCGACGGCGATATCGTCAAAGGAGATCCCCGCTTTCGCCCACATCCCGCGGCTGACCAGCTTGCCTCCGTAGACGCCGATCGATCCGGTGATGGTCGCCGGCTGCGCGACGATTGCGTCGGCCGCCATGGCGACGAAGTAGCCGCCCGAAGCGGCCACGTCACCCATCGAGACGATCACCGGCTTGCCGGCCTCGCGAGCGCGCACCGTCTCGCGCCAGATCGTGTCCGACGCCACGTACGAGCCACCAGGACTGCTGACCCGGAACAGGATCGCCTGGACATCGTTGTCCTCGATCGCCTGCCGGAAGGCGCGCGCCACCGTGTCGGCGCCCATGCTCTGACCGCCGAAGAACGGGTCGTAGCCGCCTTCGCCCCGAACCACCGCACCGACCCCGTAGATCAGCGCCACGCTTCGGCCGCCACCCAGGCTCGATCTCCAACCGCTCGGTTCGTTCTGCCGGAGGTAGCGCGACATCGGCACGAACTCGGCGTCCTCGAACCGCTCCTCGAGCCTTGCGTAGACAGTGTCGCGGTAGGCGAGCTCATCGACGAGACCGGCCTCGACCGCCTCGGCGCCAAGCAGCGGGCTGCGATCGCCGGCTGCGCGCACCTGTTCCGCGCTCAGGTTGCGCGCCTCGGCGATGCCGAGCACGATCTGCTCGAAACGCGAGTCCGCCAGCCGCTGGAGCGCCTCGCGGTGGGCCTCGGTGTAGCCGGCCTCGGTGTAGGTGTTGACCGCGTTCTTGTATTCGTAGCGCTGGCCCATCCGCGGAACGACGTCGAGCTTCTCGAACAGGCCGCGGTAGAAGGGTGTCTCGTAGACCAGCCCGGTAAGGCTCACGTCGCCAGACGGCTGTAGATAGATGCTCTCGAAGGCGCTCGCCAGGTAGAACGCCGAGTTGGCGGCTCGCCACTCGCCGAAGGTGTCCGCGAAGGCCACGGTGGGCTTGCCCGAAGCGCGGAACCGGGTCACCGCGTCACGGATCTCCTGGATGCTGGCTAGCCCCATGGGCGCCGCATCGACGTTGGCGACCACCGCGACCACCCGGTCGTCCTCGGCAGCACGATCGAGCGCCCGCACCAGGTTGCGGAGCGTCGGCACGCTCTCGAACCAGCCGGCGCCAAATGGCTGATACGGCGAGTACTCGGGGTAGGCGCGGGCGAGATCGACCTCGAGGATCGTCTGGCGCTCGATCTCGACCGGTCGCTGCACCCAGATGGCCAGTCCGAAAGCCAGCGCCAGGAATCCGAAAAAGATCATCACGACGAGAACGGTCAACCAGGTCTTCTTCATGGAGGCTCCTCGGGCGGGCATGTTCGGCGATTCCACGACCTCCAGCCTACTGGATCGGGGCCGCCGAGGCATCCTGGCCGCAACGCGACAAGGAGCGGCGAAGCGGCGCGCCCGGAACTAGAATCGGCTCATGCTCAGACCCCAGGCCGTCGAAGCCCTCCTGTTCGACGACGTTGCCCGACTGCGCACCCCGGCGAGTGACACCGAGGAGCGCTGTGCGGCCCTCGACCGTGCCCAAAGCCGCGCGCTCCTGGCCGTGGCCTTCGACTGGCTGGCGATTGCGCTGTTGTTCTACTGGCGCGATCCGCTAGCCCGCTTCCTCGCTCTCGGCCCGAGCGAGGAGTCGATCTTCACGGTCGCGATCCTGGCGATCGCGGTCCACTCCGGCTTCCGACTCGGCCAGCGGGAACGCTACCGGGCGGTCGCCTCGGCGATCAAGTCACTCGGCCGATTCTGCTAGGATCTTGCGATCATTGGTGGGGTCTCAGAACGGATGGAAGAACGGATGAGCGGGTCGCGACCCGGCTCCCGAAACGGATGCGCTCATGGGGGGATTTCGAATGAAATGGCTAAAGCTGATGTGCCTGGTCGGTCTGTTCCCAGTCCTGGCTGCGGCTCCTGGGCTCGCGCAAGGCGACAGTGACGGCGACGTCGTCGAAGAGACGATCGTCGTCACGGCGTCACGTACCGAGCAGTCGCTCCACGAGGTGCCGGCCGCGATCACCGTCCTCTCATCCGACCAGCTGGATGAGATCCCGGCCGACGACTACGGCGATTTTCTGCGCAACGCACCCGGCGTCAACGTCTCCCAGACCAGCGCGCGCGACATCTCGGTGACCAGTCGCGGGGCGACCAACACCCTGGCGACCAGCCAGCTGGTCCTGATGGACAACCGCACGCTCTATCTCGACTTCTTCGGCTTCGTCATGTGGGACTTCGTGCCCCTCGACACCAAGGAGATCAAGCAGATCGAGGTCGTCAATGGGCCCGGCAGCGCGGTCTGGGGCGCGAACGCGATGACCGGCGTGATCAACCTGATCACCAAGACGCCCCGCGAGATGCAGGGCACCAGCATCACCCTCGGCGCCGGCGACTTCGACACGCAGTACGGTGGCAT
This sequence comes from Acidobacteriota bacterium, assembly GCA_029263375.1. Lineage (GTDB taxonomy): Bacteria > Acidobacteriota > Thermoanaerobaculia > Multivoradales > JAHEKO01 > JAHEKO01. The sequence continues at coordinate 3,865 of JAJCXP010000376.1, read as the reverse complement.
CACGCACGCCGGCGCGACCGACAGGATGGGCTACAAGATCTCCACCAGCTATTACGAGCAGGGGCCGTTCGACCGGCCGACGGGCATCATTCCCGGCAGTCAGGGGCCGACCAACCCGGGGGGCACCCCCTACCCGCCCTTCCAGAACCAGGGCACGGCGCAGCCCAAGCTCAACTTCCGGCTCGACTGGGACTCGAACCCCGGCACGCTGTTCGGCATCTCGGGCGGCTACGCCGGCACCGACGGCATCATCCACACCGGCATCGGTCCCTTCGACATCAACAGCGGCTCTCAGATGAGCTACATCAAGTTCGACTGGCAGAAGCAGGCCCAGCGGGCAACCTTCTTCATCAACTATCTCGATGGCGACGCCCAGAACCTACTCTCGGTCGGCGCCGATGGCAGGCCGATTCAGTTCTTCTTCGAGAGCACCACGTACGACCTCGACTACGGCAATACCAAGGTCTTCGGCACCAAGAACATCGTCACCTACGGCGCCAAGGCGCGCCGCAACAACTTCGACCTGTCGATTGCGCCGCGCGGCGACAAGCGCGACGAGTACGGCGTCTTCGTTCAGGACGAGATCCTGCTCAACGAGAAATGGCGCTGGCTGATAGGCGCTCGCTACGACGACATCGATCCGATCGGCTCGGTGGTCTCGCCGCGCACCACGATCATGTACTCGCCGACCAGCTCCAGCACCTTCCGCGCGTCGTACAACCGCGCCTTCCGCTCGCCGTCGATGATCAACAACTTCCTCAACGTGACGGTCGTCAGCGGCGCTCTGGTCGATCCCTCGCTGATCTCGGCGGCGATCGCGCCGGGCGTGCCCTGCAGCTTCGTGCTCACCACCTGCGACCCGTTTTTCCAGATCCTGCCGGTGCAGGCGGTCGGTAACCCACTGCTGACCGAAGAACAGCTCGACGCGATCGAGGTCGGTTACGTCGGCACCTTCGGCAGCGGCGTCACATTCACGGTCTCGATCTACGAGAACGAGACCACCGACTCGACCGACTTCTTCACCGCCGACGACTACAGCGGCTTCAACCCGCCGCCGGGCTGGCCGGTCTTCCTGCTCGGCACGCCGATTCCGATCGTGCCGCCGGACGTGTTCCCGGCAGTCCAGTCGTACCGCAACGTCGGCGAGGTGATCGACACCGGCGTCGAGATCGGCTTCAACAAGCGCCCACGCAACAGCAACTGGAGCTACTTCTTCAACTATTCGTGGCAGGACGAGCCCGAGGTCAAGGGGATCGACCTCGAGACCCTGCCCAACGGCCAGAGGGTGCTCGCCCTCGGCACTCCGCCCGAGCATCGGGCCAATGTCGGAATCTCCTGGGACGGCGGCAAGCTCTACTTCAACACCAACGCCAACTACGTCGACGAGGCGTTCTGGACTGACGTACTCGACTCCCGTTTCTGGGGCCCGACCGACTCGTACACTGCGATCAATCTCGGCGCCGGCATCCGGTTCGGCCAGGACAAGTACACCCTGTCCGTCACCGCGCAGAACGTGACCGACGAAGACGTCCAACAGCACATCTTCGGCGACGTCATCAGTCGCAAGATCACCGGGCAGCTAGTCGCGCGGTTCTAGAGACGAGCTATCGAGCGGCCGGCGGCGACGCCGGCCGTTTTCTTGTCTACCGGAGTCGGCGGCTACGGCTCGAGGCCGATCTCGTCGCGGATCTCGGCCAGCTTGCGCTGCACTCGGCGCGCGTTGTCCGGGCCCATGCGTAGAAGATGCTTCTGCGCCGGGCTCAGCTTCTCGAGCGACGGATCCGCGAACTCATAGCTCTTGACCTTCGGCAGCAGCGCGACCTCGGAGTCGGGCAGCGGCGTCGTGATCAGCTCGTCGATCGCCTCGGCCAGCGTGGCGTCGAAGTCGCGACTCGGATAGCCAAGATCACGGTAGGCCTCGGAGATGAGCGGCTTCAGGGTGCGGTAGAGCTTGGCGACGTCCGCCGCGTCGAGGGAAGCGAACAGCTGCGCCGGCGCATCGTAGCGCCGGTAGGTCGCTCGATCGACGACCGCCAGACCGTCGCGCTCGGTACCCTTGAAGTCGCCCTGCGGCGCCAGGAAGGCGAGGTGGCCGCGCGGGCTCTTGCCCTCCGCGACGTTGTCCACCGCCGCCGCGAATCGCTGCAGAAGCTCGTCGCTGGCCAGCCAGGTCGCGAGTTTGGGGTGCTGCGCGAGCTGTGAGACGAGCTCGCGCACGATCGCGTCGGAGGCCTCCAGGGGCGGTAGATCGATCTCCGGCTCGACCGGATCGGCCGTTTCGGCAGCTTCGGGCTCGCTCGCAGGCGCCTCGATGGCCGGCCGCGCCGCGGTAGCGGTCGCGCTCTTGCGGCCGCGGAAGAACCCGAAGTAGACGCCCAGGAGCGCCACCACCAGCAGGATCACGACCCAGATCAACGGCCAGTTCGGCCCGTCACCGTCGCGGCCACCTCCGCGGCCGAAGTCAGGCTCGCCGGCCGGCGCCTTCCCGGAGTCGAGCTCCAGATCGCTGAGAACGTCGTCGGGACCGCTGTCAAGCTCCATGTTGGAAAATACTAGCAGTGTCCGTGCCATCTGTCGGGCGACTCCGTCCAGAGCGCTCGCTTCGATACACTTCGTGGCCATGCGCATGACCCGATTCGGACGGACCGGACGCGAGCTGCCATCGATCTCGGTCGGAACCTGGTCGCACGGCGGCCCCAAGGTGGTCGGCAAGCGGGAGGTCGGCTGGTCCGGTCACGATGACGCGCAAGCGCTCGCGGCGCTCGGCGCGGCGGCCGAGCACGGGATCGTCCACTGGGACACGGCCGACGTCTACGGCGATGGACACGCAGAAGAGCTGATCGGCAGTCTCTGGGATCAGGTCGACCGTGATCGCATCTTCCTGGCGACCAAGATCGGATGGGATCCCGGGCCGCACGGCCATCACTATCACCCCACCCAGATTCGGGAGCGTCTGGAGCGCTCATTGCGGTTGCTGCGCACGGATCACGTCGATCTCTACTACTTCCATCAGTGCGAGTTCGGCCGCGACGACCAATACCTCGAGGACGCCGTGGCGCTCTTCCGCGAACTGCGGGACCAAGGCAAGATTCGGCACATAGGTCTGTCGGATTGGGATCTCCACAAGCTGACCCGCTACGCCGGGACCGTCGAGCCCGACGTCGTCCAGCCGTATCGGAACGTTCTCGATGACGACTACGAACCGAGCGGCCTCAAGGCCTGGGTCGAGAAGAACGACGCCGGCGTCGCCTGGTTCTCGCCCCTCAAGCACGGCCTGCTGCTCGGCAAGTACGAGGCACCGGCAACGTTCGAGGACGGCGACATGCGCAACGGCATTCCCGGCTTTCGCGACCAGGCGCTGCTCGACCATCTGCGGCGCTGCCGCGATCAGGTCACCGAGCGCTTCGGCGATCGGACGAGCCAGCCGGTCCTGATGGCGCTACTCGGCGCCCTGCTGGCCGACTGCCCGACCGCCTGCGTTCTGCTCGGCCTGCGCAACCCCGAGCAGGTCGCCGCCGCGGCGGAGCTCGGCAATCTGCTCACCGCCGACGAAGGACGATGGGTGCGAGAGCTCTACCGCCGTACCGCGACCGAATGACCGCTAGTCGCCGCTCTTGCCCGGCGTATAGATCGGCATCGGGAAGGGCGTCACGGTTTTGCCGCTCTTGCTCGGTTCGCTGATCCGGCCGACGCCCTGGCGCTCGACCTGGTCGATGCGGATCACCGCGTGCATCGGCACGTAGAAACGGCGCACGCCCTCGAATTCGCTCTTGAGCCGCTCCTCCGAGGGATCGACCACGACCTTGGAACGCTCGCCGAACAGGAGCTGCTCGATCTCCACGAAACCGAGCAGGCCGCCCTGCGA
>JAJCXP010000375.1 GCA_029263375.1 Acidobacteriota bacterium | reverse complement strand
ACCGATGCTCGGCTTTTGCCCCTCGACGAGCTGTGCGCGGACGGCGGGGAGTCTGCGGAGTTGATCGTCGCCGGTCCCGTCCCCGTCCCCGGCTCTGGCGATCTGGCCTACTTGATCTACACTTCCGGCTCGACCGGTCGGCCGAAGGGGGTGTTGATCTCTCATCGCACCCTGCGCGAGCCGCTGCTTTGGCGTCAGCGTCGATACCCCCTGGGCGTCGACGACGCCGTCCTCCAGGGGATGGCCCTCGGATTCGATCCGTCGATCTCCGAAATTTTCGGCGCCCTGATCGCGGGTGCTCGTCTGGTGTTGCCGTCACCGGGTGAGGATCTCGACCCCCGGCGCCTGAACCGCCTGCTCGGCAGGCAGCGGGTCACGATCCTGCAGCGGCCGCTACCCCTGCTCAGGGAGCTTCTGGAGCAGACCGGTCTCAGCGATGGCCGTACTTTGCGCTGGTTGTTGGTCGGCGGCGAGATTCTCGATCGCAAGTTACAGCAAGCCTTTTTCGCCGCTTCGCCAGCCGCGCTCGAGAATCTTTATGGTCCCACCGAAGCGCCCTTCGACGTGACCCTTTGGAGCTGTGTCCGGGGCGAGGAGATCGGCCGCGAGCGGGCGAGCGTACCCATCGGCCGACCGGTGGCGGGAAAGCGGGTTTGGCTGCTCGACCGGGCGTTCGAGCCGGCGGCGATCGGTGTGGTTGGCGAGCTGGCGGTCGGCGGTGAGCTTCTGGCCGCCGGCTATCATCGCCACCCGGCCAGAACGGCGGTGAGCTTCGTACCCGATCCGTGGGCCGGCCGATCCGGCGCCCGTCTCTATCTCACCGGCGATCTGGCGCGGACCCTGGGCGACGGCGAGGTCGAGTTCCTCGGCCGGTTCGATCACCAGGTCAAGCTCCAGGGGCTGCGGGTCGAGCTCGGCGAGATCGAGTCCCTGCTCGCCGAACACCCGGCGGTCGCCGAGGCCGCGGTGGCCTTGCAGCAGACGGCTGGCCGTCGGCGGTTGGTGGCGTTCCTGGTGCCTCGCCTGGACACCGTTCAGCCTCCGGAGGCGAGCGAGCTGCGCCGTTTTCTCGGCGACCGACTGCCCACCGCCATGATCCCGACGGCCTATGGCATCCTCGAGCGGTTGCCGCTCTCGGTGCACGGCAAGCTCGATCGCCGGGCGCTACCGGTGCTCGCCGAGACGGCCGAGGCGCGGCAGATCGAGCCACCCCGTAGCGGCGTCGAGGAGGCGTTGGTCTCGATCTGGGCCGACCTGCTCGATCGCGAAGAGGTTGGGATCCGCGAGGACTTTTTCGCCCTGGGTGGACATTCTCTGCTCGCGGCGCGGGTGGTTTCGAGGGTCCGCGACGTCTTCCGGATCGAGTTGCCCCTGCGCGCCCTGTTCGAGGCGCCGACGGTGGCGGCGCTCGCGGCGCGGGTCGAGAGCGAGGTCGAAGCGGACCACGGGTTGCGGGTCCCGGCACTCGAGCGACGTTCTTTGCCCGGCGCCGCTCCACTGTCTTTCGGCCAGCAACGGCTGTGGTTCCTCAACCGGTTGGAGCCCGAGAGCGCCGCCTATCACCTGCCCCTGGCGCTGCGGATCGTGGGTGGGCTCGAGGCTGGCGCGCTGGTGGCCGCCTGTGCCGGGATCGAGCGCCGTCACGAGATCCTGCGGACAACCTTCGTGAAAGCCGGCGACGATCCGGTTCAGCGGATCGCGCCGCCGAGCTCACCGCTGGCGATCGTCGATCTCGCCGGCCTCGGGCCAGCCACCGCCCTCGCCGCCGCCGAGCAGCTGGCGGTCGTGGCGGCCCGGCGGCCGTTCGACCTCGAGCGGGACCGGCCCTTCCGCGCCGTTCTGCTGCGGCTCGACGACGACGATCACGTCTTCTCGATGACCCTCCACCACATCGCCAGCGACGGCTGGTCGATGGGCAACCTGGCGCGCGAGCTCGGTGTGCTCTACGAAGCAGCCTGCCGGCGGACGGCCGCGCCGCTCGCCGAGCTCCCGGTGCAGTATTCCGACTTCGCGGTGTGGCAGCGTAGCTGGCTGCGGGGCGACTTGCTCGCTGCCGAAATCGCCTTTTGGCGTCGTCGGCTCGCCGGCCTGCCGCCGTTTCTGGATCTACCCACCGACCGGCCCCGGCCGGTGTTACAGACCTTCACTGGGCGCAGTCTCTCGTTCCTGCTGCCGGCAGCGCAGCGACAACGGCTGCTCGCCTTCGCTGGCGCCGAAGGCGCGACCCTGTTCATGACTTTGCTGGCGGCGTTCCAATTCCTCCTCGGCCGTTATGCCCGTCAGGAAGACGTGGCCATCGGCACACCGGTGGCGGGGCGCGATCGACCCGAGCTCGAGCCGATGATCGGCTTCTTCGTCAATACGTTGGTCCTGCGCGCGGTCCTGGAGGGCCGCCCGAGCCTGCGGCAGCTCGTCCAGCAGGTCCGCGAAACCGCCCTCGACGCTTATGCCCACGCGTCGCTGCCGTTCGAGAAGCTGGTCGAAGAGATCGAGACGGATCGCAGCTTGAGCCACTCGCCGCTCTTCCAGGTGATGTTCGTCTTGCAGAACGTTCCGCTTCCCGAGATAGGTCTCGGGGATATCGAAGTCCAGTCTTTCGGCTCCCCGAGTGAGATCGCCAAGTTCGACCTCATGCTGAGCTTCTCGGAGCGTGACGGAATGCTCGCCGGTGCTCTCGAGTACAACACCGATCTCTTCGACGAGACGACCATCGCGCGTTTCGCGCACCACTTCGGCATTTTGATCGAACGGGCCCTCGAGGCTCCGGAGAATCCGCTTTCGACCCTGCCGCTGTCGACTCCGGCGGAACGCCAACAATTGCTGCGGGAGTGGAACGACACGGCAAGCGGGCTCAATCTCGAGGACACAACCCACCAACTGATCGCGGCCCGATGCGTTCGTACCCCGGATGCGATCGCCGCGATCTGCACCGATCATTATCTGAGTTATCGGGAGCTCGACCGGCGCGTGGCGCGCGGCGCGAGCTTTCTACGGGGCCAGCGTCTCGGGCCGGGAGCCGTGATCGGCGTCCTGGCGCCTCGCGACCTCGAGTTTCTGGTCTCGATGCTCGCCCTGTTCAAGGCCGGGATGGTCTACCTCCCGCTGGATCCAACCCACCCGGCGCCGCGGCTTCACCAGGTGCTGGCGCAGAGCGGCGCCGCCGCGGTGTTGGTCGCCGACGAAGTTGCGGGTCTGTTCGAGGAAGCGGCGTCAGGGCTCGCCACCAGCGCTCGGCCGCAAGTGATCTCGCGGTCCGACTTGGCGGCCTGGTCCGGCGTCGACGGTGATCTCGACCTCGACTCGGGGCCGCGGGACCTGGCTTACGTCATCTTCACCTCCGGTTCGACCGGCGTTCCCAAGGGCGCGATGTTGGAGCACCGCGGGATGCTCAATCACCTGTTCGCGAAGATCGAGGATCTGGCGATCGACGACACCGACTGTGTCGCTCAGACGGCTTCGCAGAGTTTCGACATCTCCGTCTGGCAGTTCCTGGTGACTCTGGTCGTCGGTGGCCGGGTTCTGATTCTGGGTGACGACGTGGCGCTCGTCCCCGAGCGATTGATCGACGAGGTCGAGCGCCACCGGGTCACCCTGCTCGAAACCGTACCTTCTCTCATGCGCCTGTTGCTGGAAGAGCTGTCGGAGGAGCTGTCGGAGAAAAGTGGCGGCAGCTCGCGCCTCGCCGCGCTACGCTGGCTGATTCCCACCGGTGAAGCCCTGCCGCCAGACCTCGCCCGCGATTGGCTCGCCCGCTATCGCGAGATCCCCTTGGTCAACGCCTACGGTCCCACGGAGTGCTCCGACGACGTCACCCACTTCACCCTGCGCCGTCCACCGGCGGCAGCGGCGCTGCAGGTGCCGATCGGTCGTCCGTTGCGAAATCTACAGATGTACTCCTTGGACAGCGAACTTCGGCCGGTACCGCTCGGAGTTGTCGGCGCGCTTCATGTCGGTGGTGTCGGCGTCGGACGGGGCTACCTCGACGAGCGTCGCCGCACTGCCCGGGTTTTTGTCCCCGACCCCTTCGGGGGATATCCGGGGCAGCGTTTGTATGCCACCGGGGACCTCGGTCGCTGCCGGCGAGACGGTGAGATCGAATATCGCGGCCGGGTCGATCATCAGGTCAAGATCCACGGCGTACGCATCGAGCTGGGGGAAATCGAGGCCGCTCTCGCCGCCCTCGAGCCGGTGGGACAGGCGGTGGCTCGACTGTCGACGGGGGAGGCCGGCGACGACTCGCGACTGGTGGCCTACGTGGTGCCGGCCGAGGGCGCGGAGATTGATGCCAGCGTTTTGCGGCGCGATCTCGTCGGAGTGCTGCCGGAGCCGATGGTGCCCGGCGCCTTCATCGTGCTCGCCGCCCTGCCGCTGACCCCGAACGGCAAGATCGACCGCCGGGCGCTGCCCGTTCCCGAAGCAGCGGATTTTGTGTCGGCCTCTGCGGAGGGGAACGCGCCGCGCGATCCTGTCGAGGAGCTGGTGGCGAACATCTGGAGCAATCTCCTGAATGTCGAGCGGATAGGAGTGCATCAGAGCTTCTTCGAGCTCGGTGGCCACTCGCTCCTCGCGACGCGCGTGATCTCTCGACTGCGCGCGGCTCTCGGGGTCGAGCTGAAGCTGAGGGATTTGTTCCTCCAACCGACGGTGGCAGGTGTCGCGGAGATCGTGCGGGAGCTGCTGAATACTCGTCGCGGGCCGTCGGCTCCGGCGATCGAACGCGTGCGGCGGGATCGTCCCCTGCCGCTCTCATTCGCCCAGCAGCGGATGTGGTTCCTGGACCAGCTCCAGCCCGGCAGCGCGGTCTACAACATCCCGATGGCGTTCGAGATGCGCGGCCGGCTCGATGTCGGGGCCTTCGGCTACGCCCTCGGCGAGCTCACCCGTCGGCACGAGATCCTCCGCACCAGTTATGGCTCCGAGGCGGGCCGACCGGTGCAGGTTGTCTCGCCGGAGCCGTCGATCGCGCTACCGGTGATCGAGCTCGGTGCTCTCCGACTCGACGATCGTCGGGTCGAATCACGCCGGCTCGTGCGCATGGAAGCCTCCCGGCCCTTCGATCTCGCCCAGGGCCCGGTGGTGCGAGTCGGCTTGGTGCGAGTCCGCGAGGAAGAGTCCGTGCTGTGGTGGACGTTACACCACATCGCTGGCGATGGTTGGTCCCTGGGGATCGTGGTGCGCGAGCTCGCGGAGCTCTACCGCGCTGCCTGCCGTGGCGAGTCGCCGAGCCTCCAAGAGCTGTCGGTGCAGTACGCAGATTTTGCCGTCTGGCAGCGGTCTTGGCTCAGCGGCGAGGTGCTCGAGAGCGAGATGGAACATTGGCGCCGGCAGCTGGCCGGGGTTCCGGAGGTGCTCGAGCTGCCCACGGATCGGCCCCGTCCGGCAATCCAGCGGTTCCGCAGCGCCAACCAGCGGCTCGCCCTCGCCGCCGAGCTCTCGGAATCCCTGCGTCGTTTGAGCCGGGAGCACGAGGTGAGCCTGTTCATGACGCTGATGGCCGGCCTCGCCGCGGTCTTCGAGCGCCACACCGGGCAAGCGGACTTTTGTATCGGCACGCCGATCGCTGGTCGCAACCGGCTCGAGACCGAGGAATTGATCGGCCTGTTCGTCAATACCCTCGCCGTACGCTGTGATGTGACGGGCAATCCGTCGTTCGAGGTCGTGTTGGAGCGCACCCGAAAGACGGTGATCGAGGCCCACACCCACCAGGATCTACCGTTCGAAAAGCTGGTCGACGAGCTCCAGCCCGAGCGTCGTCTGAGTCACTCGCCGTTGTTCCAGGTGATGTTCGTCTTGCAGAACCTACCGCGTGCGGACGTCGATCTCGAAGAGCTCGAGATCCGGGCGCTGAACGAGACCACGCCGCTCGCCCGTTTTGATATCGGTCTGGTGCTCAGCGAGCACGGTGGGGAGATCACCGGCTTCCTGAGTTATGACGCGGACCTCTTCGACGGGACAACCATCCTGCGCCTCGCCGAACATCTGCGCCACCTGCTGGCGGCGGCGGTGGCCGCGCCGTCGATGTCGGTGGGAGAGCTTCCTGTCCTCGGCGGCGCGGAAAGCCAGCAACTCCTCCTGGAGCTGAACGATACGGCGAAGCCGTATCCGACGGACAGCCTCCTGGAGCTGTTCACCGGCTGGGCGGAGGGAAGGCCCGAGGCCGTGGCGTTGATCGAGGACGATGCCGTGAGCGGTGGCCGGTATCTTTCGTACGGCGAGCTAGCGGCCCGCGCCGATCGCATCGCTGCTTTCCTGGCGGCGCTCGGCGTGACTCCGGAGCAACGTGTCGGGGTTTGCCTGGAGCGCTCGGCGGAGTTGGTGGCGACCTTTCTCGGCGTGCTCCGAGCCGGCGGCGTTTATGTGCCCCTCGACCCGACCTATCCCTCCGAACGACTGAGCTCGATGCTCGAAGATGCGCAGGCAGAAGTGTTGCTCAGCGACCACTCGTCGGCGCAGGGCCTGGCAGCGCCGAGGTTACGCCGGGTCGATGTCGACGAAGTCTGGTCGTCATCGACGGCCGAAACCTGCGTGGCTCGAGGTCGAGCGGACCAGCTGGGTTACATGATCTTCACTTCCGGCTCGACGGGCCGTCCCAAGGCGAGCGGGGTCATCCACCGCGGCCTGGCCAATTTCCTCGCGGACATGATCCCGCGTTTTGGCCTCGCTCCCGGGCAGCGCTTCCTCAACGGCGCGTCGCCCAGCTTCGACGCGTCGGTCGCTGAGATGGCCCTGGGTCTCGGCTCCGGGGCGACGCTCTGTCTCGCCGGCGCCGGCGGCACCCTGCCGGGGGAAGAGCTGGTCTCGTTCCTCGAGACCCGTCGGGTCACCGGCGCGGCGTTGACGCCGACGGTCCTCGAGGTTCTGCCGGCGGAGAGAGTCGCCGCTCTGAGTCTCGTGATCACCATGGGCGAGGCGTGCAGCGACGAGCTGGTGGCTACCTGGAGTCCCGGCCGTCGAATGTTCAACGCCTACGGTCCCAGCGAGGCGACAATCTGTGCGACCTGCCGCGAGCTGTCGAGATCGGCCGATACGACCATCGGGCGGCCGCTGCAGAACGTCCGTACCCACGTGCTCGATCGCCGTGGCGCGCCGCTGCCGATGGGGGTACCCGGCGAGCTCCACCTGAGCGGTGTCGCCCTGAGCCGCGGTTATGTCGGTCGGCCTGAGCTGACCGCCCTGGCTTTTGTTCCGGATCCCTTCGTCACCACCGCTGGTGGCCGTCTCTACCGCACCGGTGACAGCTGTCGATGGCTGGGGGATGGGCGCTTGGACTTCCTGGGTCGGATAGATCATCAGGTCAAGGTGCGAGGCTTCCGCATCGAGTTGGGTGAGGTCGAGGCGGCGATCGACGCGCAGCCGGAGGTTCGCAGCTCGGTGGTGATCGTGCGGGAGGACATCCCCGGTACTCGTCGGCTGGTGGCCTACGTGGTTGCCGAGGGCGAGAATGTCTCGACCTCCGAGCTGCGGGACCGTCTGCGCTCGACCCTGCCGGAGCAGATGCTGCCATCGGCGGTCGTGAGGCTCCCCAGCATGCCGCTTCTGCCCAGCGGCAAGGTTGATCGCAAGGCCTTGCCCGAGCCGCCGGCGGCGTCGCCCCAGGGCGATTCGGCACCGCCCCGGTCACCACGAGAGCAAATCCTGGCGAAGATCTGGTGTGAGACTCTCGGGCTCGAACAGGTGAGTGTTCATGACAATTTCTTCGATCTCGGTGGCGACTCGATCCTCAGCATTCAGATCGTCTCCAGAGCCAAAGCGGCTGGGTTGGCGTTGTCGGCGCGGCAGCTTTTCGAGCATCAGACGATCGCCGCCTTGGCGGCCGTCGCCGAGGAATTCGCACCCACCGAGGAGGAGCTCGGCCCGGTGGTCGGCGATGTGCCTCTGGGCGCTATCCAGCGCTGGTTTTTCGACTCCGAACCCGGCGCTCCGCACCACTTCAACCAGTCAGTGCTGGTCGCTGCCCGCGAGCCTGTGGAGCCCGCACATCTCGCCAACGCCGTGACTCGACTGCACGAGCACCACGACGCATTGCGCGCCCGTTTCGAGCTGCGGGAAAGCGGTTGGCACCAGCGTTTCGACGAGGCCGTAGGGGAGGGGATCTTCCTCCATGTCGATCTGTCGCACCTCGGCGCTTCGGCACCCCGCGCCCTCGAGCTCGCCGCACGGCAGGTGCAGGAGGGCTTCGATCTCGAGTCGGGGCCCCTGGCGCGTTGGATCTTCTTCGATCTCGGCTTCGGCGCCCTGCCCAGGCTGTTGATCGTGATCCACCACTTGGTGGTCGACGGCGTTTCCTGGCGCATCCTGTTCGAGGATCTGGTGGCGTGTTACCGCCGGCTAGCTGACGGTGAAGAGCCTGGATTGCCCGCCAGAACAAGCTCGGTCAAGGTCTGGACCGAACGGCTCGCCGAGCTCGCCGGCTCCGACGAGCTCGCGCAGGAGCGGCCCTATTGGCTCGACGTTGCTGCGGGTGTGTCGCCGTTACCGGTCGACGATCCACGCGGTGAGAACCTGCGCAGCTCGGAAGCCCAGGTGGCCGTCGAGCTCGACGAGGCCGCGACCCTGGCCCTGTTGCAGAAGGTGCCCGCCGCCTACCGGACGCAGATCAACGACGTTCTGTTGACCGCTCTGGTGCAGGTGGTGTGCGGGTGGACCGGCTCTTCCGCGATCCTCCTTCGGCTCGAGACCCACGGCCGGGAGGAATTGTTCTCCGATGTCGATTTGTCACGCACGGTCGGGTGGCTCACCGGTCAATACCCCCTGCGGCTCTCCTCCGAGGCCGGGGCGACTCCCGGCGCCACCCTCAAGCGCGTCAAGGAGACCTTGCGCGCGGTGCCGCGCGGCGGCCTCGGTTATGGCTTGCTGCGTTATCTCGCGGGAGATCACGCCTTGGCCGAGCAGCCGGAAGGGGAGCTCACCTTCAACTACCTCGGCCAGCTCGGCCAGGTGCTGCCCGAGTCCTCGATCTTCGGACCGGCGTCCGAATCCGCCGGCCCGCAGATGGCCACGGGCGAACGCCGGCCGCATCGGCTGGGGATCAGCGCCTGGATCGCGGCCGGCCGACTGCGGGTCGGCTGGAGTTACAGTCGCGAGCAATACCGAGAGACGACGGTGCGCCGGCTCGCCGAGGGCTACCTCGAAGCCTTGCGCGGTTTGATCGATCATTGCCTGGCTCCGGAAGCCGGCGGACTGACGCCGTCGGATGTTCCCCTCGCGGGTGTCGATCAGCAGCGCCTGGACCGCGTCTTCGCATCGGCGAGTAACGTCGAGGACGTCTACCGGCTGTCACCGATCCAGCTCGGATTCCTGCTCCAGGCCGTCGAGGCCCGCGACGCCGGCGTCTACGTGGAGCAGATGAGTGGCTCGATGACCGGCGATCTCGATCTGAAGATGCTGGAGCGAGCCTGGCAGGCGGTCGTCGATCGTCATTCGATCCTGCGCACCCGATTCCTGTGGGAAGGGCTCGAGCAGCCGGTCCAGGCTGTCGACCGCCGGGTCCCGGTGGGTCTGCGTTTCGAGCGCTGGCACGGGCTCGAGCCGGAGGAGCAGGCGGCGCGGCTCGCCGAGCTCCAGCGCGCCGACCGTGAGGCGGGCTTCGACCTCACCCGGCCACCGCTCACCCGCGGTACGTTGATCGAGGTCGCTCCCCGCAGCTATCGTTTCGTCTGGACCTATCACCACCTCATCGGCGACGGCTGGTCGACTCCGGTCCTCATCGGCGAGCTGCTGACGATCTATCGGGCCCTGGTGCGCGGAAAGGCGCCGGACCTCCCACCCGCCCGTCCATTCCGCGACCTCGTCGCCTGGCTCGACCGCCAGGATCCTGACAAGGCGGATGCCTTCTGGCGGTCGGAGCTACGGGGTTTCAGCGTACCTACCCGGGTACCCGTCGAGCTGGCGCCGAGCTCCGCCTCACGGGTGAAGCGTCGTTTCGACGACCGGAGCGGCCGACTCACGGAGTCGGACACCGGCGGAATCGAGGCCCTCGGTCGGCGGCTGCAGGTTACTCTCGCCACTCTCCTCGAGGGCGCCTGGGCCTATGTGCTCGGCCTCTACTGCGACCGCGACGACGTCGTCTTCGGCGTGACGGTCTCGGGGCGGCCTGCCGAGCTGGCCGGGGTCGAATCGATCGTCGGTCCTTTCATCAACACCGTTCCCAGCCGGGTGAAGCTCGACGGCGAATCGACGATCGAGAGCTGGCTGCGCGATCTTCAGGGGCGACGCATCGCACGTCAGGAGATCGAGCACGTGGCGTTCGAGCAGGGGTGGAGCGAGCTGCCCGCCGGGGTGCCGCTGTTCGAGAGTCTTTTCGTGCTCGAAAGTTTTCCGACCGCCGCTGCCAGGCCGGAGGAGGAAAGCGAAGCGGCTGTTTCCGACATGGAGGCGCATGGCGCCGGCAGCCGCGTGCGCACGCGTTACCCGCTGAATCTCGTGATACATCCCGGCCGAGAGCTCTCTTTCTACCTCTCTTTCGACGGTGCCAGGATCGAGCCGATCGCCGTCGAGCGCATCTTGAAGCATCTGGGCAACGTCTTCGCGAGCCTCGGGGGCGATCCTTCGCGGAGGTTGTCGGAGTTGTCTTTCCTGGCGCCGGCGGAACGCCATCAGCTGACCTGTGAGTGGGGTAGACCGGAGAACTGGCCGCCAAGCCAGCGAGCGGAGATCGGTGAGATTGTGCAGCGGGCAGTGTTGTCCGAGAGTACCCTGTCGTCTGAGCCGACCCTGATCGTGCTCGATCGGCAGAACCGTCCGGCGCCGCCCGGGGTCGCCGGGGAGCTGCGTTACCGTCTCAGTGATTCGGCGCGGCGAGAGGAAGCCTCGGAGCCGACCGGCGAGGCGGCCCGATTCCATCCTGACGGCACCTTGGAGCTCCTCGGACCGCTGGAAGAGCAGATGACGATCCGCGGTCTGACGATCTTCCCGCGATTGATCGAGGCGGCACTCGAACAGCACCCGAAAGTTGCCGCGGCGGTGGTTGTCGGAGTCGCCGGCCAAGGCGCCGGCCAAGGTGCAGACACCGTGCTGGTCGCCTGCGTGACGGTGGCCGGAGATCGTCTCCCCGAGGCCGGCGAGTTGCGACGATATGCTGATCGCGAGCTGCCGGCGCCCTGGCGTCCGCGCTCTTTCGTGATCCTCGACACGCTACCGCTCCTATCCTCCGGCAAGGCCGACCGCGAGACATTGCGGGAGGAAGCTGAAGCCGCGCTCGAGGCGGACGAGACCGGGGGCTCGGCGCTCGAAGAGATTGTCCTCGGGGTCTGGCGAGACGTGCTCGGACTCGAGACGCTCGGCCGTGAAGAGAGTTTCCTCGATCTCGGCGGTCACTCACTCCTAGCGGTTCAACTACTGTCCCGTTTGCGCCAGGCGCTCGAGGTCGAGCTCGCGCTGGCCGATCTGTTCGAGGCGCCGACGGT
>JAJCXP010000374.1 GCA_029263375.1 Acidobacteriota bacterium | reverse complement strand
TCCGTGTCGTCGAGGGTCTTGTAGATCGCCGACTTCCGCGCGAAACGGTTATCCAGCTCCTTGGCCGTCGGATTGCGGATCCCCGGACCGAGCACGACGCTGCGCACAACGCCGTCGTCGAGCGTGATCTCGACTTCGAACAGGCCGTCGTCACCGAAGACGAACCGCTTGCTTGCCGCGCCTGCCGGACCGCGGTAGCTGAAGCGAAGCTCGTCGCCCGCATCGGCGCGGGCGCGCTCGACCCGGAAGAGGGCGTCGTTGAGCGGCGACGGCTCACCGCCGGACTCGACCAGGCCGAACGGGTAGGGCCGGGCGTCGCGGGCACGCACCAGGTCCAGTGGCTCGCCGTCCGAGTTCGCGTGCTCCTTGAGTCGGAACGAGGTCAGCTGGGCGCCGCGATTCGTGAACTCCGCGCGGAAGCTGCCGTTCTCAATGATCTCGGGGCGCTCGCGATCAGCGACCACGTCCGGCTGACCGCCAGGCGAGACGGCCGGGCCGGCTTGCGTCGCGCCGGGCAGCACCGCCCCGGCTCGCGATTCGATTCCGGTCGCGGACGTTGCGCCCGGTCGACCGGTGTCGCCCGGCGGCGCCTCCGGTCCCCTATCCGGCGGCACCCGGTCCCGGCCCGAGCGCTCCGCGGATTCTTCGGCGGCCGGCCGCTCGACGATCGGCGCCTCCTCGGGCGGCGGGAAGACCCACCCCCAGAGCAGCAGCACGCCTACCGACAGGGTGATCGCGAGCAGAAAGCGACGGTTGTCCAATTCGTTCTCCTCAGGGCATGTCGACGCCACCCGGATGGAACGGGTGACAACGCATGAGTCGCCCGGCCGCTTTGGCCGAGCCTTTCAAGAAACCGTACTTGGCGATCGACATGCGGGCGTAGTCAGAGCAGCTGGGTGTGAAGCGGCACGCGCGAGGCAGAAGCGGCGAAAGAAAGCGTTTGTACAAAACGAGCAGGGCAATCGCGAAGCGACTCAGGAGGCCTGTTGGCTGTTCGAGATCAACTTCCGAAGCAGACGCCGGAGCTCGCTCTGAATCTGCTCGAAGCTCGCGGTCGCCATCTGTGGCTTCACGTGCACCACCAGATCGAAGGCCGGCAGCCTGCTCCGCTCGCTCCATCTCCGGAAGATCTCTCTGATCCGCCGCTTCAGCCGGACCCGGAGAACCGCACCGCCAACCTTCTTGCTGACCGTCATCCCCATCCGGGGATGCTCGAGGTCGTTAGGCGCCGAGTACAGAACCGCAAGGGCGCCATGCCCACGACGGCCCTTCCGATAGCACCTTAGAAAGTCGGACCGCTTGCGCAGCCTCTCCGCCCGCGTCAGGGATTCCCCGCAAGGGACCCCCCGTTCCCGGGCCATGCCTCAGACAGCCAGGCGCTTGCGCCCTTTTCTGCGCCGTCGCGACAGGATCGCCCGCCCCTGCCGAGTCCTCATGCGGGAGCGAAAGCCATGCTTCTTCTTGCGGCGTCGGTTGTTCGGTTGAAATGTACGTTTCACGACTGGTTATTCCACTTAGTGATTTATCGAAAACCTCGCTGTCGGTCCTGAAAAGTTACGACTCGACAGCGCGGAGCCAAGCATCTCGAAACAAACGAGTTAATCTAACCGGAAAGCGCGCTCAGGTCAACGCCTAAACCGCACCCCTCCCCCGCTTCCGGCCCATGACAACTACATCTTGTGCCCTGAGACAACTCGGCCACTACCCATAGCCAAAATCTCTGAAACTAAATGGCGGAGAGGGTGGGATTCGAACCCACGGATCGCTTGCACGATCAACGGTTTTCGAGACCGCCCCGTTCGACCACTCCGGCACCTCTCCGCGTTCTATACCTACAAAGATGATGATCTCGAGCGAAGCGATCCACCCAGGCGCTGACCATCAGCGCCTGTCTCACCGCAATCACCAGCGAGCGCAGCGACGCGCTCAACCCAACAAGATGGCGGAATTCAATTAGAGCGGGATTCGCTCCGAGCCGGTCGGGCGCCAGCCCGATCGGCGACCACCGAATCCCACCCTCGGAGCCAACGCGACCAACGGAAGCGTTGGCGGAGAGGGTGGGATTCGAACCCACGGTACGCGTGAACGCACACACGATTTCCAGTCGTGCACCTTCGGCCACTCGGTCACCTCTCCGATCAGTCATCCGGCCCGTTCGAAAGACGGGCCTGTCTGCCAAAGAACCGACGGGACTAACGTTGCCTGAGCTCGGCGAAGAACCCTGAAAGGAGCTCACCGCATTCGGCCGCTAGCACGCCGCTGGTTACATCGAGCCGGTGGTTGAGCCGGCGGTCGCGAACCAGATCGCCGAGACTACCGCAGAAACCGGCTTTTGGGTCCGGTGCTCCAAAGACCAGCCGCTCGACCCGGCTGTTGACCAGGGCGCCGGCGCACATCGCGCACGGCTCGAGAGTCACGTAGATCGCGCAGCCCTCCAGTCGCCAACCGCCGATCGCGCGAGCGGCCTCGGCAATCGACAGCAGCTCGGCGTGGGCGAGCGGATCGCCGTCGCTCTCGCGCCGGTTGTGGCCGCGGCCGATGATCGAGTCGCCGGCAACGATGATTGCGCCCACCGGCACCTCGCCGATAGCGGCGGCTCGGCGCGCCTCGCCGAGCGCCTGCTCCATCCACTGCCGATCGCGATCATCGTGGGTCACTCGTTCCTCCAGCCGACACGGCGATGTTAGCGGAGGGCAAGGCTCGATCGACCGACAGCGGTTTACAACCCCAGGGTCTCCCCATACGATGGTGCCCAGCAGGGACCTAGGAAGGGTTCGGGTCCTGTGCACCGGCGGATTCCGAACCTCGTCAGGCCCGGAAGGGAGCAGCGATAAGGTCCTTCGTCGGGTGCCGCAGATCAACCGGAACCCTTCCTAGATCCCTGCTCTCGCGCTCCTCTGCAAATGGCCTATCAAGTTCTCGCCCGGAAGTGGCGGCCGCAAGATTTCTCACAGGTGGTCGGCCAGAAGCCGATCGTCACGGCACTCGGCAACGCGCTGACCGAGGGGCGGATCGCCCAGGCCTACCTGTTCTCGGGCATCCGCGGCGTCGGCAAGACGAGCGTCGCCAGGATCCTCGCCAAGGCTCTCAACTGCGAGCAGGGGCCGACCGCGGCGCCGTGCAACGAGTGTGTCTCCTGCCGGGAGATCACCGCCAGCAGCGGCACGAA
>JAJCXP010000373.1 GCA_029263375.1 Acidobacteriota bacterium | reverse complement strand
CATCGACGAGCTCGGTGAACGGCTCAAGGAGGCGACCCAGCTGATCGAGCTCTGCCGCTCGAAGATCCGCAAGGCGGACGTCGAGGTGACGCAGATCGTGCAGGCGCTGGAGCAGCCCGACGCGACCGAGGACCCGGAGAGCTGATGTTCAAGCGCCAGACGACCGGCTCGGTGGTGTGTCCCTCTTGCGGCAAGCTGGTCGGCGTCGCCGAGGAGGAGTGCTGGCATTGCGGCCGGAGAAACCCCGGGATGTGGGGCTTCGCTTCGATCCTCCGCCGACTGGGCGCCGACCTGGGCGTCAGCCAGGTGGTGATCTTCGGCTGCGGCGCGCTCTACCTGCTCAGCCTGGCGCTGTCTCCGGGCAGCGTCAGCTGGACACCGGACCTCAGCTTCCTGTCGCCCGGGGTCGAGAGCCTGGTGCGCCTGGGCGCCGCCGGCGCCGCCCCGGTGGTCGAATGGGGGCACTGGTCGACCCTGCTCTCCGCCGGCTGGTTGCACGGCAGCCTGATCCACATCGCCTTCAACATGATGTGGGTGCGGCAGCTCGCGCCGGCCACCAGCGTCATCTTCGGGCCCGGTCGCACGATGCTGATCTACATCCTGTCGTCGGTCGGCGGCTTCGCTCTATCGTCGGTGATGGGCGCCGTCCTGCTCTCGACTCGCGGCAACGTCGTCTCCGGTCTGTTGGCGCTCCTGATGGGTCGCGCACCGCTCACGGTCGGCGCCTCGGCGGCGGTGTTCGGACTGCTCGGCGCAGTGGTCTACGCGGGCCGGCGTGGCGTGGCGGCACAGCTCGCGCGGCAGGCGTGGATCTGGGCGATCTTCCTGTTCGTATTCGGACTGATCTTTCCGAGCGTCGACAACTGGGCGCACCTGGGCGGCTTCGGCGCCGGCTACGGCCTGGCCCACTGGTTCAACCCGCTCACGCGCGAGAAGCCGGATCACTTCTACGCCGCCATGGCTGCGCTCGCGGCGACCGTCGGCGCGGTAGTCATCGCTTTCGTGCGCGGCCTGTCGCTCTAAAGTTGCCAGGTCCGAGACGATGCGGGTGCGCTCGAAGATCGCTGGAACGGTAGACGCCGAGCGTGTCGTTCGGCTGCCGCGACCTCTTCGGGAAGCGATCGCCGAACAGGTGAACGCGAGCTACCCGCTGGAGGCGTGCGGCGTTCTGATCGGGGAACCGGGTGACGTCGCGAGACCGTCGGTGGTGCGCGAGCTGCGCGCAACCGACAACGTGGCCGCCGGTGATCGCCGGCGACGCTACGCGGTGGCACCGCGAGCGCTTCTCGCGGCCCAGCGGCAGGCCCGCGCCGCGGGTCTCGAGGTGATCGGGTACTACCACTCGCATCCGGACTCGTCAGCCGTCCCGAGTGCTACCGATCTCGAAGGCGCCTGGCCCGGCGTCAGCTACCTGATCGCCTCGGTCTCCGGAGGCGTGCTCGACGAGATCCGCAGCTGGCGCCGAGATCTGGTCTCCGAGACGTTCATCGAGGAGCGGGTCGAGCTCTCGACGCCCTGAGCGGCGGACACCGCACCAGTTGGAAGTGGCGATAGAGTAGCCGGAGCGATGACGACCCTTCGGGACATCGGCTCCGAGCGGCTCACGCCCGAGGAGCTGCGGCGCTACGCTCGGCACCTGATCATGCGCGAGGTCGGCCGGGACGGGCAGGAGCGGCTGAAGGCCGCTCGCATCCTGGTCGTCGGCGCCGGTGGGCTCGGCTCGCCGCTCGGCCTCTACCTGGCCGCCGCCGGCATCGGCACGCTCGGCCTGGTCGAGTTCGACACCGTCGACGAATCGAACCTGCAGCGCCAGGTGCTCTACGGCCAATCGGATATCGGTCGGCCCAAGATCGAGGCCGCGATCGAGCGACTGCGCGAGATCAACCCACACATTCGTCTGGTTCCCCATGAGTACCGGCTCGATTCGTCGAACGCGCTCGAGCTGTTCGCGGGCTACGACGTGATCGTCGACGGCACCGACAATTTTCCGACCCGCTACCTGGTCAACGACGCGTGTGTCCTGACCGGCAAGCCGAACGTCTACGGCTCGATCTTCCGGTTCGAAGGTCAGGTTGCCGTTTTCTGGGGCGCCAAGGGGCCCTGCTACCGATGCCTCTTCCCCGAGCCGCCGCCGCCGGGCTCGGTGCCGTCCTGCGCCGAAGGAGGAGTGCTAGGTGTGCTGCCGGGGATCATCGGCTCGCTGCAGGCCAACGAGGCGATCAAGCTCGCGCTCGGCGCGGGAGATCCGCTGATCGGCCGGCTGGTACTTTTCGATGCCCTGGGTCTCAAGTTCCGTGAGCTCAAGCTCAAGAAGAGCCCAGACTGTCCGGTCTGTTCGGAGACGCCGAGCCTGACCGAGCTGATCGATTACGAGCAGTTCTGTGGCTTGGCGCCCGCGAGCGGGTTGCCGGAGGAGGACTCGATGTACGCCTCAGACGAGTTGAACCCGACCGAGCTCAAGGCGCTCCTGGATGCGGGTCGCGAGGTCGTGGTGCTCGACGTCCGCACGCCCATGGAGCGCTCGATCGGCGCTATCGAGGGCTCGACCCTGATTCCGATCCAGGAGCTCATGCAGCGCCTCGGCGAGCTCGACAAGAGTGCCGAGATCGTCGCTTACTGCCACAGCGGCCTGCGCTCGCGCAAGGCGCTCGACTTTCTGCGGCAGCAGGGGTTCGAGCGGGTGAAGCATCTGGCGGGCGGCATCGACGCCTGGAGCGTCGAGATCGATCCTTCGATCCCGCGCTATTGACCGACGCTCGTCGAGCTGGGGATTGGACTAGTCCACTTCGCCGCTGACGATCTCGCGCACCCGATCGCCTGGACTGACCACCAACCCAGCCGCTTCGCAATTCCAGCTGAGTCCGCCGCCGAGTGCGATCTCGACCGACTGGCCGGTGGTCAGATTGACGCAGCGCACTCGGCGGCCGGCGGTGCCGGTCAGAGTGCCGCCGACCGGCATTGGCGGCGGAGACGCGCCCAGCTCGTAGGCGCCCGCGTCGCACAGCGGGTCGCGCTCGAAGCCACGCTGATCGACCGGCAACGCGCAGGCGCCTGCCAGGTCGACCGCGGCGCTGCCCTCGAGCAGGGCGTGGGTGTCGGTGGGTCCGCCGTTCGGAGCCAGCACCGGATCGAGGCCGTCGAGGCCGGCCGGAACCGGTCCGCAACTGGCGTCGTCGGCGAGACTGTTCGACTGTGTGGAGATCGGTGGCGAGCCGGCGCAGTTCGCGCCGAGCAAGCTGTGGCCGATCAGGGTCGAGTCGGCGACCACGTTGGCGTAGCGGTTGTAGATCGCGGCGCCGCCGCCGGCCGCCTGATTGCCGGACAGGGTGGAGTGGACCAGGGTCAGATCGAGGATGCCGTAGCTCAAGCTGTCGATCGCACCACCGCGGCCGCTCGCGCTGTTGCCCGAAAGGGTGCTGTTGGTGAGCGAGACGGACGCCGTGCCGTAGGAAGAGGTGGAGATCGCCCCGCCCGCGGTTGCCGAGTTGCCGGACATGGTGCTGTCTCGGACCACGAGCTCCGTCGCGGCGTCATAAGAAGCGTCGACGAAGAGTGCTCCGCCCACGATGCCGGCGGAATTGTTCTCGAGGGTGCTGCCGGAGATCGTCACCTTCGTGGCCACGCCGGTCGAGCTACTGGAGATGGCGCCGCCGAGCAGCGCCACGTTGCCAGCCAGAACGCTCTGGCGGACGGTCAGGTCGCCGCCGTTGCGGATCGCGCCACCGCGGTTGCCACTCGCGTTCCCGTTTCGAAGCGAGAGGTTCTCGACCTCCACGACCGCGCCGTCGGCGACGTGCAGGATGCGAAATGCCGGCGCCCCCGGGTCCCGCACGATGCCGCGATGCGCGACGCCATCGCCCCGGATGATCAGCTCGCCGGTGATCGAAGGCAGCCCGTTGTCGCCGTCGGTCTGATTGTCGACCGCCGTCAGGGTGACGTCGGTCGTCAGCAGAATCACGTCGGCGCCCGATCCGGCCGGGCAGCCGCCCTGAGCGGAGTCGCTGTTGGCGGCGAGGATGGCCGAGGCGAGATCGCAAGCGCCGCCGTCGGCGACGATGACCGCGGCCGGCAGAGGCGGCCCGAAGGCCAGCAGCAGGCTGAGCGGAACACGGATCGCGAGCGAACCGCGCCCGTCCGTTACTCGAGACATGTTCGACTCGATGACTATAGGCCCGGGCCGGCCGTTCGACAAATAGTCGAATGACGATCCGTCCGCGAGCCACCGCGACGTCGGCCACGTACACTTCATCAGGCACGTGCGCTGGCTCGCTCTCAAGATCACGATCGTCCTGATGCTCGCGGCGATGGGCGCGCTCGCCTGGCTGACCCGGCATCCGGAGGCCGAGGTCCTCGCCAGGGCGACCGAGTGGCCCTACGTCGGAGGTCTGGCTGCGAAGTTCCGCGCGGCGTACCTGCCGGCGCCGGCGCCGGCCGTCGAGGATCAGACGCCCGAGATCATCTACGTCGATCCACGCGGCCGGCCGCTCGAGGGGGGCGTGCGCGGTGGTGCCGACCCCGACCGCACCCTGGGAGCTCGACCGGTAGTGTGGGTGAACGAGGGCACGGCGCTTCTCGCCGAGCCGACCGCCTTCGGGCCCGAGATCGGGCGCACCGGCGGCATCGCGAATCTGCGTATCCTCGAGCGCCGCGGCGACTGGTTCCAGGTGCTTTATCAGGGCGAGGCCGGCTGGGTTTTCCTCGAGGGCTATCAGGAGAGCGACGAGCCGCCGCTGGGTAGCGATCCTCTGCCGCCCGGGCCGCTCGCGGCACAGCCACCCGACGAGGACCGGCTGGCGCTCGTGCGCGAGCTGATGCCTGACGCCGCGTCCATTCGGATCGGGCCCTACGACGCCTGGGCTCGTAGGATCGATCCCGATCTGCTCGCCTTCCTGGATGAGTTGGTCGGGTCGATTGAGCGGGTCTACGTCGAGCGCTACGGAGTCACGCCGGTGGGGGAACCGGGCGGAGCGCTCGTCCTGTTCGATCGCCACGACGACTTCGCGGCCTATCAGGAGCGGGAGCTGCCGCTGCACGGCATCAACGCGGCCGGCGTCACGGGTGGTGGGGTGGCGGCGATCGATCTCGACGGGCGGGCGCTGCAGGAGACGGCGGCGACGACGATCCATGAGGTCGTTCACCTCTTGAACCGGCGTGCCCTCGGGCCGGCCCTGCCGCCCTGGCTCGAGGAGGGACTGGCGGACGACCTCGCGCACTCCGAGGTCGCGGCGGACGGCAGGTTGGACACCCGTCGACTCGGTGGCCTCTCCCTCCAACGGCCGGACGGCTGGGAGTGGCGTGGAGCGCTGGCCTCGGCGGTCGGCTTGCGTCGCGCACTCGACGCTGGTCGGCTGAGGCCGCTCGCGAAGTTGGTGGCTCTCGACTGGAGCGAGTTCGTCGAGTCCGGCGACAGCCAGGACAGCTACGCTGAGGCGTCGTTCTGGATCCGCCACCTGCTGGCGCAGCCGAGCACGGTGGGGGAGCTTCGAGGGTTTCTGGCCGGGGTGGCAGCCGGCCGGTCCGCCGAGGGAGAAGAGCTACGACGGCGCTTGGGTGCGGAGTGGTCCCTGCTGGACGAGAGGTACCACCGGTGGATCAGGATCCGCTTCCACGATCCGACCCAGCCGTGACCGGTCCCGCCAGCGGCTCGACTTCCCGCCACGACGCCGCGCCGTCGGTGTAGACCTCCTGCTTCCAGATCGGCACTTCCCGCTTGAGTCGCTCGAGCGCCTCGCGGCTGGCTCGGTAGGACGCGTCGCGATGCGGCGAGCAGACCGCGATCGCGACGCTCGGCCGTCCGATCTCGACCGTTCCCAGTCGATGCACGATACGCAGGCGCAGGCCGGCGGTCGCGGCCTCGAGGTCGGCGGCGATGCGATCGAGCGCGGCCTCGGCCATCGGCCGGTACGCTTCGTAGACCAGCCGGAGAACCGCGCGATCGCCGGTCCGGTTGCGCGGCCGCCCGAGGAAGATCAGAAGGGCGCCGCTGCCCGGATCCGCCATTTCGCTTTCCAGGGCCGCCAGATCGATCTCGCCGTCCACGAGCCGGGCGCGCGGACTCGCGGAGCCGCCCGAGACCGGTGGTAGGAGCGCTACCTCGCAACCCTCGGCGAGGGCTCGGTCCGGGCGCGCGATCTCGCCGTCGACCGCCACCGCTAGCCGCTCCCACAGCAACCCGAGATCCGGGTGACGGCGCTCGAGCAAG
>JAJCXP010000372.1 GCA_029263375.1 Acidobacteriota bacterium | reverse complement strand
CGAGCGCTACACCAGGCCCGAGCGCCTCGGCATCTTCGGCGGCAGCAACGGCGGCCTCCTGGTCGGCGCGGTGACCAACCAGCGACCCGACCTGTTCGGCGCCGCAGTCCCGGCGGTCGGTGTCATGGACATGCTCCGCTTTGACCAGTTCACGGCCGGGAGATTCTGGGTCGACGACTACGGTTCGGCCGACGACCCGGCGGAGTTCGAGGCGCTGTACGCCTATTCGCCCTACCACAACATCAAGCCCGGAACGGAGTATCCGGCGGTCCTGGCGACCACCGCCGATCACGACGATCGAGTGGTCCCAGGGCACAGCTTCAAGTACGCGGCCGCGCTCCAGGCGGCACAGGCGGGCGACGCGCCGGTCTTGATCCGCATCGAGACGCGCGCCGGTCACGGCTCGGGCAAGCCGACGCGCAAGATCATCGAGGAGTACGCCGATCGCTGGGCGTTTCTGGTCGAGAACCTCGACGTCCAGCTCGGCGCCGGCTACGGCGGGGACGGTTAGGCCGTGACTTGGGCCAGACGAATCGTCATCGTCTTCTTGCTGGTCGCGTTCGCGGCTTTGATCTGGCCGATCTACCCGCTGTTCGGCAATGAGCGACCACTGATCCTGGGCATGCCGCAGTCGCTCTTCTACGTCGCCTTCTGGCTGGTCGCGAGCTTCCTGGTGATGCTGGCGCTCTACCTGTTCGAGGAGCGCTCGTGACCTCAGGCGCCTGGCTGGTCGTGCTGGCGGTCACCGTCGGCTACCTGTTGGCTTCCCTGGTCATCGGCCTCCTGTCGAGCCGCAAGACCTCGGGCGGCACCGAAGGCTACGTCGCCGGCGACCGCGGCCTGGGGTTCATCTCCCTCTACTTCATCATGGGCGCATCGATCTTCAGCGCCTTCGCGTTCCTCGGCGGCCCCGGTTGGGCCTACTCGCGCGGCGCGGCGTCGTTCTACATCCTGGCCTACGCAGCCGTCGGACTGACACCCTGGTACTTCCTGGCGCCCAAGATCTCCCGCCTCGGACGGGCGCGCGGCTACGTGACCCAGGCGGAGCTGTTCGCCGACCGCTTTCAATCGAAAGGGCTGTCGGCGGTGCTGGCGATCATCTCGATCCTCGGCTTTCTGCCCTACCTGACACTCCAGATCAAGGGCGCCGGCTACGTGTTCTCGATCGTCAGCGAAGGCCGCATCCCGGTCTGGGCCGGGGCTCTGCTGGCCTACGCGGTGGTCTTGATCTACGTCTTCAAGAGCGGCGTCATGGGAGTCGCCTGGACCAACACGATGCAGGGCGTCTTCATGCTGATTCTGGCGTGGACGCTCGGCCTCTACCTACCGGCCAAGCTCTACGGCGGCGTCGGCCCGATGTTCGATCAGCTCGCCAATCAGGCGCCGGAGCTCCTGCGCGCGCCGGGGCTGGCCGCCGACGGCAGTCGCTGGAGCTGGGGCGGCTACTCCAGCGCGGTGGCGATCTCGACCCTCGGCTTCAGCATGTGGCCGCACTACTTCATGCGCATCTACACCGCCAAGAACGAGCGCACGCTCAAGCAGATGGTGGTCTTCTATCCGACCTTCGGCATCTTCCTGATTCCGATCCTGTTCATCGGCTTCTGCGGCGTGATTCGCTTCCCGGGCGTCGAGCCCGCGGACACGATCCTGCCGACCATCCTGACCTCGCTCGACCTGCCGCCGGTGGTGATCGGGCTGTTCTGCGCCGGCGCGCTGGCGGCCTCGATGTCGACCGGTGACGCGCTGCTCCACGCCTCCGGCTCGGTCCTGGTCCGCGATCTCTATCGCGTTCTGATCCGGCCGGACATCGACGACGCCCAACAGACTCGCCTGATTCGAATCCTCGTAGTCGTCATCGGCGCACTCGCCTACTACTTCGCTGTCGTCTCGGATCTGTCGCTGGTGCTCATGCTGCTGCTCTCCTACGGTTTCGTCGCCCAGATCTTTCCGGTGTTTCTGGCTACCTTTTTCTGGCGTCGCGCGAGCCGGCCCGGCGTGCTCGCCGGCCTGATCGCGGGCTGTGCGGTGACCGCGATCTGGAACCTCGTCCCCGAGTTGCAATGGCGCGACATCCACCCGGGACTCTGGGGGCTGGCGGCGCACATGCTGACCCTCGTCAGCGTCTCGCTTGCCACGAAGCCGATCCCTGCATCGCACGCCGAGAGCTTCCTCGGGACCAGCTAACGCCCGGAGCGCGCGGGCGTCCTGCTGCGACCGCTCGCTTCAACCGGACCGGTCCGCGGCCGCGATCCTGAGGTCGAGCTCACAGGGAGCTATATCGGGATTCGGGGGCAGGTACGTCAATCGGTCGACCTACCTGCCCCACGACCCATCCGAGCGGGCGGTAGGGGCGCGCTCCCGCCCTCCCGGCCTACTTCGCGGCTTCGAGCCGGACCGCCGCGTGAGTGACCTCGAGGCGGGTCAGAGCGGCGTCACGACGCGGGAAGTGCGTCTGCGCGGCCGCCGCGAAGCGCTCGAAATTCGCGAGCTCGCCCCAGTGGTTGAGCCCCGCGCGGCTCGGCAGGAAGTCCCCCTTGTACGAGGAGATCGCCGCCAGCGGCGTGATCGGCTCGAGGCCGAACTGCTTGGCGAGCGGAATGACGTTCTGGTAGTACTCCTGCAGCTCGTCCTCCTGCCCCGGCTTCACCCACATCGCGCCGAACTCGACCACGGTTCCGTCGGTCAGATCGATGGTGACCTCGTTCGGCACCGTGTAGTGCGAAACCACCAATCGTGAAACGGCATCGTCGCGCTGCGGGAAGAGCGCCAGGGCACGGGCGTCGGAGACGAAGCCGTTGAAGGCTTCGATCGACGGCCACTCGTTGACGAACATCACCTGCGGCTCGAAGTCGCCGGCGTAGACGCTCACCGGCTGCAGCGAGAACAGCGGCTGCACGCCGTAGTCTCCGAGCGCGATCGGAAAGACCTCGCCGAAGTAGCTGTCGAGCTGCTCCATCTTGCCGTCCTTCACCCAGATTCCGGTCACCTCGTAGACGCGATCCGGTCGGAAAGTAACCTTCTTGCTCATGACGCCTCCTTCGTTGTCTGTGCCCTCGACTCGGGCCCCGAGCGTCGCCAGGACGGCGAGCAGGGTGACCGTGAGGGCGATAATGATCACGGGCCGCCGATCGACACCGGATCGTTTTCGGTTGGACTGCATGCTGGTCATCTGTCGAACATCTCCTTTTTTTTCGTTCTCGATCGCGTTGTCTTGCGCGACTCGCGTCTAGATATACGCGCCTGCTAGAATGATCGTTCCAAAATTAGGCAGAATCATGAATCGGTTCGAGTCCGGTCACTCCCTATGCCAGGGCGCTGAGCGCCGGCTCGTAGATCTCGCGCAGCGCCTGTCGGTCGGGCGTGGCCTTGCCGATGACGATCAGCCCCTGCGCGACTGCTGTGAGGTATCGCGCCAGCGGTCGCACCCGCGAGGACCGCGCCAGCTCGCCGAGCTCCACCGCCCGTTCGAGCGAGATGGCAAACCCCTTCCGCAGCCGGTCCAGGTGCCGCCCCACCTCCTCAGCCACTTCGGAGTCGACCGCCGCGAGCTCGATCGCCGAGTTCACCATCAGGCACCCACGGCCGCACGCTGGACCCTGCAGGTCACCGGCGACCGCCTCGAAGTACTGCCGGATCGAGCTCAGCCCATCCGACGGCGCCTCGAGGATCAAGATCCGACCGGGGACCACGGTCGTGCGGTAGTGCCTGAGCGCCTCGAGGAAGAGCGAGTGCTTGTCGCGAAAGACACTATAGAGACTGCCCCGGTTGATGCCGGTCTCGTCCACCAGGTTCTGGAGCGACGTGCCCTGGTAGCCCTGACGCCAAAACACTTCCATCGCCGCTGCGACGACGTCCTCAGGCTCGAATTCTCTGGGTCGGGGCATGGTGAGCGCTTCCGATCGCTCCATTTTGGAACGCTCGGTTAACTATATGAAAGAGGGTACCGACTGTCAAGTCCGCAGTCGGCTGGTTGTCCGTACTCGAGAGAGATCAGAGCTTAGTTCGAGTTGACCGAATCGAGCGCCGTCGCTCGCTTGGTCAGCTCGCGGGCGAACGCCTCGTTGACGTTCAGGGCCGCTTCCAGCTGTTCGATCTCGAGATGCTCGTCGATCGTGTGGGCGAGCCCCTCGTCACCCGGACCGAATCCGACCGGCTCGAGGCCGGCGGCCGCGAAGTGCCCGCCATCGGTCGCGAACCGCCAGACGCCCACCTTCGGTTGGTGGCCGAGCGCTTTGGCCGCCACCTGCCGGGCGGCATCGACCAGCGGATGCCCCGCAGGCAGCAGATAGGTCGGGTTGTTGGCGGGGATCGGCGAATGCTCGCCGGTATAGGTCACCCGGTCGTTCACCGGGTTGGTCAACTCGGCGGACGCGCCATCGGCGAGCGTGCGATCGACGATCTCCCGCAGGCGTGCGATGACGATCTCCTTGGTCTCGCCCGGCACGTTGCGCCAGTCGAGCGTCTGAATCACCTCCGCGGGAATCACATTCGGACTGGTCTGGTCGGTCGACAGCAGGGTCGGAGCGACCGTGCTCCGACCGAGCTCGTCAGCCTCCGAATGCTCGACGGTATGCAGCTCGGCCAGGAATCGGCCGAGCGAGATCAGTGGGTTGATACCGCGCTCGGGAACACTGGCGTGGACACTACGACCGCGGATCCGTAGCTCCAACTCGAGCCGGCCGCGGTGCCCGCGCCGGATCTCGAGACGGGTCGGCTCTCCGACAACGATCCGACGCGCCGGCGCCTGGGGCGCCATGAAACGCGCGCCGACTCCGCCGACCTCCTCCTGGACGACTGCGGTCACCCAGACGTCGCCGGGGGGCGGAGAGCCGTTCACCAGCCGCGCTGCACCATAGACCTGCGCGGCCAACGGCCCCTTGATGTCGACCGCGCCCCGGCCCCAGATCTTGTCGTCGTGGATCTCGCCGCCGAACGGAGGATGCGGCCAGGCCCCGTGATCGCCGACGTCGACGTGGTCGAGATGGGTGTTGAACATCAGCGGATCGGCCTCGCCGGCGCCGGCGATCCGTCCAAGGACGTTGCCCATGCGGTCGCTGCCGACGTCGACGTAGCCGAGCTTTTCCATCTCGGCCATCACCAGGGTGGCGATATCGCCTTCCTGCCCCGGCAGGCTCTCCGTCTGAATGAGGCGCTGCAGAAAATCCACGCACGCCTCGAGGTCACCACGCTTCGCACTCATGCGCGGATTGTAGACCGCGCCGGGTTACGCGAGAGGGCCGATCGGAAGGCGCTACTGCGAAGGGCCACCGGTCACTCGCTTCGCACCCGTGCCGCCGGGCAGCTGGCCGTTTTCCTCGACATGGTTGATGAGCGCCAGGGTACCCAACGGTACCGAAGACGGGTACTGGCTGTTGAAGGCCGTGAGCGGCAGCGACTTCTGGAGATTCACGATCGCCACGCGCGAAGGCTGGACGTTCAGCGCCTTGCGGTCGGTCAGCTTGTCGAAGCTACCGATGAACGCCTCGATCGGCCGCGAGTAGCCGCTCCACTTGTCCTCAGTGGTGTAGCCGAGCAGCCGGAAGGTGTTGTCGCCGTAGCGGAGAAAACCGGCGACGCCGCGCAGACGCCCGCTCTGGGTGTCGGCTGTGAACTCGACCGTCGCCGCCGAATTGCCGTGGATTCGGGTGCTCTCCACCTGCCCCGCCTCGAGCCCCTCCTGACCGGCGAACTCCCGGGCCGCAGCGGCCGGATCCGCCTGCTGCGCCAGACCCAGCTGCACGATCGCATCTTCGGCCGGACTGATGCCGGCGACGGTGGTCTTCTGGTTGACGGTCTTCCATCCGGACGGATACTCGAGCTTGAACTTCATCTCGGGATGCAGGAAGAGCGCATCCTCGAAGTAGCCCTCGCGCGGGTTCGGGCCGAACACCATGCCGTCGAGCCGGTTGAGGTACGCCTGTCGATTCACCGTGCTGCCACTGAAGTCCTGATTCAGAGAGGCGATCTGGTCGAGCAGGCGCTGCCGGCGCTCACCCGGGTCGGGGTGAGTCGAGAGGTACCCCGGAATCCGGCCGCCGCCCGCGGCCTCACCCACCCGCTTGAGCACCGTGAACACCTCCGGTCCTTCGCGCGGGTCGTAGCCCAGACGCATGCTGTAGCGCAGCCCCAGATCGTCCGCCTGGCGCTCGTCGTCGCGCGAGTACTTGAGGAAGAGAAGGCCCAACCCGGCGGACGCCAGGTCGCCGAGCGCCGCCACCTCGGGGCTCAGGACCGAGCCGACGCCGAGCCCGATGCCGAGCAGCTGCTGCTTGCTCATCTGGTTGACGCCGTGGCGCGCCGTGACGTGGCCGATCTCATGCCCGAGCACCGACACCAGCTCGGCCTCGCTCGAGAGGTGGGTCATGATTCCGCGCGTCACGTAGATGAATCCTCCCGGCAGAGCGAACGCGTTGACCACCGGATCGTCGATCACCTTGAAGCTCCACGGCAGGTGGGGTCGCTCCGACTTCGCCGCCAGAGCCGCGCCCAGCCTCTGGACGTAGGCCTGGGCCTCGTCGTCCTGGTAGAGCCCCATCTGCGCGACGATCTGCTGATCGGCCTCGCGGCCCATGGCGATCGCCTGCGACTCGCTGATCAAGGCGATCTGTCGCTTGCCGGTGGCCGGATTCGTCGAACAGCCGAGAAGTATGGCTACCAGAGGAATGGCGGCCAGCCATGAGTTCCAAAATCCCCGCGTGCGCTTCAGTGAATTCCTTACAAGCATGGAGGCATCCTTTGCAAAGCGTCGACCTCGTTTTCGAGCCGTCGACGTCAAGAATAGAAGGGCTGAGTCTACCGCGCACGGCGTATACCGAAGCCGGACGATCGATGTCGGGAACGTGCTGTGCAATCGGTGAGCCGAAGTCTTCGCCCGCGGTCGAAGACGGCTAAGATGCAGTCATGGAGTCGCTACGAAACAAGCGCGTTCTGATCACAGGTGGCGCTCAGGGGATCGGCTTCGCCATCGCCGAAGCGTTCGCGCGCCAGGGCGCACGGGTCGTACTGACCGACATCGACGAGTCGCGGCTCGCCAAGGCCGGCGAACGGCTCGACGAGATCGGGCCGGAGTGCCTCGTCTATCAGCTGGACGTCACCGATCACGAGGGCATCGCCGACCTGCGAGCCGAGCTCATCGGCGAGCTCGGCGGGCTCGAGATCCTGGTCAACAATGCGGGCATCGTCCAGGGCGGTGCGTTC
Organism: Acidobacteriota bacterium; assembly: GCA_029263375.1. GTDB lineage: Bacteria > Acidobacteriota > Thermoanaerobaculia > Multivoradales > JAHEKO01 > JAHEKO01. The sequence continues at coordinate 5,421 of JAJCXP010000372.1, read as the reverse complement.
CTCGACGTGCCGCTAGAGCGGCACTTGCGAACTCTCGAGGTGAACACCAACGCGGTGATCGCCGTGACCCACGCCTTTCTCGGCGATCTGATCGCCTCGGACGAGGGGCACCTCGTCAACATCGCCAGCGCCTCGGGCTTCATCGGCCTACCCTGGGGCAGCAGCTACGCCGCCAGCAAGTGGGCGGTGATCGGCTTCAGCGAGTCGATCCGGCTCGAGCTCAAGCGCACCGGACACGAGCACGTCGGCGTCACCTCGGTCTGCCCGAGCTACGTCAGCACCGGCATGTTCGAGGGCGCGCGGGAGCCGTTGATGACGCCCTTTCTGACCCCCGACAAGCTGGCCGCGAAAGTGCTGAAGGCGCTCCACAAGAACGATCCGTTCGTGCTCGAACCGGCGATGGTCAAGGTGATGCCGTTTCTCAAGGCGAGCCTGCCGACCGGCGCCAGCGACGCGATCCTCGACGCCTTCGGCGCCTCGACCAGCATGAAGAACTGGAAGGGTCATTGAGGCGCTCCCGGCTGGCGGCGATCGGCGTGACGCCGGCTCGGGCTATGACAGCCGCCGACGCGACCGGACCGCCAGCAGCACCGGCATGTTCGAGGGCGCGCGCGAGCCGTTGATGACGCCCTTCTTGACTCCCGACAAGCTGGCCGCGAAGGTACTGAAGGCGCTCCACAAGAACGAACCGTTCGTGCTCGAACCGGCGATGGTCAAGGTGATGCCATTTCTCAAAGCGAGTCTACCGACCGGCGCCAGCGACGCGATCCTCAACGCCTTCGGCGCCTCGACCAGCATGAAGAACTGGAAGGGTCATTGAGGCGCTCCCGGGAAAGCCGGCTCGGGCGCCCAGTCCGGCCTATGACAGCCGCCGGCGCGACCGGACCGCCAGCAGGACAGGCACGGCCCCCAGCGCGACGACCACCGCGCCGACGGTGAGCAGCGTGCCTGGACCGGGAGCGTCGAGCCCGAGGGCGCGGCTCGCGGCGCGCAGCACTCCGATCGAGCCAAGCACCACCGCCACCGCGGTCACCGCCGCCATCAGGGTGTTCGAGAGCACCCCGTTGACCGCGTTGCGGCCCATGGTCCGGCCGTCGTTCACGGACAACAGCAGGAAGACGGCGACCATCGGTAACAGGAGTCCGTTCAAAGCCTGAGCGAGGACGATCACCGGCACCGGCTGGATCCCGCTCAGTCCAAATGTCAGGCCGACTCCGAGTACCCCTCCCCAGACCGTCCGATACCGCCACGAGCGGTCCGACCAGCGCTCGGGCGACGCTCCGAACAGGCTGCGCGCCGTGATGGCGGCGGCGAGCGGCGCGGTCACGGCCGAGGAGAGCCCGGCGGCAAACAGACCGAAGCCGAAGAGCGTGCCGGCCCATGGGCCCAGGCGCGCGGCGAGCACGTCGGCAAGCGCCGCAAAGCTGAAATCGCCGACCACCGCGCTACCGGCGATCACCACCGCCATTGAGATCAGCCCGCCCAGTCCGACCGCAACCCCCAGCCCCAGCCGCAACTCTCCGAGCTTCTGGCCGCTCGCGATTCCCGAGCCCAGAAACAGGTTGTACGGGACGACGGTGGTTCCCACCAGACCCAGCGCGAGCAGGGACGACCCGGAAGGGAGGGTCGGCGACAGGCTGCCGCGCAGTACCTCGGACCAGTCCGGCGCGAGACGCACCGCGGTCCAGACGAAGCCGATCCCCATCAGTGCGACCAGGGCGCTGAGCATCAGCGCCACCCGGCGCGGAGAGTTGAACCAGAGCAACAGCGCCGCGAGACCGACCGACAACAGGGTCAGCGCCCTCGGGCCGAGTGGCAGCGCCAGGCCCGCCCCGGCCACGCCGCCCAGGATGTTGCCGGCTTCGTAGGCGGCGCATCCGAGCACGATCGCGCCCAGAACGAGGACGAGAATCGTCGCGCCGGCGACGCCAGACGGGTACCGATCGCGCAGCGCCTCGCCCAGGTTCCTGCCCGACACCACCGTCAGCCGGCCGCTCGCCTCCTGAAGCACCAGGCAGGCGACGGCCGAGAAGACCAGCGCCCACAACAACGAGAACCCGAAGCCCGCTCCGGCCGACGCCGCGGTGGTCACGGTTCCAGGACCGATGAAGGCGGCCGCGATGACCGACCAGAGAAGAATCGCCGCGATCTTGTTCATTCGTCCGCTCCCGGCGAACCATAGCCGCCGCCACCCGGTGTCTCCAAGATCAGGCGATCGCCGGGCTCCGCTTCGCAGGAATCGAGCGAGCCGAGCTCGACCTCGACGCCCGAGGCTCGCACGAGCCTCTGGCGGCCGCGAGCGCCCGACTCGCCGCCGTCGAGCCCGTACGGCGCTTCGACCCGGTGCTGGGTCAGGAGCGAGAGTGCAACCGGCTCGAGGAAGGTCAGCTCGCGCACCACGCCGTCTCCACCCCGCTGCCTGCCGCGGCCGCCCGATCCGCGTCGTACACGGAAGCTGTCGAGTCGCACCGGATGACGATGCTCGAGCACCTCCGGATCGGTGATCGCGGTATTGGTCATGTGAGTGTGCACCGCGTCGGCGCCGTCGAAGCCCGGGCCCGCGCCGGCGCCGCCGCAGACCGTCTCGTAGTACGAGAACGATTCGTTGCCGAACAGGACGTTGTTCATCGTCCCCTGACCGCAGGCGACGATTCCGAGCGCCTTGATCAGCGTGTCGACGAGCCGCTGACTGGTCTCGACGTTACCGCCAACAACCGCCGGAGCGCGCGCGGGATCGTCCGGGAACGGCGGGTCGAGGATGCCTTCGGGGATGACGATCTCGACGTCGCGCAGCAGACCCTCGTTGAGCGGTAGCGGCTCGTCGATCAGCAATCTCAGGACATAGAGGACGGCGCTGCGCACGATCGCCGGGGTCGCGTTGAGATTCCCGGCGTGGACCGGCGCCGAGCCGCTGAAGTCGATCCGCGCCCGCCCGTCTTCGATCGCGATCTCGACCCGCAGCTCGGCGCCGTCGTCGAGCCGCTCGACTGCTCGACGCGAACCGGCAGGCAGCGCGGCGAGCGCCTCCGCCATGCGCCGGGCCGCGCGCCGCTCCAGCTCCCGCATGTGCAGCTCCACCGTCTCCGGCCCGACGCGCCGCGCGAGCGCCCCGAGCTCCTCCGCTCCGCGATGGTTGGCGGCGACCGCCGCCGCCAGATCCGCAAGATTCTCGTCGACGGCGCGCGAGGGGTGGGCGCCCCCTTCGAGTCGCTTCCGGATCTCGTCCCAGCGCGGCTCACCTCGAGCGATCAGGAGCTGCGGCTCGAGCACCACGCCCTCCTCGGCCAGATTGCGCGCCGCCGGCGGCATCGACCCCGGCCGGATGCCGCCGATCTCGGCGTGATGCGCACGGCTCGCCGCGTAGCCGATCAGGGAGGGCGCGAACACCGGCGTGATCACCGTGACGTCGGGCAGGTGGGAGCCGCCGTAGGCCGGGTGGTTGGTGACCACAACGTCGCCGGGCTCGAACGGACCCAGCTCCGCCGCGACTCGACGCACACACAGACCGAGCGCTCCGAGGTGGACCGGGATGTGGGGTGCGTTGACGACCAGGCGACCGCGCGCGTCGAGCAGCGCGCACGAGAAGTCGAGTCTCTCCTTGACGTTCACCGAAAGGGCCGTGCGGCGCAGCGCTTCCCCCATCTGGCGAGCGATGGCGGCGAAACGATGGGTGAAGAGCTCGGCCTCCAGCGCCGAGACCGCGCGCTCAGGCATCGTCTTTCTCCCGGGTCAGAACGAGCGCTTCGGTGGCGTCGACCGACGCCCGCCAGTCCGACTCGACCACGGTCGCACTGTGACGCTCGAGAATCAGACAGGGCCCGGAGACCGACGCGCCCGGCGACAGGCTTTGCCGTTCGAAGTGCGGGACCTCCAGCCATTCGCCGCCGAACCAGGCCCGGCCACGGCTCCCGACCGGCCGGGCTTCAGCCGCCGGCGCCGCTAGCGCCGGCTGCCAGTCGGGCGGCGGCGACGACGCCACTACTCGCAGACTCTCGACCTCGATCGGCCGGCCTTCCGGCCGGTATCCGTACACCGCCCGGTAGGCACGATCGAAGCTCGCCTCGAGCGCGGCGACGTCGGCCAGATCGACCGCCAGGGTCGAGTCCTGCCCCACCAGCCTCAGGTGAGCAAGTCGCAGTCGGATACCCACGTCCGCGGCCGGCACGCCCTCGCTCGCGACTGCGGAGCGCGCCTCTCGCCCGAGCTCCTCTATCCACTCGGCGAGCGAGTCCCGAACTTCGGCCAGCGGCGCCAGAACCTGCCGCTCAGAAAATCGCTCGACCACCGCATGGCCGAGCCCCAGCGCACTCAGGAGCCCGGAGTCGCGCGGCACGAGCACGGTCCGCATCCCGAGCAGTCGCGCGAGGGCGCACCCGTGCTGGGCGCCGGCGCCACCGAACGCCACCAGGGCGTACTCACCCGGGTCGTAGCCCTCACGGACCGAGATTCGCCGCACCGCCTCCGCCATGCGCTCGTTCGCGATCCGCAGGAATCCGGCCAGCAGCGACTCCCGGTCGAGCTCGCGCTCGCCGCGCTCGCGCAGCCGCTCGAGGATCTCGGCCAGCCGCCGCTCGGCCGCTTTGGGGTCGATCGGAATCTCGAAGCGGCCCGGGACCAATCGACCGAGCAGCAGGTTGACGTCGGTCAGGCTCAGCGGGCCGCCGGCACCGTAGCAGGCCGGCCCCGGGTCGGCGCCAGCGCTCTCCGGACCCACCCGGAGCCGGGCGCCATCGAAGCCGCAGATCGAGCCGCCACCAGCCGCGACGGTCTCGATCGCCAGCGCCGGCGACATCAGACGGGCAGCGCCCACCCGGGTCTCGAAGCGGTAATCGAACTCGCCATCGACACGCGACACGTCGGTCGAAGTGCCGCCCATGTCGAACGCGATGACGCGCTCGAACCCCGCTCGTCGCCCGGCTCCGGCGGCGCCGACGACTCCCCCGGCCGGTCCCGATAGCAGGCTGTCCTTGGGGCGGAACCGCTCCGCGCCCACCAGGCCGCCGGCGCTGGTCATGAGCATCAGCTCGGTCTCGCGGCCGGAGATCCCGAGAGACCGCCGGATCCGGTCGACGTAGCCGCTGATCACCGGCGTCAGATAGGCGTCGACCACCGCGGTCTCGGCGCGCGGCAGGTACCGGATGAGCGGCGCCAACTCGGACGAGACCGACACGTGCTCGAAGCCCGCAGCCTTGAGGAAGGTCGCCACCCGGGCCTCGTGTTCGCCGTTGCGATAGCTGTGCAGAAGCGACACCGCCGCGACCCGAATGCCGGCGTCGAGCAGCTCTCGAGCGACCGCGGCGAGCGGCTCGAGCTGGAGCTCGGAGACCACCACACCATCGGCCCCCAGACGCTCGTCGACCTCGACCACGCGCCGGAAAAGGCCGGGCGGCTTGCGAATCTCGAGCGCGAACAGATCCGGTC
>JAJCXP010000371.1 GCA_029263375.1 Acidobacteriota bacterium | reverse complement strand
AGCCGAAGATCACCACCTGGCTGACGCCCAGGTCGGCGCCCAGTCGGCGGAGGATCGAAGCGAAGCCCCACATCCCGGGGTTTCTACGACCGCAGTGCCAGCACTCCTCCTCGGCGACGCCGACCAGCTTGCCGCAGGAGGGGCACACCACCGAGCCGGTCGTCTGGCGCTTGAACATCAGCCCTCCGGGTCCTCGGTCGCGTCCGGCTGCTCCAGCGCCTGAACGATCTGCGTCACCTCGACGTCCGCCTTGCGGATCTTCGAGCGGCAGAGCTCGATCAGCTGGGTCGCCTCCTTGAGCCGTTCACCGAGCTCGTCGATGTCGACCTCCTCTTCCTCGATCCGGCGCAGGATGGTCTCCAACCGCTCCATCGCCTTGCCGAATCCGAGCTCCTGTAACTTCTCTCCGCTCATCGGTCCTCCACTCGACTCGTCAGGTCTCCGTCGCTCAGGGTCGTCGTGATCCGCTCGCCGGGCCGCGACTGGGCCACCGACCTCAGTAGACGACCGCGCTCGTCGCGCGTCATTGTAAAGCCCCGCTCGAGTGTGCGCTCGGGCGCGAGCTGGATACAGAGACGGCTCCAGCCGTCAAGGGTTGCGTTCGACTCGCGCAGGCGAGATCGCGCCAGGGCCGCGATGCGGGCGCCGACCCGGTTCGGCAGCACACGTCGGGCGTCCAACGAGCGGGGCGCCGCGACCGTTATCCGCCGGAGCACCTCGTCGACCCGCAACGAGCTGGCCATCAACCGGCGCCGGGTCGTGCGCTCGAGCAGCGCCGCCGCCGCGGCCAATCGCTTGCGCGCGGCGCTCACCCGGAACGCAGCAAGTCTGAGCGCGCGCTCGGCGCGCGACAGCTCGGCCGCGGCGCGCTCGAGCATGCGCCCGGCCTCACGCCGGATCGACTCGCTCAGCCCCTCGAGGGCGCGATCGGCACTCGACACCCGCTGCACCAGGAACTCGGCCACCTTGGTCGGGGTCTTGAGCGACGTGTGGGCGACGATGTCGGCGACCGACTCGTCGATCTCGTGCCCGAGCCCGGTGAGCACCGGAAAGTCGGAGCGCGCGATCGCTTCCGCCAACGGCCGGCTGTCGAACACCGCGAGGTCGGAGCGCGATCCGCCACCGCGAATCACGACCACACAGTCGGGAGAGGCCCGGGCGGCGGTCCGGAGCGCCGAGATCAGCTCACGCTCGGAGTTCTGCCCCTGCACCGCGGCGTGCACGAACAGCACGCGAAAACCGTAGCCGCTCTCGCCGATCGTCGCGAGGAAGTCGTGGTAGGCGGCGCTCTCCTGCGACGTGATCAGAGCCAGTCGCAGCGGTACTTCCGGCAGGGCATAGCCCTTGTTCAGGTCGAGCAGCTGCGCGGCCGCCAGCTTCTCGAGGGTCTCCCGGCGTCGCGCCGCGAGCTTGCCTTCGCCGAACGCCGCATCGACATCGCGCACCACGAGCTGGAGCCGCCCGAACGGCGCATAGAAGTCCAGATTCGCTCGGCAGCGCATCTGTTGCCCCTCGACGATCTCGAGCCCGCTCCTCGAGAGAACCCGCTCGACGCGCTGCAGATCCTTGCGCCAGATCACCGCTTCGAGGCGGCCGACGATCTCGTCGCCATCGCCCTTCTCGATCAGCTCGAAATAGAGGTGACCGCTGCGGTGGCGCCGGACGCGCTGCACCTCGCCGGCCACCCAGAGCGAGAAATACGCCTGGTTGACCAGATCGCGCACCTCCTGGCAGAGGCGGGCGACCGAGTAGGTCTCTTCGAACAGCGGCGCCTGGGTCAGCGGGCCAATCCGCGCCTAGTGGAAGCCGACCAACTCGTCCGACGTCTCGAGCGGGATCGCCTTCGCCCACGCCAGCGCGTTGCGATCGCCCAGCGTCAGCTTGTCCAGGAACGCTTCCGCGTCGAACCGGTTGTGGAACAGCCGCCAGATGAAGGTGTGGCCCGCCGGCGCCGTGAAGTAGGTGTAGTTGCGGATGGTGTCGGTCAGGTCGAAGCCGAGATCGGTCTCGCCGTTGATGCCGACACACGCCGCCGCGATTCCCTTGTAGGCCAGCGTGAGCGCCTTGACCGCGTCCTCGTAGTCGCCGAGCTCCTCCTTGGAGAGCGGCGTGTGGTAGATCGAGATCCGGTTCGGATCTTCTTCGGCCAGCAGGTTGTAGGGGACATCGTGGCGATCCATCGCCTCGCGCGTCTCCGCGGTCATCACGAACACGTCCTCGCTGCCCTCGACCTTGTAGGTGACCGCGAAGATGTCCTCGTCGATGTCGGTGAACGCCTCGGCGAGCATGCTCTCGTCTTCGATCGTGAAGTAGAAAAGACTATTGAGGTGCCTTCTGGGTGGCATGGTAGGTAAAACCCCCGGTTTGGAGCTGAAGGGACGACCGCTTCTTTGGTCGGCCTGGAGTCGTTTTTCTGGGCTAGGGGTCGCGGACGGACCCGGTGAGCGCCAATCCGGATGATACCCCAACCTGGGGAAATCGGCCACTGGAGTGACGTGTCGCGGGAGTGGCAGCGCCGCCGGCCGGTTGAGCGTGATACCTCGGTCCTCTCAGGATGAAGGGATCCGGCGCGCCGACCAGATCATGGCCAAGCCGGCAAGGATCACGTACGGCCCCTCCCAGAGCTTCCAGAACAGCGGCATCCCCTCGGTCCAGTCGATGCCCAGCAGTGTCAGCCCGAGGAACAAGATCGCCCAACTCAGGTAGACGAGGACCGTGCGGTGTCGAACCAGGTCGAACGAGACCGTCCAGAAGAGCCCGCCGACGATGGCGTAGAACGTCGACGTCGAGCGCGCCAGGTACCAGACCACCGGAGCGTCGGGCATCTCGCCGAGGCCAACGCTGGCGTGGATCGAGCTCATCCAGGCGCTGGGCACGAAGATGAACAAGATCGCTCCAAGCGACGAGGTCCCCAGAACTCGCAGGATGGCCTTGAGCAGTAGGTCCGAAGACACGGTTCCTACTCCGGACGCCGGTTGTAGCCGCGCTCGTCGTACGGCAGGAGCTGTTCGAGCCACAGGTCGAGCATCGCCTGGAGATCTCCGGTCGGGTCGTAGCCAGGGGCGTCGGGGGGTTCGAGCTCCTCGAGCACCTCGAAGGCGAAGGCGTCGGGCCCGAGCTCGTTCCAATCGGCTTGGAGCGCACCGTTCTTGAGATACGACCCCATCCGGAGTTGGGTGCGGAGCCGGTTGAAGATCGCCGGCAGGTTGACGCTCGAGTCCACCAGGAGCCGACCGTCGGTCGTGTTGCGCACCTGGAACACGCCCATCGGGCGATAGGACCCCTTGTACTCGCGCTTGAGCTCTCGCCGGCTC
>JAJCXP010000370.1 GCA_029263375.1 Acidobacteriota bacterium | reverse complement strand
TCCAGCCGCCCGAGCCAGTCGAGATCCGCCTGGAGGTAGCCCCAGCGGCGGAAGGCATCAAGGAGCGAGCGGTCGATCTCGACGGATGAGTCGGTGGCGGCGTCGGTCACATGCGGATTGTAGACGCAGGTGGGTCCAGCGATTGAAAGCATCGCCTCAGAAAGCAGGAGGGTCACGACCGGTCCTCGGCGGCCGCCCTCAGACCGGCAGCTTGGCCGATTCGTAGACCAGCTCGTAGTAGGCGGCGAGCGAGCCAATTTCCAGGCACTCGGTCTCCGAGTGCGCCGCGCCCATGCGCGGGCTGGTCATCAGGACGTGCACCGCCGGGTCGGCGGCGACGTACAGGCGACCGTTGCTGGCGCCTGCCGAGTGCAGGATTGGCGGCTCCTGGCCGGACACCCGGCGGAGCAGGTCCAGATACCGCTGCGCGACCGGCGCGTCCCTCGGATAGTAGGTGGCCGGATCGGCCTGGACGACTCTCAGCTCGGCCCGGTGATCCCTGGCGACGTCTTCGATCGTCCTCACGATCTCGTCGACGGTGAACGCCTCGGTCAGGCGGAGGTCGAAGCCGGCGCGGCAACGATCGGGTATCTGGTTGCTCGCCGTGCCGCTCTCTACCGAGGTCATAGAGAGCGAGTTGATCCAGTCGGACTCGCCCCGGGGGTTTGGAAACCGTTCCTTGAGGGCCGCGTAGATCGCCTGCATCCGGTCGATGGCGTTGTCTCCCAGATAGGGACGGCTCGCGTGCGCGGCGCGACCGTTCGTTTCGATCTCGAACGTGCAGATACCCTTCTCCTTCTCGACGTAGGCGAAGTTGGGGCCGCCGTCGGGCGCGAACACGACCGGGGGCATCAAGCCCTCACGGCGGAGATGGTCGACCACCACCGCGACGCCATGCTTGGAGCCCACCTCCTCGTCCTCGGAGAAGAGCAGCCAGAAGTCGTGGTGCTCGCCCTCCTCGATCAGCCGGCGCAACGCCCAGATCATCATCAGACACTGGGTCTTCATGTCGGCAACGCCCCGGCCGTAGAGCACGCCGCTCTCTTCGCGCATCTCGAACAGATCGTCTTCGGCCGGCACCACCTCGATGTGGCCGTCGCCCAGCATTCGGGGGCGCTCGGAGCCGCGCGGCTTGATCAGCGTCGAGGTCAGACCGTTGCAGTCGAACTCGATGAACTCGGTTCTGGTCGGGTCGAAGAATTCGCGGATCCATGCGTTGGCGCGCCGAAACTCGTCGGGGTTCTCGCAGACCACCGTCTTGAAAGCGACGAAGGTCTCGAGCTCCGAAAGAAACTCGTCGAGTCGGAAGGGATCGCTGCTCATGACGCTCCGGTCCTCGTGGCGTTGGGTTCGATGCGGTAACTCTTTGGAACTTATCCCATCCCACCTGCCTGTCGCGCCGGGCCGCCTCGGTCCGCGGGTCCCATCGCGTCCCGAGGCGTCTGGAGCCGGTGAACCGAGTGTCCGCGATGCTGCTGATGCTGCTCGTGACGGCTGGCGGCTCCGTTCCCTGCGTTCACGCGCAGGGCGACTCCTCGAATCCGCTCGAGCCCGCCTCGAGCGGCGGCCTCGCCGCGGTCGACCGCGCTCTGATCAAGCTCTCGATCCACGCCCGGATGCTGGTGGTCGGCGCGCACCCCGACGACGAGGACAACTCGCTGCTGACCTGGGTCTCGCAAGGGCTGGGTGGCGAGGCGGCCTATCTGTCGCTGTCGCGAGGTGAGGGCGGCCAGAATCTGATTGGCCCTGAGCTGGGCGAGGAGCTCGGAGTGATCCGTACCGGGGAGCTGCTCGCCGCGCGCCGCATCGAAGACACGCGGCAGTACTTCACCCGCGCCTTTGACTTCGGCTACACGCGCTCGCTCGACGAGACCTTCGAGCGCTGGCCGCGCGAGAGCCTGCTCGAGGATGCGGTCCGCGCGGCGCGCCGGTTCAAGCCGCAGGTGATCGTCGCCATTTTCCCGCCCGACGCCCGCGCCGGCCACGGCCAGCATCAGGCCTCGGCGGTGATCGCGGGCGAGCTCTTCGAGCGCACGGGCGAGGCGGCGCTGTTCCTCGAGCTGGGTCTGGCGCCCTGGTCGCCGGAGGCGATGTATCGACGGGCCTGGAGCCGCGACGACGCGACGCTCGGGTTCAGCCTGGGCGCGCTCGAGCCGACCACCGGGCGCTCCCTCGGGCAGATCTCGGCCGACAGCCGCAGCCAGCACCGATCCCAGGACATGGGTCGCACGCAGCCACTGGGCGACTGGCTCGGCGGTCTGGTGTGGGTCGAGGGCGTGGGCGAAGGGGGTGACCACGCGTTCGCCGGGATCGACACGCGGCTCACGGCGATCGCTTCGACCCTGGATCTGGGAGCGGTCAGGAGCGAGATCGAGGAGCGGCTGGCGAAGGTCGAGTCGCTCGCCCGTGAGGCGCGCGCCGGCCTGGCGCCGGCGTCTCTCGAGCGAGCGGTGCCGGCGCTGGCCGAGATCGTGCGGGAGCTCGACGGGGCGTTGGTCCTGCTCGGCGACGGGGCGATCGAGCGCGCGGTTCGGGATCTGCTAGAAGAGAAGCGCGTGGCGGCCGCTGCTGGGCTCGCAGCCGCAGCCGGCGTCGTGGTCGATGCGCTCGCCGATTCCGAGATCGTCACCCAGGGGTCGACGCTCGGGGTTACCGCGTCGGTCTGGCCGGCGGGCACGGTCGAAGTCGACGTCGAGTCGATCGAGCTCGTTCAGGAGCTGGGCCCTCCCGTCGCGGCGCGCGGCGCGACGACCGAAGAGCGTGGAGTCAGGTCGTGGAGCCTCGAGCTCGAGGTGCCGGTGGACGCGCCTCCGAGCGAGCCGTACTACCTCCGTCACCCACGCGTCGGCGATCTCTACGACTGGCGGGCGGTGCCCGAGAGCGTTCGCGGTCGCGCCGATGGCTCGCCGCCGTCGGTGCGATTCGACCTGCGGATCGCCGGGGCGCCGGTGCGGCTGGTCCGGCAGATCGTCTACCGGTACGGCGATCAGGCGATCGGCGAGGTGCGGCGGCCGGTGCGGATCGTGCCCCGAATCGAGGTCGAGCAGCGGCCGGCGCTCAGGGTGGTGCCGCTCGAGTCGACGGCGACTGTGGCGATCGACCTGAACCTGACGTCGAACGTTGACGCTCCGGTCGCCGGGCGGCTCGATCTCGCACTACCAGACGGCTGGACCGCGGAGCTTCCGGAGAGCTACTCCATCGCGGAGCCGCACGGTCGGACGACGCTGAAGCTCGAGCTGTCACCCACGGCCGTGCCCGGCCCCGGGGTGCTCCGGCTGGCCGTCAAAGCCGAACAGGACGGCAGGGAGCACGGCGCGGCCTATCCGACAATCGAGTACCCGCACGTCGCGCCGGTGCAGGTCGGAGTCGAGGCGCTGAGCGAGGTGCGTCTGCTCGATCTGGCGCTGCCGAAGGTGACTCGGATCGGTTACGTGCGCGGCGCTTCGGACCGCGTTCCGGAGATGCTGCTCGAGATCGGCCTGCCGGTCGAGCTGCTGGCCGCCACTGACCTTCGCGACCGGGATCTCTCGGTCTACGATGTGGTGGTCGTCGGCAGCCGCGCCTACGAGATCGACTCGGCGTTGCGGCAGGCCAACCAGCGACTGCTCGACTACGTCCGTGCCGGGGGACCCTTGATCGTCCAGTATCAGCAGTATCAGTTCGTGAGTGGCGGCTATGCGCCCTATCCGCTGGAGATCTCACAGCCGCACGGCCGGGTGACGGACGAGAGCTCGCCGGTGCACGTCCTGGCCGGGGAGCATCCGATCTTCCGGACCCCGAATCGGATCCGCCCGGAAGACTGGGACGGCTGGGTGCAGGAGCGCGGGCTCTACTTCGCCGGTGAGTGGGACGAGGCGTACACGCCGTTGTTGTCGCTGCAGGATCCGGATGGCCAGCCCGAGCAGCATGGCTCGCTGTTGGTCGCCGAGGTCGGGCAGGGGACCTACGTCTACACCGGCCTGTCGTTCTTCCGCGAGCTGCCGGCCGGGGTGCCGGGCGCTTTCCGGCTGTTCACGAACCTGTTGGCGTTGGGGAGCCGATGAGACGCGTGTTGCTGGTCTGGCTGCTGGCGCTGACAGCGCTGACCGCGTGCGGCGACGGACGCACGCCGCTGGTGCTCTATTCGCCGCACGGCCGCGACCTCCTGGCGCTGGTCGAGACTGAGTTCGAGGCCGCCAATCCGGACCTGAACGTCCATTGGCTGGACATGGGATCGCAGGAGATCCATGACCGGGTGCGATCGGAGGCGGCCAACCCGCAGGCCGACGTCTGGTTCGGCGGCCCCGACACGATCTTCGCCCGCGGCGTCGTCGACGGCCTGCTCGCGCCCTACCGCCCGGCGTGGGCCGAGCACGTGCCCGCCACCAGCCGAACCGGCGCCGACTACTACTTCGGGGTCTACCGGGCAGTTCCGATCCTGTTCTACAACGCCGACGTGGTCGACGAGTCCGAGGTCCCGACCGATTGGGACGATCTGCTCGACGAGCGCTGGCGCGATCGGATCATCATCCGCGAGCCGCTCGCGAGCGGCACCATGCGGACGGCGTTCGGCATGATCCTGGCCCGGTCGGTCGCCGAGACCGGCGACATCGAGCGCGGCCTCGATTGGCTGCGCCGCCTTGACGCCCAGACCAGGGAGTACGTCCAGAATCCGGCCCTGCTGTTCGAGAAGCTGATCCGCCGCGAGGGCCACGTCACGATCTGGGAGCTGACCGACGCTCTGCTGCAGCAGCAGCGCGGAGTGCCGCTCGACTATCGCTTTCCGTCCAGCGGCACGCCGGTGATCGACGACGCGATCGGCCTGGTGGCCGGCGCCAGGCACCCGGAGGCGGCGAAGCGGTTCATCGACTGGATCGGTGGTCGCGAGGCGACTCTGCTGGTCGCGCGACAGGTGTTTCGCCTGCCGGCACGCGACGACCTGACCCCCGAGGAACTGCCCGAATGGGCGCGTGAGGCGGTCGAATCGATCGTGCCGGCCGAGGTCGATTGGCAGCTGATCGCGGAGCGGGGGTCGAAGTGGATGGCGCGCTGGGATCGCGAAGTCCGAGGCAAGGGTTGAGCTCGTGAGCTATCTGAGGCTGGACGAGCTCTCCAAGAGCTTCGGCGAGACGCGGGTGCTCGGGGGGGTGTCGCTCGAGGTGAGCGAGGGCGAGACGTTGGTGCTGCTCGGCCCGAGCGGCAGCGGCAAGACCACGCTGCTGCGGATGATCGCGGGCTTCGAGACCCCCGATGCCGGCCGCATCGAGGTCGCGGGCGTCGAGGTCACTTCGTTGCCGCCGGCCAAGCGCCGGTTCGGGATGGTCTTTCAGCACTACGCGCTCTTCCCCCACTTGTCGGTGGCCGAGAACGTGGCGTTCGGTCTCGAGTCGGGGTCCGCGGCGCCCGAGGAGCGCCTCGCACGGGTGGCCGAGGTGCTCGAACTGGTCGACCTGCGGGGCTTCGGCGAGCGCCGGATCCATCAGATCTCGGGCGGTCAGCAGCAGCGGGTGGCGCTGGCCCGGGCGTTGGCGCCGAGGCCGCGCGTACTGCTGCTCGACGAGCCGCTGTCGAACCTGGATCGAGCTCTGCGCGAGCGGACCCGGCGCGAGATCGGCGACACGCTCACCCGGGTCGGGATCACCGCTGTGTGGGTGACTCACGAACAAGACGAGGCTTTTGACGTAGGAGATAGGGTGGCGGTCCTCCATCAGGGGAGTCTCGAGCAGGTCGGCAGCCCGGAAGAGCTCTATCTGGAGCCCGCGACGCGCTTCGTTGCGGGCTTCGTCGGGCGCGCGAGCGCCATCCGCGGCGGCTGGCGCGACGACGGACGGGTATCGATCGCGGGCAGCGAGTCCGCTTGGAGTGGCGTGCCCGGGCGCGACTTCGAGCCCGGTACCCCGGTCGAGCTGGTATTTCGCCCCGAGGCGTTGCGGCTCGTCGCGGTCGGCGTCGAGGGTGCGCTCCCGGTGCGCGTCCTCGACCGACGCTACGCCGGCTCGCAGACCTACTTCACGGTCGAGAGCTCGGCCGGAGATCGCTTCGAGGTGATCGCTCTGTCCGAGGCCGCGGCCCCAGGCGACGAGCGCGCCGTACTCCCCGGCTCCCCGGCTCCTCGAGTCTTCGGTCGCGATGTCTGAGCGGCGGCCGGCGGCTTCGAGGCGGGTGGGGTTTGGGCTCGTCCTCCTGCTGAGCTGGCTGGTCGGCTATCCGCTGATGCTGACGTTCCTCGAAGCCCTGGGGATCGGTTCGGGATTCACCCTCGAATACTTCGCCGAGTTCGTGGGCCGAGTGGACGAATGGGGCGCGCTCTGGCGGAGCGTATGGATCTCTGCGGCCTCGGTCGTGCTCTCGGCCCTGATCGGCGTGCCGCTCGCGTTCGTGTTCGAGCGTTCGGAGTTCCCGGGTCGCAAGGTGCTGGGTGCGCTGGTGGCCCTGCCGGTCGCACTGCCGCCGCTGGTGGGGGTGATCGCGTTCCTTTTCCTCTACGGTGAGAGCGGCTTCGTCTCGCGCGCCGTACAGGGGTTGCTCGGGCTGTCGGAGCCGCCCTGGCGCCTTCAGGGGCCGGGCGCGATCCTGCTGGTGCACGCCTACTCGATGTACGTCTACTTCTATCTGTTCGTGCGCGCCGGTCTGGCGCGGCTCGACGTCTCGATGCAGGAAGCGGCCGCGATGCTCGGCGCCGGCCCGGTGCGGACGATGTTCAAGGTGACGCTGCCGCTGCTGCGGCCGGCGCTCACCGGCGCGGCGCTGCTCGCCTTCATGACCTCGCTGGCGTCATTCTCGGCGCCCTACATCTTCGGCGGCGGCTTCCGGGTGATGACCACGCAGATCGTCTTCTCGAAGCTCAACGGCGAGGTCGCCATGTCGCAGGTCGAGACCGTCGTCCTGGCGCTGGTGGCGCTCGCCGGGCTCTGGGCGCTGGTGCGGCTCGACCGCGGTCGGATCGAGGTGGTCGGCGGCGTGCGCGGCGTGGCGCCCAGCCGCACGGCACTGCGTGGCCGATGGGCACGCGGGTCGGCCACCGCGGTCGGCTGGGGCCTCGCCCTGGTGCTACTGCTGCCGCATCTGACGCTGATCCTGATCTCGCTCGTGCCGCGCGCCACCTGGACGATCGAGCTGCTGCCGCCGGTGCTCGACCTGGGCAACTATCGGGAGCTGCTGGCCGCGCCCGAGCGCTTACGGCCGATCGTCAACTCGCTCTGGATGGCGACGGTCGCCACCCTGGGGGCGGTCGCTCTCGGCCTGGCGGCTGCGCGCTCGTCGATTCGCTCCGGCGGCCGGCTGGGCGCGGCGCTCGAGGTGCTCCTGGCGGTGCCCTGGGCGGTGCCGGGTACGGTGTTCGCGATCGCCCTCGCGACTGCGTTCAGCGTCGATGCGCCGATGGCCGGGCGCTTCGTGCTGGTCGGTACGCCCTGGATTCTGCCGCTCGCCTACCTGGTGCGCAGCTTGCCCGTCACCGGCCGCGGCGCGCTCGCCGGCCTGCGGCAGCTCGACAGCTCGCTCGAAGAGGCCGCCGCCTCGCTCGGCGCCGGCCGCTGGCGGACTCTGAGGCGGGTCACAGTGCCGCTGCTCAAGCCGGCCTTGGCGGCGGCGGCGAGCCTGGCGTTCATCACCGCTCTGGGCGACTTCGTCACCTCGATCGTGCTCTACACGTACGACACCCGACCGATCTCGATCGAGATCCTGTCGAGTCTGCGCCTTCAGGACACCGGCGTGGCGGCCGTCTACGGCGTGCTGCTCATGGCGGTGAGCGCGGGCGCCTTCCTGCTCTGGGGCCGCGAGGAGAAGGCGTGATCCGATGAACGCGGGCGAGTTCGTAAAGCGCCTCTGGGTGCTCATGTTGACCGTCATGGTCGACATGATCGGCTTCTTGATCGTCCTGCCGTTGCTGCCGTTCTACGCTGAGAAGCTGGGCGCCAGCGCGACCAAGATCGGTGCCCTGGTGTCGATCTTCGCGCTCGCGCAGATGGCCACGGCACCGCTCTGGGGACGGCTCTCGGACCGGTTCGGACGCCGGCCGATGATCATCAGCGGCCTGCTGATCTCGGCCGTCTCGTATGTCGTCTTCGAGTCCGCCGGCACCGTCTGGCTGCTGTTCGTCTCGCGCATGGTGCAGGGCTGCGGCGCCGGCACGGTCGGCGTGGTCCAGGCCTACGTGAGCGATTCCGTTACCAAGGTCGACCGCGCCAAGGCGCTCGGTTGGTTGAGCGCCGCGACCAGCGCCGGCGTGATGATCGGCCCGGCGATCGGCTCGCTGGCCGCGGCCTGGGGAGGGCTGGGACCGGGCTACGTGGCCGCCGGCCTGTGCATCCTGAATATGATCTTCGCTTCGATCTGGCTGCCCGAGTCAAACGGCAAGCGCCAGGACGGCTCGAGAGCGCAGGCCCCGCGCGGCGCAACCGCGACCGCGATGCTCGAGGTGGTGCGCCGACCGACCGGCGCGCTCGGGTCGCTGGTCTTGATCTACTCGACCGGGATGATGGCGTTCATGGCGATGAACGCCG
Source organism: Acidobacteriota bacterium (assembly GCA_029263375.1). Lineage (GTDB taxonomy): Bacteria > Acidobacteriota > Thermoanaerobaculia > Multivoradales > JAHEKO01 > JAHEKO01. Next base: position 10,807 of record JAJCXP010000370.1, on the reverse strand, counting down.
TCCTGGCGCTCTTCCTGGCGCGTCGCTACGACGTTGACGAGACCACCATCGGCTGGTTCTACGTCTACGTCGGCGCGGCCTCTCTGATCATGCGGTCGTTCCTGCTCGGCCCGGCGATCAAGCGCTTCGGCGAGGTCGGCTGCCTGCGCCTGGGCGCGCTGGCGATGGCAATCGGATTGGCCTTCGTGCCGCTGGCGCGCAATCTGCCGGAGCTGGCGCTGGCCGTGTTGCTGATGCCGGTCGGCACCGCGCTTCTCTTCCCGGCGACTACCTCGCTGGTCTCGCATCGGGCGCCGCAGGACCAGACCGGCCTCTTTCTGGGAGTGCAGCAGTCGTTCGGCGGCGTGTCGAGAATGATCGGCCCGCTCTGGGCCGGAGCCGCGTTCCAACACCTCGGGGTCGCGGTGCCATTCTTCATCGCCGCCGCTCTGATGCTGTGTGTGCGCGCCTTCTCGAGCGTCGTCAAGGCCGAGGACCTGAGCGAGCCGCTGCCGCCCGTCACGGAGCCGATCGCGCCGACCGATCCGACCTAGCCGGTCTAGATCACCAGCGCAAGGCCGGACGTGAACTGAGGGCCGCTCTCCGGTAGGATTACAGCGGTATGCATCAGCGGGTGGTGGTAGTCGCGGGGGAGGACGATCTCCGGGATCGGTTGTTCGAAGCGCTCGGCACGTTCTCCGCCGAAGCCGTCGAGGTGCCGTCGGTCCAGCGCGCGCTCGAGTTGGCGCGTGAGATTCCGATCCATCTCCTGACGTTGCGCTACCCCCTCGAGGGGATGAGCTTCTCGGAGTTTCTGCGCGCCTTCCGGGAGACCGGAAGCGTGTCGCGTGGCGCCCAGGTCGTGGTGCTGGCTCCCGGCAAGTCGATCGGCGGGCTCAAGCGCTCGGCGGGGGCGGGGGTCGCCTTCCTACGCTCCGACAGCGATCACGAGCAGCTCGCGGAGATCTTCAAGACCTTCCTGCGCCGCTCGCCCCGCTTTTCGGGCAACCTGCTGGTGGGCGCCGAGCTCGAGCTACCGAGCGGCAAGGTGCGCAAGATGCTGCAGGTCGTCAACATCTCCGAGTCGGGCATGCTGTTGCGCACCAAGACGCCGCTCGCGGCCGGTCAGGGCTTTACCTTCGAGCTGCAGATCCCGGACCTCAAGTCGCCCGTCCTGGGCCGCGCGGAGGTCGTGCGGGTGATCGAGCAGGGTAAGACGCGCGAAGTGGGCGTCAAGATCGTCTCGTTCGTCGGCAACAGCCGCGAGAGCCTGGCGAAGTTCCTCAAGATTCGACGCCTGCCGCCTGCGCTGGCGCTGTAGAATCGTCAGTTCGGTCCGGGCGGTCGGCTCGCGACCGGCCAATTTCAAGGAGATGTCATGAACGTGTTGCCCCCGGTCCGGGTGCGGCGAGAGTACACACAGAGCCTGGTGGCGGCGCCCGATTCGGTGTTTCCGATGCTCTGTCCTGTGCGCGAGGTGGAGTGGGTTACCGATTGGGATCCGTACGCGGTGCACTCTGTGACCGGCGTCGCCGAGCCGGACTGTGTCTTCGTGACCCGCGACAACGGCGTCGAATCGACCTGGGTGATGACCGCTCACGATCCCGAGAATCACCGGGTCGAGCTGATCAAACTCACACCGGGGGTGACCGTCGCGAAGTTGGAGTTCCGGGTCGAGGCTGACGGCGAGGCGGCCAGCAAGATGCACGTGGCCTACGCCCAGACCGCGCTGAGCCAGGAAGGCCGCAAGGCCGTGGCCGCGTTCGACGAGGAGCACTGGACCGAGTTCATGACCAGAATGGAGCGCGAGCTCAATCACTACCTCGGCATGGGCGATCATCTGGACGACGTCGGACACCGTTACGAGTAGTCCGCGGCGTGCGCCTGCTCACGAGAACTCGATCTAAATACGCTAGATACGCTAGATAGGAGAAGCCCAATGGCTGATCAGGAAGAAAACGTAGAGCAGAAGGAAGAGACCGTCGAAGCGACGGAAGAGTCCCCGGTGGCAGAAGAGTCTCCGGTCGAAGAGGCCGCCGAGGCGGTCGCGGAAGCGGCTGAGGAGGCGGGCGAGGCGGCGGCGGAGGTGGCCGAGGCCGGTGAGGAGATCGCGGAGACGGCCGAAGAGGCAGGCGATGCGGCAGCCGAGGAGGCAGCCCCGGTCGCGGCGCCGAGCACCGAGCCCGACGAGGAGCTCAGCTGGGAGGTGCTGCACAAGAAGACCGTGTCCGATCTGCGCGACATCGCGCAGGGCATCGAGCACGAAGCGCTCGAGGGCTACAGCACGATGCACAAGGAGCAGCTGGTGCCGGCGCTGTGCACCGCGCTCGGCATCGAGGCCCACGCCCACCACGAGGTGGTCGGCATCAACAAGGATCGGGTCAAGGGCAAGATTCGCGAGCTCAAGGTCGTGCGTCAGGCGGCGGTAGAGGCGGGTGATCATGCCCAGCTCAAGCTGGTGCGCAAGCGGATCAAGAGCCTCAAGCGGAAGATTCGGCGGGCGACGGTCTAGCCTGACCTCAGGAACCTACGGCTCATCGCAAGTGATGGGGTGAGAAGGTCAGGCTAGGCCATCTACGGAAACTCGACCACGTTGCTGGTCGAGCAGTTGCGATCGACGGCCTGCAAGTGGCGTCCGCACCAGTTCGCAGCGACGTTGCCGTTGAGCGTCGCTGCGCCGTTGCCGTCGGTTCTCACGTTCCGCCAGGATCGGGAGAGGGTGATGTCGAGCTCGGTTCCCGCGCAGCCGCCGGTGGTGACGATGGACGAGCCGTCGTTGGCGCCGACGAACAGGGACACGCCCTGGTCGGGCTCGGGTGTGCTGACCGAGATGACGACCGGGCCGGGGCAGCTGCCGGCGATCTCCAGCGTGAAAGCTGGGCTACCGAGCTCGAACGAGCCCGCGTCGCAGGCGCCGTCATCGCGAGGCACGCCGCGCTGGTCGGTGGCCAGGCCGCACGCTCCGGCGGCGTCGGTCGCCACGCTGCCGTCGAACAGGGCGTGGGTCAGAGTCGGACCGCCGTTGTCCGCGAGAGCGGTCTCGAAGTCGACGCCGGGCACGATCGGGCCGGCCGCGACGCAGGTGCCGTCGTCATCGAAGTTCAGGCCGCCGATCGCGAGCGACCCGCCGCAGTTGCCGCCGCCCGGGTTGCCGGCGACGATGCTGCCCGAGAGGTAGGGTGTGCCGCGGAAGATTTCGTCCAGGGAGTAGAGGCCGCCGCCGAGAGCCGCGGAGTTGCCTGACAGGGTGCTGTTCGCGAGCGTGAAGAAGTAGCCGTCGGCATGGAAGATGCCGCCCCCTCTGGTCGCGGAGTTGCCCGACACGGTGCTGTTGACGACCGTGATGGGACCGCCGTAGTAGGACCCGCCGTCGAGCCGCAGGCCGCCGCCGTCCGTCCCGGCCGAGTTGCCCGAGATGGTGCTGTTCGCGATGCTCACGGAGCTGTAGTCGAACGAGCCCTGATCCTTGGAGATGTAGACGCCGCCACCCATTCCGTCCGCCACGTTGTACGAGACGGTGCTGTCCGAGATCACGACCGTGCCGTACCAACGCTCACCGATGCCACCGCCCTCGGCGGTCGCGTGATTGCCGGTGATCAGGCTGCCCGCGGTGACCTGCAGTAGACCCTGGGTCCAGATCCCGCCGCCGTTCACCGCGCTGTTGCCGGAGATCGTGCTGCCGACGAGCGTGACGTTGCCGTAGTGGTAGATCGCCCCGCCGTGGTCGGCGGTGTTTCCGGACAGCGTGCTGTTTGTCAGCGTCAGCGCCGAGCCGTAGAAGACCGACGCGGCGCCGCCCCAGCCCGAGCCGGCATCGCCGCCGCTCACAGTGACGTTCCGGAGGTGCAGAGTGGAGTTGCTACGGACCTGAAAGATCCTGAACGCTTCCTCCGCTGGGTCGCGGACGATGGTGAATCCGCTCCCTTCGACGTCGATGTCGGACGCGACCGAGGGCAGGGCGTCGATCAGAACGACGTCCGCCGTCAACTGGAGCTCGTCGGCGCCCGCGCCGGCTGTGCAGGCGCCGGTGGCGCTGTCGCCGTTCGCGGCTGTGATTGCGTCAGCGAGCGAGCACGATTCGTCGACGACGATGATCGCCGGCGCCAACGGGTACTGAACGGTGAGCAACGCCAGGATCACTGCGGTCGCTGCTCTGCTCGAACGACGTGTCGATCTCATGTCCCTCGCTCCTCACTCTTGGCTGGTCGCACGAGCGGCAGCCCGTGTCGCCAATCAGACCTGGAATTGTGGAGGGGAAGGGTACCACGCGCGCCGCCCCGGGGGCGTTGCGCTGGAAGCGTATGCATATCAATCTATGAGACTTAGCTTCGCACCTACGCCTGCTCGCCAGGCGCGTTGGTGAGTACGGAAGGCTAGCCCTTGAGGACCATCTGTCCGGTCGGCTGCGGCACGCCGCCTGCCGGTTCGATGGTGACCGCCCAGAGCTGGATGTCGTCGAGCGCCGCGGTGTTGTCGACCAGCAGCGTAGCCGTGCCGTCGTTCTCGACCTCGAAGATGCCGGCTGAGACCGGGGTGCCGTCGGCGATGAACCAGAGCTGATAGGTCTCGTCTTCGTCGAGCGGCTCGAGATTGCTGGCGTAGAAGACGGCCGAGCGGGTCGCCGGGTCGACGAAGGTCTGGCCCTGGGCGGCGGCGGCTGATTCGAGGCCAGCGAGGACGATGTTGCGGGCTCCCGGCGCGGAGACGATCCGCCCGGCGCGGGCGAGTCGGGCCAAGACGACCTGGGTCCGGTCGAGCTGCTCCTGGACCTCGGCCAGGCTGGCGACGGCGGTGGCGCGCTCGTCGTCGAGCTGCGCGACCTGTTGCTGAAGCTGCGATCGGTCCCAGAGACTCCAGGCGGCGAGGGTGAGCAGAACGGCGGCCGCGGCCTGCCAACGCCAGGTCGATCGGGCGGCGGGCTCGGCTCGACTCCGGCCGGCGCTCTCACGCTTGTCGAGCTCGCGCTCGAGTCGCGCCCGCATCATCTCCGATGGTGCAGCCGGCTCGACCGACTCGGCCATGCTCTCGACCTGCCGGGTCGAAGCCAGTAGCTCACGATCGCACTCCTCGCAGCCCTGCTCGAGATGCGCCTCAAGCTCGCGCAATTCGTCTCCGTCCAGAGCGCCGAGGGCGTAGGCAGGAATGCGGGCTAGAAGTTCTTCGTGCGTCGACATGGCTTCTTAGAAGGCCGGTGCGAGCTGGTCTCGCAGTTTGCGCATTCCCAGGAGGATGCGGGATTTGACGGTGCCGAGCGGTTGGTCGAGTGTGTCGGCGATCTGTGAGTGACTCAGTCCTTCGAAGAACGCGAGCTCGATGCAACGGCGCTGGTCGACCGGGAGGACGGTCAGGGCGCCATGCAGCGACGCGGCGCGCTCGGACTCCTCGAGACTCTCGGTTCCGATCGGCTCGACCTCGCTCTTCCACGCGTCTTCCTTCAACACCGCGTCTTCGCGGCGGCTGCGGGACTGACGGGAGCGGATGCGGTCTATTGCGCGCGATCGGGAGATCAAGAGTAGCCATCCTCGGGGTGTTGCTCGTTGCGGACTGTAGGTGTCGGCGCGATCCCAGGCTTGCAGAAAGGCCTCTTGCAGGACCTCCTCGGCTTCGTCGCGTCGGCGCAACATGCGCGTCAGAACGCCGAGCATCAGAGGAGCGTGTCGCTCGAAGAGTACGGCGAAGGCCTCGCGGTCGCCGGAGGCGATGCGACCCATCAGCTGGATGTCTTCGAGTTCCGAGATGTTCATTCGGGTTGGCAGGCTCGCGCCATGTTATCGAAACTCGCGGCAGACGGAGCGGGGGCTCCGCCTGCCGCGAAGGAGAATGGTGCCCGCCGATCAGTTGGGCGAGCCGGCGATCGGCGTCGTGAGGTAGGGGAAGGTGTCGTCGAACTGCTTGGCGTTCTGCAGGGCGCCGTCCGTGTACGGGAGGGTTCCCGACGGAGCGTCGCTAGGGCTGCAGAAGGTGCCGGGGAAAGCGTGGCAGAGGACGCCCATCGAAACCTGGAGCGCGATGTCCACCACGTCGTCGCCGGGGCGGCGGCCGTTCGGGAAGCCGGCGTTGTCACCGGCCAGGACACCCATCCGCTCCTGCTGAGCCTTGGGGGTCGGCGGAATCGCGGTGTTGAGGCGCTGCATCTCGCCGAAGCCGAATTCGTTCAGGCCGGCGATGCCGGTGACGAAGGTCGCCAGCAGGTCGGTGCGCGGGAAGTTGTTGGGCGCCTGGACCCCGAACAGGATCTGCAGGATCTCGGGCAGCGTCGGGTTGGTGACGTAGGTCGCGAACTGGAGGTCGCCGTCGGGCGAGCTGCCGTTGAACTTGTTCTTGTCCTTGAGGCCGATGACCACTTCGTTGACCAGCGGCATGCCGAGGCGCGAGACCTGGGTGTAGCGGCTGGAGGTCGACTCGGGCTTCTCGAAGGTCGGGCTGTTGCGCAGGCTGCGGCGCTTCGGCAGGGAAGCGGTTGTCCAGCCGCCGACGACGTCGCCGTTGCCCTCGGTCAGGCAGGCGATCGGCACCTCGAGGATGAACGACGTGATGTTGGCGTCGTCGAGATCGTTGCCCTCGGCGCGCGGCGAGCCGATCGGGTTGATGTTGACCAGGTCGAAGACCTCGCCCAGGTTGACCGCGAAGCTCTCCTTGCGCTGGCCGACGAACATGCGACCGTTGCCGCAGCCGGGGATGCCGACATCGTAGACGAAGCTGGCGGCGTAGGCTGGGTAGTTGGCGAAGCTCTTGGTGCCGATGTAGTCGGTCGGCTTGGTGAAGGTGCTCGAGCCGCTGGCGATGTCGGTGAGCCGGCCCTCGCCCACGCGGCTGACGTTGAAGTTCTCGATGATGTTCAGGCTGCCGAGGTCCGGCTGGCCGCCGATGTTGAGTAGCGGCACCGATACCGACTCGTCGCCGACCGGCAGCTGCAGGTCCTGGAGAACGTTGTCGAACTGGAAGCGGAAGGTGATGTCGGCCTTGCCGTCACCGCTGTTGTCGATGTGGATCTCGTAGCGCGCCTCGGGGTCCATGAAGAAGTAGTTGGGACCGCCGTAGGCGGCCTGGAGCGGCAGGTAGTTGGCGACCAGCGTGACGAAGCCGTCGCGGCCCTCCTCGTAGCTCCGGAACATGTAGAAGTCGGTGCCGTCGACCTTGGGGTGCTCGGTCACGAACGGCGCCTCGCGATGGCTCGAGGCGAGGCCGGGGTTGGGGATCATGGTGATAGCCGCGAGCAGTGCGGCGGCGGTAAGTTTGCTTCGATTCATGTGAAAGGGTCTCCGTGTTGAGGGTGTTTGGTCCTGTCTCTGCGGGTTCTACGGAATCGTTGGGGCTGCGGATGAATGGATCGCGCTGCTCGAGGTGAGTGATGCCGTTCGTTTCGTCGTGGGATCGTGTTCAGTTTCAGAAGCCCGTTGGTGAAATCGAGAGCGTTGGCCCGACAAGTGCTGCTGGCTGGCCTGGCGCTGGCCGGCTGCGCAGGAGACTCCGACCGGCCGAACGTGTTGATCGTCGTGGTCGACACGCTGCGCGCCGACCACCTGACCTCGTATGGCTACGAGCGGGGCACCGATGGGGCGCTGGCCGACTTCTTCGACTCGGCGACGATGTTCACCGAGGCGTACGCGCCCTCATCCTGGACCCGCCCCTCGGTGGCGACCCTGTTCACCGGTCTCTTCGACAGCTACGAAGCGAAGGCGCTAGCCGACCCGTATAATCGGGCCGGGGATGAGTGTGGGAGCGGGAAAGGAGGAATCCTGAGCCTGCTCCAAGCTGTTTTTTCGAGCCTGGTCGTAGCTCTGGCCGCGGTCGAGGTTTCTCGCTGGTTGGGCCGGGGCATCCCGCTGCTTCAGCTCGGCGAGAGCGAGCTGCGCGCGCTATCTCGTGCCCTGGTCGTGGCGCTCACGGTCACCACGCTCGTCTATCTGTTCTCCACCTTCGTCGTTGGCGCGGACGGCGGCCGGCTCACGGACCGCTGAGGGGCGCCCGTCAGGTGTCAGCGGCATCGCCCGCTTGCGCCGCTCCAGGAGCGCCGCCAGCTTGTCGAGCGTGACGCCGAGGCGCTTGGCCGTGCTGCTGGCGAGCGAGGTCGGAGCGACGCCGGGCGCGAACTGATAGGTCGAGCGCTCACCCTCCATCTCGACCTGCAGGAAGTCCAGGTGCTCGACCGGCGGCTCACCCTCGAGGGTGCGCGCGAAGTCGAGGAAGTGGGTGGTGATGATCGCCACCGGGTTCAGCCGGCCGAGCAGTTCGAGCACGATCAGGAAGATGTCGACCGCTTCGGAGGGGTTGGTGCCTGAGCAGAGCTCGTCCATCAGCACCATCGAACGCGAGCCGATCGACTCGAACAGCGTCCGGATGCGCACCATCTCGGTTCCGAGTCGGCCTTCGCGCTGGTTCGCGTCGGTCTGCTCGGTGCTGGAGGCGAAGATGCCGTCGACGATCGCCATCTGTGCGCTCGCCGCGGGCACGTAGAGCCCGGACTGGCCGAGCAGTTGCGCCAGGCCGATCGCCTGCAGCAGCCGGGTCTTGCCGCCCGAGTTCGGGCCGGTGATCACCATGATCGAGTCCGGCGAGCTGGCGCTGAGCGAGCAGGGCACCGGCAACCCCTGGCGCAGGAGCAGCGGGTTGAAGAGCTGACGAAGCTCGGTCGGTGCGTTGGGCGGGAAGGTGGCCAGCGTGACGTCCAGCCCCTGGCTCAGGCAACGCTCGCGGAAGCTCAGCGACGAGAGGTAGAACGCCAGATGTCCGAGCATCTGAAGCAGCGGCTTGAGCCAGTCGCTGATCTCGGTGAAGACCTCCTGAACCACCCGGTTGACCAGCTCGCGGTTGCTGAACTCGTAGCCGCGGCGGGAGAGCTCGAAGCGGTCCCAGAGGCGCTTCCAGGGTCCGCGGTAGAACGGGTTCTTGACGTTCTCCTCGACGTTCTTGAGCTCGAGATTCCGGATCTTGCCGTCGGCGCCGACGCGTAGCTGAAAGCTGAGCCGGGCCAGCTGGTTGTCGAAGTCGAGCAGCGCCGCCAGGTGCTTGTACTCGCGGCTCCCCTGGATCTCCTCGGCGGCGGTTGCGATCCGTCCCAGGCCCGAGCGCGCGCCGCCGAATTTGGCAGCCATGAAGTCGACCGTGTCCTTGGCGTGCTCGAGCAGCTCGATGCGGAACATCGTGAGGTCGAGCTTGGCGCCCTTGTGCGGCGCCTTGAAGAGCGACAGCAGCCGGAACAGAAGGCCGTAGAGCTCGTGCGCGAGCGCCGCGATCTCGGGGTCGGTCTCGAGCTCGCGCAAGATCTCCTGGCGGAAGTGGATCGTCTCGACGTCCGAGGGGGGTTGTGACAGAACCTGGCGCAGGAACACTCGATTGACCGGCAGCTTCTTGCCGCCGATGGTCACGGTCAGGCAGTCCTCGATCAGCTCGTCGAGAAAGAGCTCCTTGACGAAGAACTCCTGCTGCCAGCTCGACGGCGCCAGGTGCGGCGGCGCCAGCGTTTTGTCGAGCGTCGGCCCGTGGGCGCCACCCAGGAAGCCCACCTCGAGCATCTCCGCGAGCGCCTTGCCGTCGAGCGCGAGCCGCGCCTCGGGATGAAGGAGGTCGGGAATCGGAATCATGTCTCCGCTTCGACCCTCGGGCGCACTCTTAGGTTCCCGCGTCATGAGAGACGGGATTATACGCGGGGCTGGACGAAATAGTACGTTCGTGCTAATTTGCTCAAGTCGTGACGAAAGGCCGCCGAACCCGCTCCGCCATCCTCGAAACCGCCCTCGCCGAAGCCAGCACCTTCGGCCTGGCGGGCATCAGCATCGGCGGCCTGGCGCGCAAGCTCGAGCTCTCGAAGAGCGGTCTGTTCGCGCATTTCGGCTCCAAGGAGAGCCTACAGTTGCAGATCCTCGCCACCGCGCGCGACCGCTTCGTCGAAGGCGTGGTCGCCCCGGCGCTGCGTCAGCCGCGCGGCGAGCCGCGCATCCGGGCGCTGTTCGAGCGCTGGCTCGACTGGTCCCGGGCCAGCTTTCTGCCCGGTGGATGCCCGTTCATCGCCACCGCCAATGAGCTCGACGACGTACCGGGACCGCTGCGCGACATGCTCGTCGATCTGCAGCGCGACTGGCTCGGGACGCTGTCGACCGCGGCGCGGATCGCGGTCGAGGAGGGGCACCTGGCCGCCGCTCTCGACGTCGACCAGTTCGCCTACGATTTCTACTCCCTGATCCTCGCCTACCATCATTTTCATCGCCTGCTCGAGGATCCGATGACCGAAGCGCGCTGCCGGCGAGCGTTCGAGCTGCTGCTCGAACGGGCCAGAGTCTAGCCGGCTCAGGAGACGCAGATGTCCGAAGGTTGGTCCAGTATCTCCAGAAATAGCACGAACGGTCGGATTCTTTTCCGGCGGACCGCACCGATCCGCTGGACCCTGCGCGCGCTCGTGCCGATCGCGCCGAAGCTGGTCGGCCGCATCGGCTTCCTGCTCTTCCGCACCACCCAGCGCTACCCGCTTCCGAGCCGCGAGCGAAGCTGGGTCGACGGCGCTGAACCGGTGGAGCTGCTGCTCGACGGCGAGCGGCTGTGCGGATGGTCGTGGGGCGAGGGGCCGAGCGTCCTCCTGATGCACGGCTGGGGCGGCCGCGGCTCCCAGATGGGTGGCCTGGCGACGGCGATCGCGGAGGCAGGCTTCCGGGCGATCGCCCTGGATGCGCCGGGACACGGCGGCTCGGCGGGCCGGCTCTCCTCGCTACCCCAGTTCGCCGCGACGGTCGCCCTGGCCGCCGAGAAGTTCGGCCCGCTCCGGGGTGTGGTGGCGCACTCGTTCGGCGCCGCGGGCACCGGCTGGGCGTTGCGCGAGCCGCTCGGGGTGGAG
>JAJCXP010000369.1 GCA_029263375.1 Acidobacteriota bacterium | reverse complement strand
GCGATCAGCTCCTGGGCCATGAACGAGATCAGCTGCGGCTCGCCCGCGATCCGCAGGATGGACGGCGACGAGTAGCTGTTCGTCGAGCCGATGGACTCCCAGAGCACGTGCCCGTCGGTCTGATCGAATGCGACGACGCCGGCGTTCTCGCCGCCGACCGGGACGATGACCGATCCTTCCCAGGCGAGCGGGCTCGACGAGTAGCCGCTGCCCTGCGCGCGCCCGCCGAGTTCCTCGCCCCACAGCTCGTGCGACCAGAGAATCGAGCCGTCCTTCTTGTCGAGCGCGTACATCCGGCCGGTGATGCCGACCGTGAACAGTCGATCGCCGACGATCAGCGGCGTGGCGCGCGGACCGTTGCCGTACTGAGCGAGATGCTTCGGGTGCGGCAGCTGCCGGTAGCGGCGCTCCCAGATCGTGGCGCCGCTCGTGGCGTCGAGACAGACCACGATCTCATCGTCGCCCTCGCGGTACATCGTGTAGAGCCGGCCGTTTTCGAACAGGATCGCCGAGTAGCCGTCGCCGAGATCGCGACGCCAGAGCGTCGGCGGACCGTTCTCGGGCCATTCGGCGGCGAGTTGCCCCGCGGGTGCGTAGAAGTCTCGATTCGGACCGCCCCATTGAAGCCAAGCGGGTGGCGTGGGCTCGATCGAGGCCGGCCGAGCCGGCGCGGCGAGCGCGAACGCCCCGAGTGCGGCCAGCAGAGCCGACAGGAACCGGAACCTGCTCACTACGCGCACGTCAGCCACTCCGAGGTCAGGCGGTTGATGCAGACGGGACGATCCCGGCATGGGCCGCGGCTGAACGCGGAGTCGATCATCCCGCAACGGCTGGCGTCGCCGCGCTCCGGATCGAGCGCCTCTGCGGAGCAGCACTCCACGAAGGCCCGCCGCTCGCTCGAGAGCTCGCCGCTCGCGACTTCGGCGTCGATGTTCGTGCCGCACTGGTCGAGCAGCGCGGCCCGACAGGCGTCGCCGCCGCCCGACTTGCCCTCGAGCGCATAGCCGTCGAAGACCGCGTTCTCGGCGCACTTCCTCCAGGCCTGGTGCTCTCTTACCTTCACGCCCAATGAGCTGCCCAGCTGTTCTTCGCAGCGCTGCACCTGCGTCTCGCCGATCTCGGTCAGTAGATCGATCCCGGAGCAGTGGACCTTGAACACGTTGTCGCACCAGCCGAACGGGATGACCGGGTGCATGCGGTCGGTGTCGTACTGGATGCAGGCGCGGATGGCCGTGTGCCGATCCTCGAGATCGAGACGCAACTCCTCGATCAGAGCCCCGAGTCGGTAAGTCGTCTCGATCCACGCGACACAGTCAGTACCTTTGAGGTGTCCGTCGGGAACTTTCTCGGACGGCGGCGGCTCGTCGGCGCGCACGAAGGAGGGCGCGAGCAGCAGCAGGAGAGCGAGGGCGAAGCGGCCGGGGCTGGATCTCATATTCGTAGCCATGATCTCGCAAGTTCCAACGCGCGAGGCCGCCCAGGGTTCCATGGTGTGGCTCGAACAGGCCGGCCGAGGAGCCGGTCGCCGAGACCCGCCGGTCCTTCAGTCGAGCTCGCCGTGGGGCGGATGCCGAACGATTTCGACGAATCCGTCCGGCGCACCGGCAGACCAAGCGGACGGCTCGGCCCGCGAGCCGCGGACGTGGAGATCGAGCAAGCCGAGCACGTGCCGGCAGACCAGTTCGTAGCCGAGCCGTGCCGTCTCACCGCCCACCGCCCAGCTCGAGACTTCGGCGAGATCGAGGACTCCTGGGAGCATGCCACCCGGGAAGTTGAAGTTGCCGTGCGAGAGCTCCGGGAACCGGACGTACCAGGCGCCCGCGGGGACCTCGGCCAGAAGCGGCGGCTCCGCTCCCGGCTCGCCGTCGATCCGCGGTCGACCGTTCTTGAGCAGCGCATAGGTAGCGGTGAGCTGGTCACGGTCGATCGCCGCCAGGTCGTCCTCGTTCTGGAAGATCCAGCCGCCGGCGAGAACCGCGTCGATGCCCAACGCCAACCGGACTTCGGAGTGTCGCCGCTGGAGCCCGGTCGCCGATTCGCCGCCGTAGCTCCAGGCCAGGACCGCCGTGTTGTCGCCGTCCACCCAGGGCCGAGCGACCAGTGAGTCGAGGGTCGCCTCGAGCAGCTCGATCTGAACCTCGAGCGAGCGCAGCTTGTCCGCGCGGGTCAGGTCGCCCTGCCAGGGAAGCGGCGGCGCGCTGTCCACCGGCCAGGCGAACGCGACCACATAGCCGTGGCTGGCGAGGAACTCGTTCAGCACCGCCTGCATCGTCGGCACACTGTCGCGGTAGCTCCAGAGCGCGAGCGGATGCTTCCCCGTGGCCGGTTCGAGATCGCGCCGTGCCCACATCGGCGCGTCCAGAACCGGCTCGAGCGACGCGGCTACGAGGCCCGGCGGGGAGGTCATGTCCGCAAGCAGCCACTCGCGCAGCTCGGCCGCGTCCGGCTCGGTTGTCTCCTGGGCTCGGTAGTAGTCCGCCAGGGTGACGGTCTGGGCTTCGCGGTCGGAATGCGCCGGCTCGACCGCCGGGAACCAGAGGTATACGTCGAGGGCCGTAGGAGTGACCCCACCCGGCAGACTCAGGTCGAGTGTCTCCTGGCGGAAGCCGACGGCGTGGTCTCCTGGCTGGAGATGGCCGTGGAGAGCGGGAGGAGCCGCGGTGGCCGGGCTGTCCGCGGCAGGACGGTTCTCGTTTTGCGCCGATTCGTCGGACGCGTTCGGGCCGCAAGCCGCTACCGCCAGGGCCAGGCCCAGGATCGCGATCCGGCACAACCTGGTGGTTCGTCTCATCTCGACTCGGCAGCCCGCTCGCCCGCTGCCGCGCGTCGTTGCGCGCGCGTCACGGCGGTCCTCACGCCCGTTCTACCAGAATCGTGCGGCCCGAACCTCGTTTCGATCGTGTCCGGGTCCGGGCCGCCCCCAGCGAGGGCCGAGCCCTACCTGGTCTTGCCGTGAATCAGGACGCTGTTGATCGGATCGAACGTGAAGCCGGTCTTCACGACGTCGTCGATCTCGATGAAGAACGTGCCCGAACTGTGGTCCGGGATATCGAGTGTCGCCTGGCCGAAGGCATCGGTGACGCCGCTGCTTGCAATCGTGCCGCCGTCCGGAAGTGTCCAGGTGGCGCTCACTGTCGCACCGGCTGCGTCGGCGCCGGTCTCGGTCTCGACCCAGATGCGCGAGCGCGTCAGGTCGAGAAGGGTGTCGATGACGATGGTCACCACCCGCAGGCAGTTGGTCGTGCATTCGACTTCGATCGACACGGTCGCCAGCGGGCTCGCCGCCTGGCCGTCGCGGGCCTGGTAGGTGAAGGTGTCAGTGCCCGCGAAGCCCGAGGCCGGCCGGTACATGAACGAACCGTCGCCGCGCAGCCGCATGGTGCCGTTCGCCGGGGGATCGACCAGACGGGCGCGCAGGGTATCGCCGTTGCCGTCGGTGTCGTTGCCGAGCACGCCGGGCATTGGGATACGCAGCCGTCCGCCCGAGCTCATCGAGTACTGATCGTCTCGGGCGATCGGGATCTGGTTTCCCTCGAGGCGGGCGCAGTAGAGCCCGCCAGTCGCGGTATTGATGATGCCGCCCCAGGCGATCATCTCGTCGCCGGTCCAGACCAGCGATGTGTTCCAGCGCCCGTGGGGAGCGCCGGTGTGGGTGGTCGGCACCCAGTTGTCGCCGAGCGGGTTGTAGCGCGCGCCGGTCGGCGCCTGCAGGTCGCCGCCCCAGACGATCATTTCGTCGCCGGTCCAGACCGCCGGGGTCACGAGTGCGGATGGTGCGCCGACCAGCGACGTCGGCTGCCATGAGTCGGTCGTCGGGTTGTAGCGACCGCCGGTGTTGCCGGCGTCGCCAAAGCCGCTCCAGACGATCATCTCGGTGCCGGTCCAGACCGTCGACGGTCGCCAGCGCGCCGGCGGCGCGCCGACCGTGCTCACAGGTGTCCAGGAGTCGGTCATCGGATCGTAGCGGCCGCCGCTCTGTCCGGCGACGCTGCCGGCGCCAGCCCAGATGATCATTTCGGTGCCGGTCCAGACGGCGGCTTGACTGTCGCGAACCGAGGGTGCGCCGGCCAGGGAGGTGGGTGTCCAGCTGTCGGTCGTCGGGTCGTAGCGCCCGCCGGAGTTGACCACCGGCCAGCCGCCCCAGATGATCATCTCGCCGCCGGTCCAGACCGCCGAGTGCCAGTAGCGCGGAATCGGAGCGCCCGCGAGCGAGGTCGGGGTCCAGCTGTCGGTCAGCGGGTTGTAGCGTCCGCCCCGGTTGGTCTCCGGAAAGCCGCCCCAGACGATCACCTCGGAGCCGGTCCAGATGCTGGTCATGTTCTGGATGCCGAACGGTGCGCCGACCTCATTCGACTGGCGCCAGCTGTCGGTCGCCGGGTCGTAGAGCCCGCCGGGCTCGCCCAGGATGTCGCCGCCGTAGATCATCATCTCGGTGCCGGTCCAGGCCGCCGTGTGGAGGCCGCGTGCGGTCGGCACGTTCAGGGTCGGAGTCGGCAGCCAGCTGTCGGCCACCGGGTCGTAGCGGCCGCCGGTCGAGACGAAGTACTCGTCGCCGAGACCGCCCCAGACGATCATCTCGGTGCCGGTCCAGACCGAGGCCGAGGCCTCGCGCCCCTCGGGCACGTTAACCTGGCTCGTTGGCGTCCAGCTGTCGGTGTCGGGGTCGTAGCGTCCGCCCGAGATCGGGTGGTCCGCCAGGAGGATCGTGCCGCCCCAGATGATCATCTCGTCACCGGTCCAGATCGCTTCCTGGAGCCAACGCGGACTGGGCGCGCCGACCGTGCTGGTCGGCTGCCAGCTGTCGGTCGCAGGATCGTAGCGGGCGCCTGTGCTGGTGCCGAAGCCGACGCCCACGCCGCCCCAGACGATCATCTCGGTGCCGGTCCAGACCGCGGTGTGGAAGTGCCGGAAGCTTGGCACTCCGACCAGACTCGTCGCCTGCCAGGTGTCCGTTGCCGGGTTGTAACGGCCACCGGTGTCGAGCGTGAACGGGTTTCTGAAGCCGCCCCAGATGATCATCTCTGTGCCGGTCCAGACGGCGGTCGAGATGTCGCGTCCCTCGGGCGCGTTCGCCAGAGTGGTCGGCGTCCAGGAGTCGGTCGTCGGATCGTAGCGGCCGCCGGAGCTGACCGAGACGCCGTTGCCGCCGCCCCAGAGAATCATCTCGGAACCGGTCCAGACCGCGACGTGATCCCAGCGCGCCGATGGTGCTCCCGCCAGCGTCGTCGCCTGCCAGGTGTCGGTCACCGGGTTGTAGCGTCCGCCGGTGTTCGCCGGGTCGAGACCGAAGCCGCCCCAGACGATCATCTCGGTGCCGGTCCAGACCGCGCTGTGCTCCGCGCGCACGCCCGGCTCGCCGATCTCGCTCACGAACGACCAGGAGTCGGTCGCCGGTTCGTAGCGGCCGTTCTGGTCCGGAAAGTTGCCGACCGACGAGAAGCCGCCCCAGACGATCATCTCGCTGCCGGTCCAGACCGCCGTGTGCTCGTACCGCGGCTCGGGGATCGAGAGCGTCGGACGCCAGCTGTCATCGAGACAGGGCTCGCCCAGCAGGGTGGGAAGGATGTACTCGACCTCCCCTGCTGCGAGCTGGGTCGCGAACTGGGGACGCTCCTGCGCCCACCAGGTCGCGAACGGTACCTTCTGCCACTCGACGCTCGCGATCCGGATGCGATCCGCCGAGCGCTCGATGATCGAGAGGACATAGAAGCGACCGGCGTCCTCGAGCAGGCGGCTGACCTTGCCGACCTGGAGGTCGTCTGGGCCGACGCCGAAGCGCCGAGCCAGGCGCTCGACCTGCTGATCCCACATCTCCGGGTCGGTCGCACCCCGGCCGGAAGCGATCTCGGCGTTGAGCTCGCGCTCGAGATACTCGCCACTCATCCATTGGAGACTCGGAGCCGTCGCCGCGACCTCCGCCTCGGCGCGAGCCTGCGCCTCGAGGTCGCCGTGAAAGCGCTCGTCCTGCGCGTACCACTCTCGGATACGCCGATCCGCCAGCAGCGGCCGGGCCACAACTTCGGCAATCAGCCGCGGGTCGTTGCCAAGCGCCGCGAAGATCTCCGCCAGTCGATCGGGCTGCTTGGAAGACCGGACCATGCGATCCATCTCGGCCTGGAGCTCGGCGCCGGTGATCGCGCGCCCCCAGAAGTGCTCGAGGGCTAGCGACTTCCTGACCGAGTCCGCCGCCTTGTCGAGAAAGAAGCCCGCCGGAGCCAGCGTTTCGAGCGCGGGACGCGCGGCGTCGTTCGCATCGGGCCAGGCGCGATGTCCGTGGCGGACCGCCTCCACCTCGCGCAGCAGTGCGGCGCGGGTCGTGAGATCCAGGTCGGAGGTCGGCGCCGCTAGTGCGGGAGCGCCGGCGACCGCGACCGAGCCGGTCGCAAGTCCGAGAGCCAGGAGAAGAACGGAGGTCAGGTGGCGCATGGCGGTACTCCAGACGTTTGGTAGGTGTTCAGGACGTGTATTTCGAGAGCCCGAGGACAACCTCTGACCCCTTCACGCATCCCCGGTTACCCTCGAGCTTGATCGAAGGTATCCGGGACTGGATTACAACGTGGTTACGATCGCGCTCAGGCGCAGCCGGCGGCCCAGGCGGACTTGAACGCCTGACGGTCGCCCGGCGTGATCTGCCCGTCGCCGTTGAAGTCGGCGGCCGGGTCGCCGGCGCGCGTCGCCTCTTTGAACGCGGCGACATCCCGACTCGAGAGCTTTCCGTCGCCGTTGAAATCGACCGCGCACGGTGTCCCGACCGTCAATGTGTAGAGGAACGAGTTCGGATCGTTCTCGTCGGCAGCGACCGTCGAGGTACTCATGTAGGCGGTAACGCCGTCCGGGGTGTAGCGGGCCCAGTCCTTGCCCACCACGCGGGCGGCGGGGAAGGCCTCGCCGGGCAGGCGCACCGTCCAGAGGTCGCTGCCGTCGGCCGAGCTGTACGCCTTGATGAAGCCCGCCTGTCCGGTAGTGGGCGTACCGTGCGCGATGAGCGTCAGGCCGTCGGGCGAGAGGGCCGGCCGTCCGAGCGCGTCGCCGTCGAACTTCTCCCAGCGGAGGGTCTCTCCGTGCGGATCGAACGCCTCGAGGTGCCCCGAGTCGGAGACGTAGTAGAGCGTGTCGTCGGGACCGATGTCGAGGTGGCTCACGCCGCTGATGAAGTCGCCGTCGTAGAAGAAGCGATCGCTGCCATCGGCCGGATCGAACCCGCGGATCACCCAACCGAAGCCCGCTGCGATGAAGTCGGTCGAGTAGACGGTACCGTCCGAGCCGATCACCGGCTCGGCGCCCTCGGAGTTCGGGCCGACCGGGATTACCCAGCGCTGGACTCCGTCGAGCGAGAAAGCGTAGAGGCGGTTGTCGCCGGTGAGATCCATGCCGATGTAGAGCTGGTCGACCGGCCCGCCCGCGCTCGAGGGGCCGAACACCATGTTGGCGCCCGAGCCGCCGTTCTCCGACATGAAGGGATTGCCGCCGTTCGTCCAGCGCACGCCACCTTCGGGCGTCAGCGAGACCGCGCCGAAGCCGGTCGAGCCCGGATCGTGCGCGCCGTAGAGATTGCCGTCCGGGCCCGGTGTCGGGTTGATCTGGATCGCCTGAGCGCCGTCATCCTGAACCTCCCAGGCGATCGTGCCGTCGGGCGAGATCGCGTAGATCCGGTCGATGCTGCCTACGTACAAGGTGCCGTCCGCTCCCGCGGTCGGCGGCGCGTACGGGAACCAGATCACCTGCGCCGTCCACAGGAGCGCGCCAGTCGGAGCCAGCGCGTAGACGAAACCCTGCGAGCTATGCAGGTAGATCGTGCCGTTCGGGGCCAGAGCCGGTCGGAACCAGAGGTTCTCCGTGTCCGCCTCGAACGTCCAGCGCACGCGGCCGTCGGAGGTGCGCATCCGCACCGTCAGCGGCAGCGTGTTGCTTCCTCCCGCGGCCGTGATCACCTGGACATCGGCGAGACCGAGCGCGGCACTTTCAGGAACCCAGGCGACGATCCGATCGTCGGTCCAGGTCGTGAACCATGCGGCGATGCCGTCGACCTCGACCAGGCTCGTCGGCGCCGCGGCGCCGAACCCTGATCCGAGGAGAACCAGACGACCGCTACGGGTGAGCTCGTCGGAGTTGATCGACGAGAGAACGGGTTGGGCGAGGGCCGGACCGGCAGCGCACATCAAGATCGTGAACAGCGCCGCGCCGGCCAGCCAGGTAGATCTCCAGGAAAACATAGCCATCCTCCGGGTTCGAGAATACCGCTCGTGCATTACAGGATCTCTTAGACAGCTCGGCGGGTCGGTGGGAACAGGTTCTCGCGCGCACGTCGGTCTGTCGCGCGGCCGAAGTGGCCGTCCGGCCAATCTCCGGCGACAGCACGAGGTCGGTGACTAGAGTCCGCCCGCTGGCTCTTCCGCTTCGAGAATCTCTAGAAAGCCCGCCGGAGTGAGCACGGACGCACCCTCGGGCGGACTCAGATCCAGCGCCTGATCGCCGGTCACCAGAAGGGTGCCGGCCTCGCTGAACAAGAGATCCCACAGATGCAGATCGCCCGGATCGGGGCCGGACTCGCCCGACGGTACCGGCTCGCGCACCGCCGCGTTGACGGCGATCTCTGTCAACAGGGCGTCGACCTGGCGCTCGTCCAGACGGTGCCGGTCTCGGACTCGCGAGCGGAGCAGGACCTGTCGATACTCCGCGAGGAGTGCGGGAGACACGAGGAAGGTGAACTGGCCGCGGGCCATGCCGTCGAGCAGTCGTGCCGTCGGCGCTTCGGGGTTGCCCGTCAAGAGCCCGGAGACGAGGACGTTCGTGTCGATGACGACCGCTCGCGGCCTCATCGCCCTCGAACTGCGCGCGTTTCTTCCTGGGCGATCGCGAGGGCCTCGTTCTCGTTCAGGGCCGCCTGCGCTCGAGCTTTGTCGATCAGACCGCGAGCGGTCTCCCCGCTCTTGATGCCGTAGAAGGCGAGGCTCTCCGCCACCAGATCGCCGATCGTCCGACCCCTTCGAGCGGCCGCCTCTTTGAGAGCCCGGTGAAGTTCATCCGGTAGTCCGATCGTGAGTCTTGCCATGCCGGGCAGAATAGCACTTATGTGTATTAGCATCAACGCACCAGGCTACTCCGGCTAGGATCGCTGTTCCATCCGGCGCCATCGTGTGTCTAGATCTCTAGGAGCCGCGGACCACGCTCTGCGCGACTTGTAGCCCACCACGACAAGGAAGACGAAGACCATGCGCAAGCTTCTGTTGATTCTCATCGCCGCGGCCGCGGCTTCGCCCATCTTCGCCCAGGGCGCCGACCGGATCCTCTGGAGCGTCCAGACTGACGGCACCATTCCAAACGCGTTCATCACCACTGCGCCCGACGGCACGATCTACGCGGCAGACAGCCTCGGCCTCTACGCGTTCGATCCCGACGGCGCCCGGCGCTGGTTCACGGCGAGCGCCGGCTTCGCGCCGATCAGCCTGGGCGCCGACGGCACGATCTACACCGGTGGCGCGCTGATCACCGCGGTCAACCCCGACGGCACCATCAAGTGGGTGTTCGACGCCAACGACAATCCGTTCTGCCTGCTCGCCGGCCCGAACGTGGGTCCCGACGGCAACATCTACGCGGTCCAGGACTTCGCGATCTGCGACGGCCTAGGAGCGTTCGCGCTCGATCCCAACGGCAACCTGCTCTGGTCCGACCCAGGGAGTCCGCAGTTCATCTCGTTCCCGGGCTCGAGCGGCAATATCGTCTTCACGCCGACCGGCCTCTTCGCCGGTGTCATCACCAACGCCGGTACGTCGCCCGTCACCTGGGCCTACGACTTCGACGGCTCGCAGCGCTGGTCGACCGCCGACCTGGGCCTCTCGGCCGGCAGCATGCCGTTCGTCGATCCGTTCAACCGCATCATCTTCCGCTGGGGCCAGGTCGGCATTCAGGCCGTCTCCGAGCAGGACGGCGACATTCAGTGGATCTCCACCCACCCGCACGGTGGCAGCCTGCTGACTGGCATCACCATCGAGTCGACCGGCAACATCTACGTCTGCGACTGGCTCGACCTCGACCTCTGGGCGCTCGAGCCCGACGGCTCGACCCTCTGGTCCAAGGCGCCCGGCCAGGACGACGGCCTGTGCAACGACATCTCGATCGCGCCCACCGAGAGCGTCCTGGTGCTGTCCGGCGGCGGCAGCTTCGGCGAGTCCGGCGAGCTGCGCGGCTACGACCCCGCCGACGGTTCGCTCATGTGGGAGGTACCGTTCCCGCTGCTCGACGGTCAGCTCCAGCTCATCTGGACCGTCGAGCCGGCCTACTCGCCCGACGGCTCGGTCGCCTACATCACCACCCGCGACACCGGCGATCCGGAGTTCAGCATCGTCCACGCGGTCGACATCACGGGCCGCGACATCGACCCCGAGCCGACGCTGACCATCACCGGCAGCTGCCCCGGCCCGGTCACGGTCGAAGTCACGCAGATGACGCCGAGCGGAAGGGTGGCGCTCCTGCGCTCGGACGAGCTCGGAGACGGATTCCTTCAGCGCGGGCCGTGCGCCGGCACGCGCACCGGCTTCGACAACCCGGTGCTCCAGACGACGATACGGGCCGATCAGAACGGCGTCGCGACCCTGTCGCGGAGCTTCCCGCCCGCCGCGTGCGGGTTCTACATCCAGGCGATCGACGCGACGACCTGTGCGACCACGAACGTGGTTCCGCTGCCCTGAGTGATCGTCCTCGACGATCTTGCCGTCCTCGAAACGACTCATCGGGTTGCCACATCAGAGCCGCCAGACCAGAACGATGAGCAACACCGACGTGAGCGTCGAGAAGGCTGCCCGGATCTGATTCCAGCGATTCCAGCGCGGTTCGAAGTCGGCTCTAGCTGAAGCGAGCGCCTCGTCGCTCATCGTCTCGAGGTCGAGGGTCTGGAGTTGGTTGTTGAGAGGTACGTTGATCGCCAGGGTGGGCAGCTGGACGCCGATGAGATAGGCGACGGCGGCGACCAGCAGCAGAGTCCGGTCGGGGCCGGCTAACCGGCTGAAACCGATCACGGAGGAGAGCACGAGCGTCAGCACGGATCCGGCCCAGACCAGCATGAAGAGCGGCTGGTTGTTCTGGATGACGCGGTCCATCACCTGGAAGCTGCTGACGAAATCCCGGTCGCCCAGGGTGCCGATGCCGGGCATCGCCACGCAGGCAAAGGCGAAGAGAAACCCGGCCACGAGCGAGCACAGCAGAGTGGCTGACAGGAGTGCGGTCTGGAAAACGTTCATGGTGGTGTCCTCGAGTTTCGGTTCGCGGCCGCACGGGCTCAGGCCGTGGCGCTCCAGAGACCCGTCGCGGCGACTTCGCGAGCGAAAGTGGAGAAGTCCTTCGGGGAGCGGCCGAGCGCTCGCTGCACCCCGTCGGTGAGATGGGCATTGCGGCCGTCGAGGACCGTCGCGAAGAGGTAGTCCATGAGCCAGACGACCTCCTTCGGAGCGCCGGAGTCGCGCACACCGGCGACGAAGGCGTCGTGCGGCACGCGGACCAGGCGGATCTCCCGCCGGGCGGCTTCCGAGAGGTCCTGCGTTACGTCTTCGAAGGTCATCAGCCGCGGGCCGGTCACCTCGTAGACCTCGCCCGCATGCCCGACCTCGGTGAGGGCGGCGACGGCGACGTCGGCGATGTCGTCCGCGTCCACGAAGGGCTCCAGGGTGTCGCCGGCGGGGAGGGTGATCCGGCCCGCCGCCACCATGTCGACGAAGGCGCCTTCGGAGAAGTTCTGGTGGAACCAGCTGGCGCGGACGATCGTCCAATCCGGTCCGCCGTTCTGCACGATGCGCTCGCAAGCCTGCGCTTCCTGCTCGCCCCGACCCGAGAGCAGGACCAGTCGCTCGACGCCGTGGCGCCCGGCCCGGTCGACGAAGGCCTGGATGGCGTCGGTCGCGCCCGGCACCGCGAGATCCGGCGCGTAGGTGATGTAGGCGGCCTCGACGCCCTCCAGGCACGCATCCCACCCCGCCTCGCGATTCCAGTCGAACGGCGGCTGGGCCGAGCGGGACCCGAGACGCACCGGCACGCCCCTGGCCTCGAGACCCGCGACGACTCGGCGCCCTGTCTTTCCGGTCGCCCCGAGAACCAGGGTGAGTCCCTTGGAAGGGGATGTGTTCTGAGAAGTTGTCATGGTTGGCTCCTTTTCGAGGATGGTGTCGTTGGAGTGGTTCGCCGATGAACCCAAGGCTAGGAGAGGGGTGCGGCCGTTTCTTGACGCGAGACGCCAGCCTTTTGTCCCAGCGCGTCAGATCCGCGTCACGTCACACGGGCGCGGTCGCCGGCCAGGCTCCTAGGGTGACTCGAGGCGGTACGAGCGGGGCGTCTGCCCAGCCCAGCGCTTGAAGGCACGCGTGAAGGAGCTCTGCTCGGCGAAGCCGGTCATGAACGCGATCTCCACCAGCGAGTAATCGGTGTCCCGAAGGAGACGCTGCGCGAGCCGGCGCCGGGCTTCATCGACCAGGTTCTGGTAGGAGAGGCCCTGCTCCGCCAGACGTCGCTGCAGCGTCCGGCCGCTCATGGCCAGGTGTCGCGCCACGTCGGAGACGGCCGGAACCCCTTCGCTCAGGGATCGGGAGATTCGATTCAGCACCGTCTGCTCGAGCGAGTGGTCGTCGGCGAGCTTCGAAAGGTCGGCCTCGAGGAGCGTGTCGAAGAACCGGGCGATGTCCGGATCGCCGACCTTGTTCGGGGTACGGAGGGTCTCTTCGGAGACCAGGAGGGCGTCCCGTTCCGCCCCGAAGTGGACCGTGCAGCCGAAGTGCGCTTCGTGGTCGGCAGTGGAGTCGGGCGCCGGATGTTTGAAGTACACCGCGAGCGGTCGGAACTCCCCGGAGGACGCCTGCCGGCTGATCGAGACGATACTCGCGATCGTGGCTTCGTTGGACAGGCGCATGCCGAGCCGGCGCTCCCCGTCGCGGTGCAGGTGCATGAACGCGCCGCCGGCCGCCGGCTCGACCTCGTACTTCGACACGCTCGTTAGCACTCGCGCATAGCGCTCCGCCCGCTTGTAGGAGCCCCGAAGGTCCGTCGCCGACTTCCAGGCCAGTCCGAACGCGCCGTACTCGTCGCAGCGCATGGCGGCGCCGACCCGCAAAGGAAGGGTCCAGCCCTTCGAGTCCGCCCGTGCACATCTTTCGAAGAAGTCGTAGTACTCGGCGTCGGACACCATGTGCGAGGGATCGATCGAAGCGTCCGGCTCGATTCCCACCGAGCGCAGCAGCGCCGCCCTGTCGGCGCTCTCGCCGACCTGGCCGACCACCTTCCAGACGAAGAGCGACGTGACCTGACCCATCGGCCGTGAGTGTACCGAGGGCCGGTCGACGCTACGATTCCGGCGCGGTCAGCCCGTCCTCGATCCCACTCTCCTCACTTGCGATCGAGGGAGAACACCGGCAGGCGCAGGCCCCAGACGATCGCCGCGAGCCGCAGCGCGACGATCACCGCCATTCCCACCAGCGCCGGCACGGGGCTCGACACACCGAGCTCGGCCAGGCCGAGAAAGAGCGCAGCCCCGGTGATCGCGGCCGTGGCGTAGAGCTCGCCGTGGCGCAGGATCATCGGGATCTCCGTGGTCAGAACGTCGCGGATCACGCCCCCGACCACGCCCGTCAGGACCCCCATGACGACCACGCTGATGGCCGGTAGCTCGAGCTGTTGCGCGATGCGGGCTCCGCTGATGACGAAGAAGGCGAGGCCGAGAGCGTCGGCCACTCGGAGGCTCTTGTCGGGCGGTGGGCGCCAGCGGACGTACGCGACCGTCAGCAGGGCCGCTGCCGTGATCACCGCGAGATACGAGGGGTCCGCCACCCAGAAAATGGGATGTCGATCCAGCAGGACATCGCGCGTGGTGCCGCCCCCGATCGCGGTCACCGTGGCGATGACGACCACACCCAGCAGGTCGAGTCGCTTCCGTCCCGCCGCGAGCGCTCCGCTCACCGCGAAGACGGCCACGCCGATCAGGTCGATGTAGTAGAGCAGCATGGCAAAGGGTTGCGGCGAAGTAGCAGAGTACGGCTTTGGAACGATCAGATCCAGTCGCCAGCTACCCTGCGAACCCCTGAGCGCACCTCGTCCCCTCCGGAGCGAATGCTAGATTGAGCCTCTTCTAGGAGGGAACCATGAAGAGCTGGGTGTGGATGGTCCCCGGATCGGCCTCCGGGTGGACGCCGCCGCTCGACCGCTGTCTCGAGCATCAGGCCGGCAAGCCCCTCGCCGAGGATGGCGACGACAATGTCATCGGTGCCATGTGCGCCAGCTTTCCGGTCTGGAGCTGCCGGGCGTGAGCGCGCCCATCGATCCCAGGGTTCGGATCGGCCACGTGCATCTCAAGGTGGCCGACATCGAGCGCTCGCTCCGGTTCTACCGGGACGTCCTCGGCTTCGAGCTCACCCAGCGCTACGGCCGCGATGCTGCATTCCTCGCTGCGGGCGGCTACCATCATCACATCGGCATCAACGTCTGGCAGAGCCGCGGCGGCGACCCGCCCCCCGCCGGCTCGACCGGCCTGTTTCATCTAGCGATTCTCTATCCCGACCGCCCGACTCTCGCCGACGCCCTCCACCGCGTCGAGGCAGCCGGCATCCCCCTGGACGGCGCCGCGGACCACGGCGTCTCCGAGGCGCTCTACCTGCGCGATCCCGACGGCAACGGCGTCGAGCTCTACCGGGACCGGCCGGCTGATGAGTGGCCGAGGGACGGGGAGGGGAATCTGGCCATGGTGACGGAGCCGTTGGACCTGGAGGGGTTACGGAGGGTGGACAAGGCGTTGGCGTAGCGGTCGGCGGAGGACTGCAGTCTCGTGCTGACCTCGACCCACTTCACCCGCCCGTCCTCGAGCTCGCGCGCTTCACCCATGTCGCAGACGTACTCGCCCTCCGCGACCGACCCTCGGCCGAGCGAGCCGTCGTCGATCGCATCGAGAAGGTCCGAGCGTCGCTCGCGCTTCGGGCGGGCGGTCACGAGGTAGCGCATCGTGGGTAAGTTTACGGCAGGGAGCGGGCCGTGTTGACCGGGCTGGTGGTAGGTGGTCCCGCGCTAGACTGCCCGGAATCGATCAGTGAGACCCCGGTGCCGGGGGAAAGGAGAAGGTCATGGGACGAAGATCTTTGACGCGGATCGCAGCGATCTTCCTGGTTGCCGTTCTTGCTCAGCTCGACGGGGTGAGCCCGAGCGCGGCGCAGTCGGTCTACCCGACGCGGTTCGAGGACGCCCCGGAAGGGGCCATCGTGCAGAGCGAGTCGGGCGTGCGCGTGGTCACCTCGAGAGACTACCGGCGCAAGCTCTCGCTCGTCGTGACGCCCCTGGTGTCGGAGGACTTGGTGCGGATGGTTGCTGCCAGCGACAACACCCACATCACTGGGGTGATCAAGGTCTTCGGCGCGCAGCAGGATGGTAACCTGAACGGTTACACGGAGGTCGTGTTCACCGGCCGCTACGATATCGGCAACGACTTTTTCTCGTACTTCAGCATCGCGACCACCGAGAGCTCGGGCAATCCTCCCACCGCCTTCATCTCCCCCGCTGGGAACGAGATGGTTCTCAAGGCCTTCACCGCCGCCAACCAGGACCTGATGACCGTCTGGATAGAGATCTTCGCGAACAAGGACGTGACCTTCATCGACTTGTTCTAGGGCGCGCTTCTCTCCGACCGGTCGGGACCCCGGCAGCCACCTTTGCCGGCCTGCGATTCGGGAGCCAGGGTCCCCAGAAGCTACAATTGCGGCCGTGCGCGGAGTCGAGATCGGCCAGACCCTCTCTCACTTCGAGGTCACCGGCAAGCTGGGCGAGGGCGGCATGGGGGAGGTGTACCGAGCCCGCGACACGAAGCTCGGGCGCGAGGTGGCGATCAAGGTGCTGCCGGCGGCATTCGTCGACGACGCGGAGCGCCTGGCGCGCTTCGAGCGCGAGGCCCGGCTGCTGGCCTCGCTCAACCACCCGAACTTCGGAGCGATCTACGGGCTCGAAGAGGACGCCGGCCGGCACCTGCTCGTGCTCGAGCTGGTCGAGGGCCGGGATCTCGCGGAGGTTCTGCGCGGCGGGCCGCTGCCGGTCGAGGACGCGCTGACGATCGCCCACCAGATCGCCGAGGGGCTCGAAGCGGCCCACGAGCGGGGGATCGTGCATCGGGATCTCAAGCCCGCGAATCTCAAGCTCGGTCCTGAGGGGCAGGTCAAGATCCTCGACCTTGGCCTGGCCAAGGCGCAGGAGGACAGCTCCGGCGCGGCGCCCGACCTGTCGCTTTCGCCGACGCTGACCGCGCAGATGACCCAGGCCGGAATGATCCTGGGCACCGCGGCCTACATGTCGCCCGAGCAGGCGGCCGGGGCCGAGGCCGACCGGCGCTCGGACGTCTGGTCGTTCGGCGTGGTGCTGTACGAGATGCTCACCGGGCGGCGGTTGTTCGAGGGCGAGAGCGTCTCGCACCTCCTCGCCTCGGTGCTCAAGGACGAGCCCGACCTCGACGCGCTACCGGCAGCGACCCCGCCGGCGATCCGGCGGCTGCTCGGGCGCTGTCTGCGCAAGAAGGCGCGCGCCCGACTGCAGTCGATCGGTGACGCGCGGGTCGTGCTCGAAGAGGTTCTCGGCGGCGACGCGGAGGCCTCGGAGCCCGTCGCGGTCGCCGCCGCGCCGGTGCCACCGCTCTGGCGCCGCGCCCTGCCCTGGGGACTAGCGGGGGCGGCGGCGATCGCGCTGGTGGCGGTGCTCGCGGGTCGATCGGCGGACGTGCCGTCCCCCGCGCCGCGTTACCTCGAGATCCCGTTGACCGACGTCCTACCTGGTGACTCCGCGTATCCCGCGATCTCGCCCGATGGGCGCTGGATCATCTACTCCTTGGGTCTCGAGCTGGAGACGACGACCAGCCCGATCCACCTGCGCTCTCTTCAGTCGTTCGGAGCCGAGGCCATCGCTGGGACCGAGGGCGCGCACGGAGTCTTCTGGTCGCCGGACTCGCGCCACGTCGGCTACTTCGCCCTTGGCGAGCTCCGACGGCTGGAGATCGCTACCGGAACGTCCCGGGTGATTTGCAAGTGCGCGCCGTGGGGGCGCGGGGGCGATTGGGCGGAGGACGGCACCATTCTCTTCGCACCCACCGCCAACGACCCGATTCACCGGGTGGCGGCCGAGGGCGGCGAGCCGACCCCGGTCACGACGCTCGATCCCGAGCTCCCGGACGGTTCGCACCGCTATCCGAAGATCCTGCCCGACGGCCGCCACTTCCTGTTCACCGTCTGGAGCAACAACGTCGAGGCGCGTGCTCGGCAGGGGGGCATCTACCTCGGCAGCCTCGCCGGAGGCGAGCCCCGTCGGCTTCTCGCCGATCCGTCGGAGGCTCTGTTCTACGCGCCGGACCGCCTCCTGGTCCAGCGCGGCGGCCAGCTGATCGCGCTGCCGTTCGATCTCGACACCTTCGAGGTCTCCGACGAGCCCGTCCTGGTCAGTCCTGATGTACAGTTCCTGGCCGTCTCCGGGCGACTGGCCGTCTCGGCCTCGCGCACCGGTCACCTCCTCTTCGCGGCCGGGGGGCGGGGTCTGATGCCGCCGGTCGAGCTGCGCTGGATGGATCGTCAGGGGGTGGCCGCCCCGGCGTTCGACCGTCAGTTCGCGCTCTACAGCGACCTCGACCTGACGCCCGACGGCTCGCGCTTCGTGGTTATTGTGCATCCCGATTCCGGTCCCGACGACCTCTGGACCGGCAACTTCGAGCGCGGCACCCTGATTCGACTCACCCGGGGCGCCCACGACTCGTTCGGCCCGCGCTTCTCGCCCGACGACGAGTGGGTCGCCTTCGCCTCGGAGCGCTCCGGCGACCGCGAGCTCTACCGGGTCCGCGCCAACGGCTCGGGCGAGGAGCATCGGCTCCTCCACGACGGGTCGTTCGAGCTCGTCCCAACGGACTGGCCCCGCGACGACCTCCTGCTGGCGCAAGCCGTACCCAAGACGCAAGCGCGCGATGCTCAGATCTGGCGCCTCGACCCCTCTACCGGCGAATCCACCGTGCTCCTCTCCGAGGCCGGCCTCGACTTCAGCCAGGCGAGGCTCTCGCCCGACGGCCGTTGGCTCGCCTTCGTCTCGGACGAGTCGCGGCGTCAGGAGGTCTACATCCGGAGCTACCCCGATCTCGACCGGATCTGGCAGATCTCGCTCGAAGGCGGTGCCGACCCCCACTGGCGCGCCGACAGCCGGGAGTTGGTCTTCCTCGGGCCGGGGCAGGAGGTCCTGTCGGTGGCGATCGATGCGGGGGCTGGGAGCGGTGGCGGTCCCGGGCGCCCGCGGCTGCTATTTCGGCCCGACCGCCGGCTGGTCACCTGGACGCCGGTCGCCGATCATTTACGGTTTCTGATCGCGAGCGCGCCTGACGAGGCGCTACAGCCTCCGTTGCGGTTGATCCTGGATGCGGGGCCGGTGTTGAGGGGGCTCTATCCCAGGTAAGTCATAGACGCTTAGCTATTTGTCGGCTCGCGTTGCGAGCCACTACCATCGCTGCAATTGGGTTTCAAACTGGGGGGTTGCAGGGCGCTTCGGGCGCCTCTTTGTGTCATGTCGTGATGACAGGAGGGTAGGAGCATGAGCGGAGCGATCAGGCGATGGCAGCGAGGCGACGTAGGGCGGATCCTCCTGGTGGCCGTTCTCACCCTTCAGCAACCGGCGAGCACAGCGGTGATCGTCGTCGACGGCGACTGTTCGCTCGCCGCGGCGATCA
>JAJCXP010000368.1 GCA_029263375.1 Acidobacteriota bacterium | reverse complement strand
AGAAACCCGCAAACGGGTTTCTGAAACCCGCAAGCGCCGGAGAACCACGAGAGTCCGTGCGGACGGTCAGCCGCGTACTACCAGGCCACGAGAGGGCCGCCAGGTCGTCGAACCTCGAGGGTCCGGGGAACCCTGCGGTCGCCCGCGGTCGATCCGGACCGCTCTATCCCGACAGAGTCGGCAGCCACTCAGCTGCGACCAGCTCGCGATCGACGGTCGCGAGCTCCAGGTCGAAGACCCGAGCTGTCGCCGCCAGGAAGCGATCGGCAGGGTCGGGCGTCGCCAGGTCCAGCTCCAGGCTCGCGAGGGCGACCTCGGAGTTGATCGGCGCTTCGTGGCAGGGGAAGCGCTTGCGTCCCTCAGCCAGCCAGCCTCGGAAGTCGTCGGGGACTTGAATGCGCTTCCGTTCACGCAGCTTGCCCAACTCCCAAACAGAGATCGGTGAGAGCCAACAGTCGGCTGCTCGTTCCTGAAGCTCGTGCCGAATCGCCGACGGCAGCCGAGGCGAGCCGATCAAGTGCCAGAACCAGATATGGGTGTCGAGCAAGAGCCCCCTCATCGGAGCACTTCCCAGTCCTCGATCGGCAGGGGCTCAAGAATGTCGCCCAACTCGCGGGCGGTTCCTTTCATGCAGCCGAAAGCACTCTCCTGACTCGGCTCGGGCAGAGGCGGGGGCAGGATCTGTGCCACGGGTTCTCCGCGCCGGGTGATCAACAGCGGCTCACCTGTCTTCCGGACTCGCTCGATGATCGCGAGACAGCGTGCCTTGAATTTCGAGATCGCCATCGAATCCATGCCTCCAGATTACTATGGTCATTGACTATGGTCAATTGAGGCGAAGTAGTCTTGCAGGAGTGTTTCGTCCCAGCCAATGAAGACGCGATTGATCGTTGCGATCTGCCGGCTTTAGCGGCTATCCTCGGGTCTGCCGTCCCGGGTGCTCCCTCGCGAGCTCGCTGATGGGAGCACCTGGTCGGCCCCACGTCTGTCCCCATCGTCTAGCCTGGTCAGGACTCCAGCCTTTCAAGCTGGCAACACGGGTTCGAATCCCGTTGGGGACACCATTCTTGAGTCCCCTTCTTCAGTCTAGCTAGGTGCCGCCGCGCTCAGCGAGACCCGAGGTACCGGGCAATGCGTCCGGGTCCGAGGAGGGCGGGTCGAGTTCTGAGTGCCCATCATTCCGGAGCTGGTAGGGCCGATCCCAGCAGGACCAGACCTGTAGGTGTGGTGCCTGGGTCTTCGACTACCCGTGCGAGAAAGGCCGTCCCAGCCTTGTCGGCGGGGCTCGACCGCAAGCTCGCGGCCGCTGCCGCCGTCTTCCCTCTTCAGAGTGGAGACGCTCGCGCCGGCTTCGAGTCTTCAAGCCTGTCGCCCGCGCCGTCCGGGAGCGTGCGCCACACCCCTTGAACAAGCTCATCGCGATCCAACCTCGCTATGAAACTAATTCACGGACCGTGTCCGTCTAAGTGGTCGAGAGGAACGCCGTGGAACCCTCGACTGGCAAGAACGTCGTCGTCTGCCTTGACGGCACCGGTAAAATCAGTTCAAGGAGAACAACTCAAACGGCGGGAGGCCACGTGAGCTTCGTCTTTCTGTCACATAGGAGTTCGGACAAGCCGCGGCTGCGCGACTTCGTCCTCGGACTGATCGATCGAGGGGTGCCGGTGTGGGTGGACAACTACGAGGAATTCAACCTCGGTCTGGCACCGGACGAGCGCCGCATCGAGTCAGGGGAGCTGGCGGGTGGAATCGAGAAGCTCGGGGACTGGCCCACACTGATCGACCACGCGCTGGTCCAGGCCTGTGCCATCGTCGTGTTCTGGTCGAAGGGCTGGGATCTCGATCGAGCGATCCTGATGCGCGAGCACGGGGCGGCGCACATCTACGCCAACGCCAAGAAGTCCTCCTACATACCAGTTTTCCTCGACGCTCCCGGGGAGCTCCCGCAGAGCGTTCTGGACTACCGGGTAGCCGTCAACGACACGGTGCAGGGGTACGACGTGTCGCGGTACGGCGACAGGCATTGGCAGGACTTGACCGACAAGCTCGTGGAGCTGATGCACGCCGCGACCCGCTTCGAGCTCGACGCCTCGAACGTGCAAGTCCACCTCGGCGACATCTACTGGGACCACGAGATCCGGTCCCCGCAGAAGGACCCCGATCGAATCGTCTCACTGCTGATGCGCCTGCCGCCCGGACCCGCTGTAGATCCTTTCCTGCTGGAGTACCGGGTCAGGAGCAGGATCGCCAACTCGCTCTCCCCCGAGGAATCGATCTCGGTGGTGATGGAGGCGGGCGGGCTCGTCCTGAGGACCTTCTCGCCGGATCTTCGCAAGAACCCTGACAACCTCATCGTGATGCCGGCGGCGACACCATCGCCGTACCACGGAACGCGGCTGGACTTCTGGCTGACCGTCTTCGACCACTCCTGCAATCTCGGGCCCCGAATGCTGGGTGCCCTCCTCCTTTCGATCCGACCACAGGCGTTCGGCGGAAACGAATCCGCAATCGTCGAGGTCATGCAAAACCTGGAGAACGCGTCATGAGCAACACCGAACACGAACCGATTGCCACGGGCATTCCTTGGCTGACCCATCGAGCATTCCGTTGCATTGCGGGAGCGCTCGTCGCGACCATCCTGGCCTCGGCGACCGCCTTCGCCCAGGAACTCGCCGGCACCGACCAGGCCGCGGTGAGAGCGTTGGCCAAACAGCTGGCCTTGCAGCCCTCCAGGGTCGATGCGTTGCTCCAAGGGGTGGGATTTCCACCGACCGGATTCGCGAGCGGACCCGCTGCCGGCTACCAGAAGTGGCCCACGCTTCGCAAGCTGGAGGCAGCCTACCTGGCGGCGGCTGGCAAGGGCGAGAGCAACGGGCGAGAGTTCCTGCGGGTCTTCTCTCGCAACTTGGCCGCAGAACACTCGAACGCAGTGCGTTTCGAGCCGAACCTCAAGGTGTTCTTCGAGGAGTCGCCCGACGTGCGGATCGAAGCCGAAGCCCGCCAGCTCGACTTCTCGCCGCGGTACGTCCGCCCGACGTCGCCACCCTCGCGCGAGCTGCAGTCCCTGCTGCTAACGCTGGAGCGATACACTTCGCGTGCCCCCGGCGGGCTCCAGTCCCTGATGTCCGCCTGCTGCCAGATTCCCCAGGAGCAGATCTACCGAACCCTCGCGACCTCGGAGACGAGCGTGGAGGCGATGACCCGGGCGATCCAGAACTCGGCTATACCACCTGCTCTGCAGGAGAAGATCCGGCGCATGCTCGTTCACACTGCGGACCGAGTCCACGCGTTCCGCTATGACGAGACCTTCAGGCACTATCTCGAGTCTGGCCCCACCAGGTATTCGAGCGCGGATACGACGGTCCCCGACCGCTTCGCAGGCTCCGGCGAGCGAGCGACGGGCGTTGCGTCAGTGGTGGACGACGTCGAATTCGATCGGGCGATCACCAAGGTCGCCGAGGCGGCCGCAAGGAACAGCGGCATGTCAGGCGAGTCGTTGCAGGTGCTTTCGGCGATGGGAGAAGGTGCTCTGTCGACCGGTGGATCCTCGACCGGTGGATCCTCGGCCGGAGGCGGCGGGAACTCTCAAAGATACCGCGCGGTGTCTTCGACTATCGGCGGAGGTTCCGGTGGTAGCGGTGGTGGCGGGGGTGGCGGTGGCGGAGGAATCTCATTCGCGAAAATGTCGAAGTCGCCTCGCGGGTTCGGCGGAGTGGTCTTCGGGAACGAGCTGACAGATGCGGTGGAGCCGTCACTCTTGCGCGCGGTGTGGGCCCGAAACGAGGTCGAGCCCGGGAGTCGCCCAACCGGACGCTTCGACCTCGTCTTCGACGACGGCGTCGTAGGTTACAGCTCGATCCTTCCTGAAGATCTCGTGCACGCTGCGTACGTACTCGTCTATAGGGGATTCGGCGACGACTTTCCACCCCTCGATGCTAGGAGCGAGGGCGTCGGCCTTGCCGGCTTGGACACCAACTACGGAGACACGATCGGAGACACGGTCGCTAGACGGTTCGTAGTACATCCGGCCCTCGATGGTCTTCCCGCAGGCTACGCTGCGGTGGAGGCGGATGCGCTTTCCTTCATGGTGGACCCAAGCTTCATCGTCGAGCGTATGCGACAGGCCGGAGCCAGCGAAGCCGAGCAGACAGCAGCGTCTAGCTGGGTGGGGTCGAACCGTGGTTTCTTCAAGATCACCGATGCACCGCTGCGTATCGAGCGTCGCGACGACGGCTACGTGGATGTCTTGCGGTCAGCGACGGGACGCCACGACGAGAGCGTCCGGGCCGTCGCGTTGCTGACCACCCAGACTTTCTCCCGAGACGGGGAGCCTCAGGACGAGTTCGTCACGCCGTTCTACGACGCCGTGACGGGGCTAGTAGCAGCGTTTCCAGCGTTCAAGGATCTCAACAACTTCGCGGAGGCTGTTGCAGTCGCACGCTGGACCAAGATGGAGGGCGTCTCTTGGGACAGCATACCGGCAGAGGCGGTGCCGGGTCTCAGCAGAAGATCAGTCGTGAAACGCACGGACGGCAGCATCGCACTTGTAGGCGGCCAGGCGGCCATACTCGAGGTCATCGCCTCGGTGGAAGGCGAGGCAACCAAGCTAAGTCAGGCCGCACGCAGGCCCGGAGAGCTGGAGGCTATCGGCAAGTCGCTTTCGGAGCTTCGACGGGAGCGAGCCGCGGTGACGTTCGCGATCTGGCGACTCCGAGTGCTGGAAAAGACGCGGGAATCGGCGTCGCAGGTCGCGGGAAGCATCAGTACTCTCCAGGCGCGGATCCAGTCCTCCAACGAACAAGCGACTCGCCTGCGGCAGGAAGCACTTCCCGGCTACTTCGGCGAAGAGCTGGGACCTCGGCTAGCAGCGCTAGATGCAGAGCTGACTGAAGTCCGCAAGGAGCGGAGTGAAGCACGACAAACCTTGTCGACGCTTGGGACCGACCGTGGCGATCCCGCGACTCTGTCGGTGGAGGGCAAGGGTAGACTCGCGACACTCGAGTCCGCGCTGGAGGTAGCAGCGACGGAGTTCTGGCAGGCGCCGAGTGACTCCAGGGCCGAGGAGGAGGCATCGCAGGAGATAAGGGAACTTAGGGAGGAAATCGACCTGCTGTGGTCCGAGGATCCTGTCGAAGAGCGGAAACTGAGGGGTCGGCTAAGACGCCTTCGCCGGGAGGCACAGTCCCTGGAGGAAACGCAGGAACAGCTCATGGATTCAAGCGGTGCCCGGGAGTCCTGGGAGTCATGGCACTGGCTACACCAACGGGCCGATAGAGTGCTGGGCGAGATGGTGCACGCTGTAGCTGCGGGCGACTCTGAGTAAGCGATCCGAGTCCCCCGCTGTCGGTACGGCGATCCGCCTACTGATCCTCACGGGCTGCCGGGTTGGCGAGATCCTGGGTTTGCAGTGGGGCGAGGTGGACTTCGAGCGCAAGGCAACTAGCGTAAAGCTTCGTGTTGGGTCGTCACAGCCCTACGGCTCGGATCCTCTCGTCCGATATGCGCGGCTTCTAGGGCCTTAGAGTCCAGCCACGGATCCACGCGGGGGCCACAGCGACAGGTGCCATACGAATGTTGGCAAGGCGTTCAACCACCTCCTAGGCGGTTTCTGCCGCCAGACAATCGTGTGGCACTTCGCGCTAGCGGTTCGAGCAGGAGACAGTTCGAGAACGAGTTGGAGTTGTGGTGATGGGATTTGACGGCTTCGACCCCGGCGAGATGACCGTAGACCACGGTTCTACGGCACCGGCATATGCCGGCCTCTGCTTCCGATCGTGAGGTGCTTACGGCCCCGATGGGCGCTATTACCCGAACGGCTCGGTGATCGTGGCGGACGAGGTCGCGACGAACGAGCCGGGGTCCCTGACTCGGGGCATGGGCTACACGGTCTCTCGGATCTGCGACGAGATACTCGCCATGTGCGACCGCTGGCAGGTCGAGCCGACAGGAGTCGCCGACGCCGCGATCTTCGCCTCGCACGGTAGTGACTCCGGGACCATCGGGGACGAGTATCGGCGCGCTGGCGTGCACCTACGACCGAGCCGAAAGGGAGATCGGAGGCACGGCTGGGAGGTCATGCGCCGGATGCTGCTCGACGCAGGCCAAATCGACAAGCCGGGGTTGTTCGTCGACCGCCGATGTACCTACTTCTGGCAGACGGTGCCCTACCTGACTCGCGACCCTACGTCGTCCGGTCGCCTTCCTATAGACCGAGATGAACTATCGGAGGAGAGAGAGTGAGCTACAAGTGCCAAGAAGAGAAGCCGATCTAGACCTCATGCAGACATTCGGTCTGCTGGAAGACCCGAGCGCGTTCCAGTCCCAGGAGGATGCCTTCCTCAAGGCCCTGGCGACAGACGCTGTTCGCGTGCGCGATGCCGTGAAGGCGTTCCGCGACAAGCTGGCTGAAGTGAGGAAGAGCGGCCATTTCACGAAGGACGGCTTCGCGGCTCGGGCGGGTGAGCTAGCCGCCGAGCCTCTCGGCCTAGTGGCGAAGGTCGAAGGCGATCTTCGAGATCACTACCAACCCAGGTTGAAGTCGATGCGTCGAGAGGTGAAGATCCAGCAGCAGCCCGAGGTTGGCCTAATCGCGGAGCTTCAGCGGCAGGAGGTCCGCCGGGTGCTCTCGCAGCGGAGCGAAGTTGACGTTCTCGCTGCTCTGCAAGAAGCTGTGGAGTCGGGTGACGAGCTGGTCTATCGTTCGATCAGCGACGCGCCCTCGATCTACTCCCCGAGCAATACGGATGCGCCAGCCGGGCCGTTCGGCCTACCCATCGGTCTGGTCGAGTTGGCTCGGGAAACGTGGGCGTCGAAGACCGAGACGAGTGCGGCTCGTAGGGTGCGGAAGGTGGAGGAGCTGCTGGAGAGGTTGAAGCGCACCGTGGAGAATGCCCGCCGGACCATTCACGACCTGGCGGGCATGGAGCTACCCGATCCGTTGGCTGAGTTCGGCGACAAAGTGGGCGCGATGAAAACGACCGCATGAGCAGGTGTCGGGACACCTTTTGGGGTGGGGGGATCAGGCTAGGCCGGCTGGTGAGTGCCGGTTCTACTGTAGAGGCCTCGCTCACTTGTCGGGGGCGCACTTCTCTCACCCTACGGGCAAACCGTCCACCGGGCAGAAGGAGTACCCCGCAGCGGGAGCATATTCATGCCCCTTGGAGCAGCGCAGCATTGTGCTCTCTGGCTGAATAGTCGCTGCAAAGCACGTAGGGAACTTCGAGTCTAAGGGCAGGGGGCATCATGCGGCGGCAACTGGTACGATCTCCGGCACACGATGGCAAAGGCAAGTGGTGCCAAAAGACTTCGATTCGCCCGGCTTCATCTGGAGAACTGGCGGAACTTCGTCGAGGCCGACCTGATATTCGGCGGCCGGGCTTTCTTGGTCGGCCCGAACGCTTCAGGCAAGTCCAATCTACTCGATGCTCTCAGGTTTCTTCACCAGATCGCGGCCATCGGGGGCGGTTTCCAAGCGGCAGTCTCGTCGCGGGGAGGGGTCAAGGGCCTCAGATGCCTTGCGGCCCGACGCTACTCGGACATAAGGCTCCAGGTCGAGATTGGAGACGGTGAGGAGGCACCGATCTGGGGCTACGACCTAGTATTCAATCAAGACAATCAGCGACGACCCCTCGTCAAGCGAGAAACCGTCTTCAAGTTGGGTAGGAAGATCGTTGAAAGGCCAGATAGGCGAGACGAGAAAGACACCGAGCGACTGACGCAGACTTACCTCGAACAGGTACACGCGAATCAGGCGTTCCGAGATGTCGCCGAGTTCCTGCGTTCGATTCGATACCTCCATATCGTTCCGCAGCTCGTCAGAGAACCGGATCGGTCTGTCGGACGAGCCAACGACCCTTTTGGAGGCGACTTCCTCGAACAGATCGCTGATACGCGGGTGAACGTACAGAGGGCTCGCCTCAGACGTATCAAAGACGCGCTGGTCGTCGCCGTGCCCCAGCTCAAGCAACTTGAGTTGCACCGCGACGCGAAAGGAACGCCTCACCTTCGGGGGAACTACGAGCACTGGAGGCCACAGGGTGCCTGGCAGACTGAGGAGGAGTTCTCGGACGGCACCTTGCGGCTCCTGGGGCTACTCTGGGCGGTGCTGGATGGGGCCGGACCCTTGCTTCTTGAGGAGCCCGAGCTTTCACTGCATCCAGAGGTGGTTCGATACATCCCTCAGATGTTCGCAAGGGCTCTACGCAGCAAGGGGCGCCAGATCATCGCAAGTACGCATTCCTCTGATCTGCTGCTTGACGCCGGCATCGGCTTGGACGAAGTGTTTCTGCTGCAACCCTCAAGCGAAGGCACGAGCGTGAACGAGGCCGGCGAGTTCGGCCAGGTCGTCGCGCTCCTGGAGGCGGGCGTATCGCTAGGCGAGGCCGTGATGCCACGGACCAGTCCAAACAAACTTGAACAACTCTCTCTATTCGGCGCCTAGGTGAGTAGTGTAGTTCTCACGGCTGCCGTCGAGGGAACGGTTGATGCGGCGGTGGCGAATCGGCTCGCCCATATCTGTGGGGCGGACCTAGGAATCGTCCACGGCCAGAGCGGGAAGGGAAATCTGCTGAAGAACCTGTTTGGCTACAACCGGGCAGCAGCCTACAGCCCTTGGCTGGTTCTGATCGATCTTGATGAGGACGAGCTCTGTCCAGCACTAGCCAGACTGCAGTGGCTCCCCTCACCTTCGACCAAGATGTGCTTTCGGATCGCCGTCAGGGAGGTTGAGACCTGGTTGCTGGCGGATCAAAGTGCAATCGCTGAGTTCTTACATGTCTCGCCTTCCGCGATACCGAGCGACCCCGAGGAACTCCGGCACCCGAAGAGGGAGGTGGTCAGGCTTGCGAGCAGCTCGCGGCGCAAGGACATCAGGCGAGACATGGTGCCGAGACCAAGGAGCTGCCGTGTCGTGGGTCCCGCCTATTCATCCAGGATGGCCGAGTTCGCGCTGCTCCATTGGAGACCAAGTCTTGCCGCTGCAAAGTCTGAGAGCTTGACACGCTGCATCGACGGGCTCCAGGGGTTGGTCACGGCTGAAGCGAGTGGCTCCAACTAGCTAACAGCTTCGAGGGGTCTTCCCCTCGACCTACCGCGTGTTCAACCCTGCCGCCCGTCGCCACTCTTGCTTCGGCAGTCACTGCCGAACGATCGGAGGCCGCGTACTCAAGACAGCGCCGTCATTCAACTCTCACTTCTTCTTGCGTCGCCCCGAGAAGAATTCGTCCAGGTCAAAAAAGTATCGACGCTGTACCCGAGTGAATAGAAAGGGGTCCGTGGTCTCGTGATTCTGCTTTAGACCCTTATCGTCGCGAGGCCGACCAGTCCTCTGTGGGTCAAGCGATAAGAAAAAGTAGCCGAGCAATCCGCTTGCACCGCCTGAGGCGAGAAGGCCAACCACAGCTGCTACCGCAGTGGTTGTTGTACCGACTAAGAAAAAGAGGCTTGAGACGAGCGAGGCAGCCAATACGCCAAACAGGAAGACGACGAGCTTCGTCGGTAGTTCCCTGCCAACGAGGTCAAGCAGCCAAGCTCGCACTACCGAGCGAAGGCCGCTACTAGTTTCTTGGTAGATAGTCATCGACCGGATCGGGTTTCAACTTCTTGGTGGCGGAACTCTGAGATTCGCTCGGTGATGTCAACGAGTCCTGACCTACGAGGTGCGCGTCGAGCCGGTACTTGTGCATCAAGCGCAACCACAGAGTTCGAAGATCAACGTAGACGTACACTAGGACCGGGACGAGTGTCGAAACCGCGAACACCAATCTGAAGGCCATCAGGACCCAGGCATCCAACTCGGTAAGACCGAGGCGCGCAAGCACGAAGCTCTCCAACGCCCACTGAGCCAACGCCCAGAGGGCAAGAAAGGCCCCGTCGATCAGGACGGAAACCAAAGCTGCCAGAAGAAAGACCAAGCGAACCCTGAGATCGTCAGCCGCTGCCGCGAACTCGTAGCGCGTGGATACTGGCTGATCAGCCATTCGCAGGCATTCTACGTGGCCACCGACGGCTCGGCCAGGGTTAGCGCCCTTAGTTGAGTCGGGCCACCCGTCGCCACTCCTGCTTCGCTAGCCACTCTCGGATCACCGGCAGCCTGTCCTCCCATTTCTTGCCTCGGTAGTTACCGGCCTGTAGGCGCTGGCGGATGAAGTCCTCGCCCACGAATTCTAGGACGGAGAGGAAGGCGGCGCGGTCGGAGTCCGTCAGCCGAGCCGCCACCGCGTAGCGACGACCACTCCGCCGAGCATAATCCCGGCGATCAAGAACCACTGCACTCGGTTCTGGCGGTGCTGCTTCTGGAGTTCGTTCAATAGCAGTGGTGTCAGGAGGTCGTAGCGCAGGGTCAACGGCTTGCCGTCGTCGTCGTAACGGACAAGGTGAGGGAAGACCTCGGCTACCTCTTCGGCTACCAGGCCGAACTGTAGCGACTCCGCTTCCTTCTTGACCTCGGGTCTGTAATTGAAGACGACGGGCCGGAGATCGAGCAGCGCGGCGGAAAGGCCACCCATGCTTTCTATCTGGCTCTTGAAGCGGGCGGACGAGGGCGAGCACAAGCCGAGCTGGTCGGCGTCGTCTACGCACACTTGGTGCTCGTTGGAGTCGCTAAGGACGGCGTTGTGGATGCCAGCGACGAATGTGGTCGTGTGAGTTCCGTTCTCACCAATGAAAACGCTGTCGGCCACGTCGGCGGGACCCTCATTCCCGATGAAGATGTTGTTGCTGAGGTCGGTGGCGGGCGCAAGTGTGTTTCCGAGGTTCCTACCCGCGTTCCTGCCAATAGCAGTGTTGTAGCTCCCATCGACGCCAGGGTAGGCACCGAGAAACCCGAGAGAGTAGGCACCTAGTGCAGTGTTGCCAGAGCCATTCGTGAACGCGAGAGAAGTAGTCCCAATGGCCACGGTGGAGCTACCCCCGGACGTGCTGGAATACAACGCAAACGCGCCTACTGCAACACTGTTGCCCGCAGACTCGCTTTCGCGCATCGCGTTGACGCCTACGGCGGTGTTCCAAAAACCACCTGTTAGGTTCTTAAGTGCGCTCCTGCCAATTGCAGTGTTGGCTGTCCCTGAGAAGTAGGAGATCTCTGTGCTTATTAGAGCTTCAATGCCGAGGGCCGTGTTGCCGTTGGTTGGCCCCCCATCGTTGTGCAGGAAGGGGAAGCCGTCCTTGAAGACAAAGCCGCCCAGATCGAAGTCGCCGTCGATGGAGAGTGCATAGCTCCCGGGAGGCGTCACCGTGCGCGGCGAAGGGCTAGCGACGCCAAGAGACTCGGCTAGGAGAGGTTCGAAGCGCGGCAACTTGCGCTCCTCCCCATTTGCGCCCGCGCAGAGAACGACCAGCGAGAACGACACGACGACCACGATCCGCCTCATAGGAATCTCCTCCCTCCTAGAGAATCAAGATTGACTTGTGTTGGGTGGGGATCGTACCAAATCGCGCCGAAACCCCCCAGATTCGGCCCCCAAATGGGTTCGCTCTTGGACCCTACGATTCG
The DNA here is from genome assembly GCA_029263375.1 of Acidobacteriota bacterium. GTDB lineage: Bacteria > Acidobacteriota > Thermoanaerobaculia > Multivoradales > JAHEKO01 > JAHEKO01. The sequence continues at coordinate 6,401 of JAJCXP010000368.1, read as the reverse complement.
AGGCTGGTAGGTCACCATGACGGCGACCACGGATCTTGGGCGAGGAGATCAAGTCTCATTTGTTCAGTAATTTACAGGGAACCTCCGTCCAGCCTTTCAAGCTGGCAACACGGGTTCGAATCCCGTTGGGGACACCAGTGCTTGCGCACTGCCGTCCCCAACGGGATCTCGGTCGTCGCGGTCCCGCTCTGTCGAGCGTGACCGCTCGGGAGCGAATCCCTCCTCGGCAGGGTTCCAACTCCGGGTAGCTAGTGACACCAAGTGTTCTCAGGGTTTGGGCGCGGCGCCAAGGCGGCCCCTAAAGCCGGGCCTACACGGTGCTGCCCAGCGTCGTCGCCGTCTTGCGGCTAGTCGCAGGAGTGGACGGCCAGGCTACCGCCCAAGTCCACCCGGAACCCGTCGCCGAAGCTGGCGGCCCGGGTGATCATTTCTACTTTGGCGGTGCTCGAAAGCACGCTGTCACCGGCGACGATCTCGTTGCGGGCACCGAGGAACTCCTTGCCGGAGAGGGTCATACCCGAGAGGTCGAGCGTTAGGGGTTCGGTCGGGCAGCCCTCGCAGAGATAGCCCGCGGCCGTGCTCCAACGGCCATCTTCATCGGGCTCGGTCGTCGGCGTGCCTCGCGCGATGGCATGCTGGTTGTAGGCCCAGAAGCACTGATCGACGGGATCCACGGCCGTGGTGCTGTAGTTGCCCCAAAGGTTGCGACCCAACCCGAAGGTGCGCTCGTAGTAGTCGACACCGTGGCGCAGGACCCTCGAGGCGCCGACCGATCCAGGGGGATCCGAGGCCGACCGGCTAGCGACGAAAGAGCCGGGGTAGAGCGTCGGTCCGGACGCAGAGAATCCGATCGCCACGTCACCGGCCTCGTTGACCGCGATCGAGGGAAAGAACGTCGAAGCGCCCGCGGCGACGTCCTCACCGCCGACGTCGCCGTGGTCCACCATCGACGCGAGGTCGGGATCGGTGGTGTCGAGCTGAAACCAGTGAGCCGTTGCCTGGCCGCTGTCCGGCCCGGCGTTCGGGAGAACGTTGGCGGTCAGGTAGAGTCCGCCGTCGTCTCGCCAGACTGCGTCGAGAACCGAGCGGTCGTTGGTCTCGATCAGGGATGTGCTGCCCGCCTGGGGTGCGTCCGGGAGCGGGCCCAGGGCGTCCTCGACGTCGGCGACGAGCAGTGGCGCCTGTGCCGTGAACGTCGGGAAGGTGGTGAGAGCGTTGTCCACGCGCACGACCTGTAGGTACTCGTTGGTACCGTCCGTCAGGCCGGAATAGGTGACCAGGTAGGTGCCGAAGACGTTCGATTCGCCGTAGATGGTGTCCGGATCACCGAAGACGTGGGCCGGCTGGGTAGGGATGCAGAAGGGGAGCTCGAAGAAGCAGTCTGGAGCCGGCCCGAACGGACTTACCGAAGCGCTCATGAGCGGAGGGCCACCGGCATAGAACTGCCCTTTGGGGACGACCCGCAGGCGCACTCCACCGAAGGCCGTAGGGTTGTCGAGGCATAGCTTCGACGAGAACTCGAAGAGGCTCCCGGTGAGGTAGATCGCCTCCTCGTCCACCGCCACGCCGGGGAACCCGGTCCAGAAGTTGACGTCGCCGCCGGTGCCGGGAGGGTCGACGTTCAAGCAGAAGTAGGTCACCTTGGCGGGAACACCACCCAGATACCAGGTCCCCTCCGGGTTCGAGTCGTCCGACACGGCCAGAAGGATGCTGGAGACTTCGTCGTTGGGGCGGTCGTCCAAGGGCAGGTCGAGGAACTCCAGCACAACGACCAGAAAGCGCTCCGCATGCTGGTCGTAGAGGACCTTCGGACTCAAGAGCTGGCCCCTCGGTCCCGTGCCTGCGAAGAAGTCCTCGAGCGACATGTCGTTGGCCGGATCGAGACTCCCGTCCTTGCCGTGAAACCGGAGGGTGACGTTCGTCGCGACCACGACGTGATCCGGGCCTGCGGCCACGGCCGAGTCTGCGGGGACGAACAGCGAGCCCGTGTGGATGGCGTTGGTGTCGAAATCGATCGTGTCGAACCGGCGCATGAGCGGAGCTACAGACGGCTCCGGCACGCCGCCTCTTGTCCCAGAGGGGTAGGCCTCGATGGGGTGTCGCGGCGCGGGTCTGGGAGCCCGGATCGGCCGGTCGCCAGGTTGCAGCGTTTTGCCGAACCGGGCAGCCTCAGGGGTCTTTACGTACCTGGGCGACTGCCGCAACTCGTATGGCTCGACCGCTATCGTCACGACGTTGCTCGGCCGCCCGTTCCGAGCGGGCACCTGCTCTTCGAGTGCGGGGAGGCTTCGCTCGACAGGGCGGGCTCCGTGGTTCTCCTGCGCGCCGGCGCGTGGTCCGGGCACGTGGGCGCCAGACAGCAGCAAGCCCACCACCAGGAAAACGCGAATACGCCCGCCGCCGATCACCTCGAGACCGATCTTGCCAGATATGGGCGTCCTAGGACATTCGCGTGGCGCCTCCGAAGGGTAGATCGACCCACCACGCGATGTAGGGAAGAGCAAGAGAAAATAGGTCGGACGCTGCTTGTCGTGCGCGAATCGAGGGCAGAGCGGCTTCGAGGGCGACTTTGCCGCCCGCTTCGATGCGTACCTCGCGGACGAGCTCGTCGGCCGCGCCCCGACGCCATCGGTGATCAGCTCACAGTTCCGACTCGACGTGGGGCGACGAGTTCGGCGGCTGGATCGACGCGCTCACTCGCCGAGTGACAGCGGCAGGTTGCGATCGGCGCACCATTCGACCAGACCGCCGTCGTAGACCGCGACATTGCGGTGACCGAGCGCATGTAGAGCGAGCGCGGCGCTCGAGGCAGCGATGCCGGCTCCGCAATAGGTGATCACCCGCTCGGCTTCGAGGACCGATCCGAAGCGCTGCTCGAGTTCCTCGCGTGAGCGGTAGCGCTGGGTCCGACGATCGAGGATCTCCCAGGCCGTGACGTTCCGCGCGCTCGGAATGTGGCCGCGACGACGATACTCGTTGCGCTCGCCGCGGTGTTGCCGACGCCCCAGCGCACTGACGATGCAGGTGCTCTGGTCGTCGATCGCGGCGAGCACATCCTCCTTGTCGACAATCAGGTCCGCGCGGGGCCGTGGCTCGAAGGTGGCAGGCGGGTAGCTGCATGGCTCGGAGCACGTCGGCCGCTTCTCGCGGCTCCACGCGCCCCACCCTCCATTGAGCACCGAAACGTCGTCGAAGCCAAACGCACGAAGCATCCACCAGAGTCGCGCCGCCCACATGCTCTCTCTCGCGTCGTAGGCCACCACACGGACACCGGGCCCGATGCCGAGCCTGCCCATCTCGGCGGCGAAACGCTCGGCGCTCGGCATGACGAAGGCGTAGACCGGAGCTCCCGGCTCGGAGAGCTTGCGGAGGTCCGTGAACGCAGCGCCCGGGACGTGCGCTCGCTTCCACCCTCTGCGACCGCTCCTGATTCGAGGGAAGGGCCACATCTTGATCTGGACGGTGGCGTCGACAATTCGAATCTGCGGATCGTCGAGATGATCTTCCAGCCAATCCGTCTCTACGAGAGGTGTCGTCGCTCGTTCCTGTGCGGCGGCTTCGTCTTGACCCATGGGCTCCTCCTTGCTCCTGTCTCCGGATGCGAGCTGCCCGTCAAGTGGTTTTTCTCTCCGATGGTTGGCGACGCTGGAGAACATACCACCCGGTGTTGTGATGACGTACAACCGCTCTCTCGTTGTACTTCCGACTTCAGACACTCATGGGGCACCTCTGTGAGTATCGGCCTTCCAACTGAGCCGCAGCCTCTGGCTGACAGCGTAAGACCACACCCGCTACCTCACTCGAGCTCGCAGATCCCCCCGCCCCAGGCACCGGTTGAGACCTCTTCGACGACGACGCCCGCCCAGACGTGGCCGGACGGCAGATCTACTCGCTGATCCAGCACACCACCGGCGAGGGTCTCCGGCGACAGCAGCCGGTGTTCAGCGACCACGTCGGTCTCCGGGCCGCGGCTGCCCCAGGTGAGGCGGATCGGGTTCGCGGCGCTGAGCTCCGCGTCGGCCACCGGGAGAAACCTCACTCCTAGGGTCACCGACGACCCTTCGCTAGCGGCATCCCCCCTGAGATCATCACAGGAGACCCTTACCGGCAAATCCCCGGCGTCCACCTGACCTCCGAGGAGTCGGCGCAGCCTGAGCTCACCGACAGTGACGGGCGTCCCCGAGCGGCTCCAGCCTGGCGCCTGCACACCGGCTCGGTTGTTCGAGTGCACCTCGATCTCGCGGAGAGAACCGTCCGGGGGACCGGCGATCTGATAGGTCACGCGAACTCGGTCCTGGAGAGCGGCAAGCATCTCTTTCAATGAGCCGGACTCGTCCACGACGCGGCCGGCCGAGGCCTCGGCGAGAAGCGCCAGCGGCGCCAGTGGATCGGTCAAGCGCGCGACGGTGAAGGGGTAGGCGTCGGCCAGGTCGGCGTCGAAAGCGACCGCCGAGCGGTAGGCGTCGCGGGCCTCGAGTGACTTTCCCTGGAGCTCGAGCGTCTCGCCCAGGTTGACGAGCGCCGTCGCCTGCCGCTGAGCTGTCTTGGGGTGGTCGTAGTAGCGGTAGATCGACCTGCGGAACGCCTCTTCGGCCTCTTCCAGCTTGCCCTGGGCTCTGAGCGAGAGACCCAGCTCGTTGTAGGCGTCGGCCTTCTTCGGACTGCGGTTGCCGTCGAGCCACACCGCGATCGACCGCAGGCTGACCGTCGGAATCAGCATCTTCGGTGGAGCCCACTGGATTCCGAAGCGGGCTGCGCCACGAACCTTCTCGGGCGCGGACAGCGCGACGACGGTCCAGCCGTAGGCCGCGAGCGTGCGGGCCCGAGTCTCGGTGTCGCGGGAGACCGGCGTGGAGGCGGCTTCCGCGTGCGCCGGCGCCGCGCTTGCCGCCTCGGGAGGTAGATCCGCGCCGACCGCCGCATCGGCGTAGTACCGCCCGGGATCGAGGTCGAAGCCGTCACTCACCAGAAACAACACGCGGCCGGCCTTGTCGCCCGTGTTGTCGATGAGCCAGCTCGCCATATCGTCCTGGCTTTCGCGGATGAGGCGCCGCTCGGCGGCCGTTGCCTTCTCGGACATCGCCCCCCGCGCGCCGGCTCGTGGCTTGGCCGCGCGCTTGATCAGAAACTGCTCGCGCCTTCGCACCAGGCGGTCCTCCCCCTCGGTACGTAGAAAGATCCCCGACAGCATGCTGTCGATGAGCTCCAGGTCGCGGCTCGCGGCGAGATGGCGGCCCGGCTCGGGATCGGCGACGACGATCTCGACCGGCCCCAGGTCGAGCAGCTCTCGAAGACGCTCGGCCAGCAGCGAAGAGGCCCAGCGGACGGTGCGCGAGCTCGTCAGAGGGAGATCGAAATAGATCACCACGCGCCAGGGCTCTGCCGAGCTCGAGGAGTTCGCCTCGACACCTACCACCGGGACGGGCTCTCCATCCAGAAAGACGCTGAAATCTCCGGGCTTCGGACTCCGCGGCGCCGGTATCGGCTTGAGACTCTGGGAGTTGATCAGCTGGATGAGAACGTCGACCGCGGTGACGCGCTCCTCGTCGCGCACCGCCTCGCCATTCTGGCGGGCGAGAGCGCCGTGGCCGGAACCGAGGCTGCTCAGGCCGATAACCGCGGCCAGGCTCAGGGGCAAGAATCGACTCAGGCGTCCGAGCATAGGCTTGGTGTATCTGCAAGACCGGGGCCGCGTGGATCCCTCGACTGAAAAGTAAGGCGCGAGAACCGGATGGGGGCCTATTGGCTCGATTCGCCGGATGTGGACGAGAGACCATGCTGATGTCCACAGTCTCTGCCATTGCCCAGGTTGCAGTGCGGATCGGGCTGCTGAATGTCTGGCTGCTGCGACCGGGAAAAGCGACGTCCTATTGCGGCGGCCATTCTCGGACGTTGAAAGCGGAGTTTGCAGCGTAGGGCTTGCCTGACTTTGCCTTCTATCCGAGGGCCCGCCGTCAGCTGCGCTTCGCGGTCGCGACCGGAGACCGCCGGGCTCTGCTGCGGCTCAGCCAAGCGAGCCGCTGGCTGGGGGTGCCGCTGCGGCAACCTAGATCGAGCCGCCATCCACCCATCCACCGCGGGCCCTGATCACCGACAGGGCCAACGTGCGGGGGTTCCCAGCTCGTTGAGTCCTTGGAGACCGGACGGGAGGTTATGATCGCCCGAAAGACCTGCCTCCGGACCGGTGAGCCCTCGCTCGACCGCCAGTGCTCGCCCTACGACTCGGAGTCGTTCGGGGGCTCGAGAAATGGGGGTGTCGAGTGGCGAGACGTGTGAAGTCGTTTTTGGTGATTCTGCTGAGCCTCGCAGGAGCGAGCGGCGCTGTAGCAGAGGTGGCGCTCGGGGTGTCGCCCGGAGTCGGGGCGGGCGTTCCCGCGCCGGATTCGAGCTGTCCGACCTTC
>JAJCXP010000367.1 GCA_029263375.1 Acidobacteriota bacterium | reverse complement strand
CGTCGCCTTCGCTCTCGTCGGCGCTACCGTCGTCTCGAACAGGGCCGCCGCAGTCGCGAGAGCCGAGCGAGCCAAGGCCGAGCGGATCAGCGGTTTCCTGCAGCGGATGATCTCGTCGCCCGACGCCAGCTGGTTCTCCTCCGGCAAGGGGGGACGCGACGTTCGAGTGGTTGATGTCCTCGAGCAGTCCGTGCGGAGCCTCGACAACGAAGAGGACCTGGAGCCTTCGGAGGAGGCGATGATCCGCCGCACATTCGGCGCCACCTACCGCGGGCTGGGGCTGTTCGAAGAAGCGGTGGTCCAGCTACGGGAGGCGGTGCGCCTCGATCGGCTCGCCGGAGCCGATGGCTATGAGCTGGCGGTGAGCCAGCACGAGTTGGGAGGCGCCCACTACATGAAGGGGGACTTCGACGAAGCGATCGATCTGTACCTTGAGGCGATCGAGAACTTTCGCTCGTTGCCTGGCGATCCGGACGAGGAGTTCATCAAGACGCTCCAGGACCTCGGCCTCGTGTATACGGAAGCTGGGGACCGGGCTCGCGGCGAGCCTTACTATCGCGAAGCGTTGACGCTCAACCGGGCACGGGTAGGAGAGGTTCATCCGATCAATGCCATCATCCTGGCCAACCTCGGCGTCAGCCGGGCGTGGCAGGGCGACCTGGATGAAGCGGCTACGCTCCTCGAAAGCTCGCTCGACGTGTTCCAGCAGCTACCCGGCACCTCGTTCGAGTCGGCGGTCGTTCTCCGGCACCTCGCCAACGTGTCTATCTACCGCGGTGATCATGGTCGCGCCGAATCCCAGCTTCGAGATGCGATGGCCACGGCCGTAGACTTGCTTGGCGATGAGCACCCACACGTCGCGGGCATCCGGGAGACAAGGGCGCGGTTGAACTATCGACGCGGCAATCTGAGCGCTGCCGAGCGCGAGCTGACTTCGGTGATCGAGATCCAGGAGCGGGTGTTGGGAATCGACCACCTTTACGTCGCGAGCTCGCTGACCACTCTGGGCAGAGTCCTGACGGCTCGCGGTTCCACCCAGGAAGCAGAAGCCCACCTCCGCCGCGCTCTCGAGCTACGCCGTGACCAGCTGCCGCCTCACGACTGGCGCATCAGTGAATCGGTGGTTGCCCTGGGGGAATGCCTGGCGGCCCAGGGGCGCTATGCCGAGGCCGAGGCCATGCTGGCGGAAGGCTCGTCCGGCCTCGAAGCCGCTCTCGGTCCCGATTTCCCGCTGACCCGGGAGTTCCAGGCGCTGCTGCGCACGGTGCGGGGAACGCGAACAGCGCGACCGGCGGTCGGCCCTGGCGGAGAGCGCGATGGATCTTGATCGCAGCCAGAAGGGGCCGAGCGCGAGCGCCGCGCAGACCACCTACGCCCGCTGGCAGCGCCAGCCGAAGAGTGGGCCAGACTGACAGTGAGATCCGGCACCCAGGTCGTCTACGACATCGAGGACCGGCCGCCGCTGGCGGAGGCGGTGCCGCTCGGCATCCAGCATGTGATGGCGATGCTGTTGAGCAACGTCACCGTGCCGCTGCTGCTCGCCGGCGCGCTCGGGGTCGGTACCGGCACGACCGCGGTGTTGATCCAGATGGTGCTCCTGATGGCGGGCCTGGCGACCATCGTTCAAGCGCACCCGATCGGCGTCATCGGCGGCAGGATTCCGATGGTGATGGGCACCAGCATGGTCTTCTTGGGCGCCGCGATTGGCATCGGCCGGGAGCACGGCCTGGCGATGGTGTTCGGCGCCTGCCTCGTGGCCTCGGTCGTGGAGATCGGCCTGGGACTGTCGATCGGGCGCTTGCGCCGGCTGTTTCCCCCGCTGGTCAACAGCATCGTCGTCATGCTGATCGGTCTCAGCTTGATCCCGGTGGGTATGGACTACGCCGCGGGCGGAAAGGGCGCGGCCGACTACGGCTCGCCGGCGAATCTGGCCGTCGCCGGATCGGTCTTTCTGGTGACGCTGCTGCTCAATCAGTTCGCCCGCGGTTTTTTCGCCCACGGCAGCTTGCTGTTCGGCGTCGTGATCGGCTACGTCCTGGCGATCTTCATGGGACGCGTCGAGTTCACCGCCATCTCCGAAGCGGCGTGGGTCGCGCTGCCGAGGCCGCTGGCGTTCGGCCTGGAGTTCGCCTGGGCTCCGATCGTGCTGATGGCGTTCGCCTACGTGGTCACGACCATGGAGACCGTCGGTGACATCTCGGGCGTGGTCGCCGCGGTGGGCCGCGAGCCGACGCGTCAGGAGTTGCGCGGAGGCCTGGTGGCCGACGGCGTGATGAGTGGCCTGGCGGCTCTCTTCGGCGCGCTTCCGAACACCTCCTACTCGCAGAACGTCGGCCTGGTGAACTTCACGGGCGTTGCCAGCCGGCACGTCACCGCGATCGGCGGCGGCTTTCTGGTCCTACTCGGGCTGGTGCCCAAGGTCGGCGCTCTTTTTGCCACGATTCCGCCAGCGGTCGTGGGCGGCGGTGGCCTGATCATGTTTGCGATGATCTTCTCTAGCGGTGCCTCGATCTTCCACCGCGGCGTCGAGCCGAATCGACGCAATCTGGTGATCCTGGCGGTGTCGGTCGGCCTCGGCCTCGGCGTCGAGCTGCGGCCGGCCGTCCTGAGCCATCTACCGGGCGGCGTTCAGACGCTGTTCGGCTCGGGGCTCGTGACCGGCGGTCTGGTCGCGCTGGTCCTGAACCTCGCCTTCCGAGAAAGCGCGGGTCTGCCGGTGGCAGCCGCCAGCCCGAGCTCGCGCGACCCTCTGACCGGCCTCTTCAACCGGGGCTTCTTCGATGAGGTCCTGCCACTCGAGCTGGCGCGCTCGGAGCGCTCGACGCTACCGACCAGCCTGCTGCTGGCCGATCTCGACCACTTCAAGGCGATCAACGATCGCTACGGGCACCAGGAGGGGGATCGCGTGCTGCGAGCCTTCGGTCGCGCGGTCGCGCAGTCGACCCGCTCGGCGGACGTGCCCTGCCGCTTCGGCGGTGAAGAGTTCGCGATCATCCTGCCGCACGCCGCCGGACCCGCCGCGCGACAGCTCGCGGAGCGCATCCGCGAGCGCCTGGCGGCGAGGGTTCGGCGTGTCGACACGCCACTCGCCGGCGGCGAGGTGACGGTGACGATCGGAATCGCCACTTTTCCCAAGGAGGCGAGCGACGCCGAGGCCTTGATCGGGCTCGCCGACCGGCGTCTCTACGAGGGTAAGAACGCCGGGCGCGATCGGATCATCGGTGGACACTAGGCTGGGCGTGACGAAGACCTGTCCGGCAACGTAGTCGAGCGGCTCGAGATTCCGCCGTCCGAGCGACGGCGCGCACGGAACCGGCGTGCTCGAGAAGTGCTCAGTCGCCCGCTCGCTCGCGTGGAGCGAACAGCCGGACGATGTCGGATTTCGTGACCTTGCCGAGAACGTTGCGCGGCAGCTCGTCGACGGTCAGCAGCCGGCTGGGTGCCTTGTAGGTCGCGAGTCGCTCCTTACACCAGGTGCGCAGCTCGTCGATCTCGATCTCGCAACCCCCGGCCAGCACCACCGCCGCACCGACTCGCTCGCCCCACTCATCATCCGGGAGGCCGACCACGGCGCACTCCTCTATCGCCGGGTGCTCGCGCAGCTTCTCTTCGATCTCGAGCGCCGAGACCTTGAAACCGCCGGTTTTGATGATGTCGACGCTGTTGCGACCGAGCAGCCGGTACGAACCGCCGTCGACCACCGCCACGTCGCCGGTCAGGAACCAGCCGTCGCGGAAGGCGGCGGCGGTCGCCTCGGGCTTCTGCCAGTACTCGCGAAAGACGCTCGGACCGCGCACCTGGAGCTCCGCCGGCGAATCGTCGGTCGCTGGCGTCCCGCGCTCGTCCAGCCGCCGGATCTCGACCCCGGGCAGCGGCGTGCCGACGTGGCCCGGGCGGCGCTCACCGTGGAGTGGATTCGAGAGTGCCATGCCGATCTCGGTCATGCCGTAGCGTTCGAGCAGCAGGTGGCCGGAGATCTCGCGCCAGCGCTCGAGGGTCGAGACCGGCAGCGCCGCCGAGCCCGAGACCATCAGGCGGAATCGGTCGCACGCCTTCGAGAGCTCGTGCCGGTGCGGCTCAGGCAGTCCCTCCCATTCGCGGATCAGCTTCGAGTAGATCGTCGGCACCGCCATGAACAGGGTCAGGTCGCTGTCGGCGAAGCGCCGCCAGACTTCTTTGGCGTCGAACGCCGGGAGCATTTCGCACGCCGCGCCCGACCAGAGGGAGCAACCGAGCACGTTGATCACGCCGTGTACGTGGTGGAGCGGTAGAACCAGCAGGATGCGATCCTCGGAGCTCCACTCCCAGGCCGCGACCAGGCTCCGGATCTGGGCGGCGACGCTGGCGTGAGTGGTCAGGACGCCCTTGGGGCGGCTGGTGGTGCCGCTGGTGTAGATCAGCAGCGCGCCGGCCTCGGTGTCCACGGCGGGCAGCTCGGCGGCGGCCGTCGCGCTCAGGAGAGCGTTGCTCGACGTGAGTTGCAGACTGCGCCGGGCCGCGATCGGCGCCAGGCGGTCGCGCAGCTCGGGCTCGACGATCAGGATCTCGGCGCCGGAGTCCTCGACCACGTAGTCGAGCTCCGGCTCGGGATGGGCGAGGCACAACGGCACCGCGACGCCGCCAGCGCGCCACGCGGCCCACTGCGCGACGACCCAGGCGTAGCTGGGCCGGATCAGAAACGCGACTCGCGCACCGCCCAGGCTCGCGCGGCCATCGAGCAGCACGGCCGCGGCGCTCGCGGAGTCTCGCAGGAGGTCGGCGTAGCGGAAGCGGCCCTCCCCCGCATCGATCGCGACCCGGTTCGCGAAGCGCGCGGCACGCTCGATCAGCGGTGCGGTCGTGAGCTCGGTCATGTCGGCGAATCCTGTTTGGCGATGGCGGGCGCGGAGCGGGCGATCGGCGCCAGCTCTGTGGTCTCGACCTGGTCGAGAAGCGGTGTCGAACGGCGGATCACCAGCCTCCGATCGGCGGTGGAGCCACGCTTGAGTGCGACTGCCAGATAGTGCTCGGGTGACGAGCGCCAGAGTGCCAGCTGCCAGTCGCTCGCGCGGTCGCCCAGGTCGGGATCGAAGTGCACCGAGACCTCGCCGGATCGCTCGAACGCGTAGGAGAACTTTCGCAGCGGCAGGGCGAGGCCCATGCCCCGCGCCTTGATGTAGGCTTCCTTGAGGGTCCAGTAGCGGAAGAAGCGCTCGCGCCGCGCCTGCGCTCCCAGCCGCACGATCTCGCCCGCCTCGAGCGCCGAGAACTTCGACTCGGCGATGCCGAGCAGGTTGACACGCCGGTCGATCCGCTCGACATCGACGCCGGCATCGAGCTCGAGGGTCACGAGGCAGGCGACCAGACCGTCGGTGTGCGACAGGTTGAAGCGCAGTGGCGGATGCCCGGTCGGTCCGCAGATCTCCGGGCGACCGTGCTTGTTGAACTCGAACCGCCACGCCCCGGGTCGGGTCTCGGGCGCGTAGTGAGAGAGCACGCTGCGGGCCAGGGCCCGAGCCGCCAGATAGAGCCGGCGGGCGCGCTCGACCTTGTAGCGGTGGTACTGCTCGAGCTCCTCGGGGGCGAGCAGCCGCAGATAGTCCGGGATGGCCTCGGTCGCGGCGGGCGCCGTGAGCCAGATGTGCGCCTCCGAGGCGAGTTGGGACGGATCAGTCATCTCCGATTGAGCGCACAGGTTACTGGCTTCGACAGCTCGGCGCCTGAATTGAGTATCCTGTCACCGCAATGAGCCGAGACACCGCCTACCTTTCCAAAGTCCGCATCGAGCGCATCGAGGGGCCCGTCCGACGAGCCCATCTGCCGGCCGAAGAGGAGCCGGTGATCTTCGGTGTCCATTCCGAGGTTGCCGAGCACTACGGCGTCGATCCCGACCGCTTTCCACCGCACGCGACGACCCTCGACTACGTTGTCGCCGCGGCCGGCGGTTGACTGACCGGCACCTTTGCCGGAGCGCTGGAGGCGCGCGGCGTGAAGCTCGAAGAGGGCGATCTCGTGACCGAGGTCACCGGCGACGTGGTCAAGGACGGGCGGGTCTTGAAGATCGCGCGCATCGAGGCGGTCTACCACCTGAAGGCGGATCCGGAGCGCCGCGACACCATTGCGCGTGTCCACTCGTTTCACGCCGACCACTGTCCGGTGGCCCGCACGCTGCAGGGGTGCGTGGAGATCGTCACCCGGTTCGAGCTGGTATGAGGGTCCTCCTGGGCTTCTTCCGAGGGATGGGAACCCTCGGTCGCCCCTGGCAGGTCTGGATCGCCCTGCTGATCCTGGCCAACGGGATCGCGCCGCTCGTCTTCATCGGCTCGACCGAAGCGCAGGTCGTCTGGATCTCGTTTCTGGTCGCGGCGGCGATCCAGATGGCGATCTTCGTCCGCCTGGGGTTCGTAAGGTTGCTCGGCCTCGGCCATCTGGCGATCTGGATACCGATGCTGATCTGGCTCGCGCCGCGGGCGGCGCTTGCCGGCTCCGGCAGTCTGTTCGGACGCTGGCTGACGGTGGTCTTCGTCCTCGACCTGCTGTCGCTCCTGATCGATCTTGTCGACGTTGTACGCTACGCCCTCGGCGACAGACATCCCAAGTTGACGTTAGAGGAGGCTCAGTGAGCGTAATCAAGAAGTTCTTCGATCCCGGCCACGATGGCGCGGCCCGTGACCTGGGCCTGCTGCTGCTGCGCCTCAGCCTCGGATTCAGCCTGGTCTACGCGCACGGCTACGGCAAGCTCATGCGGCTGGTCGACGGCAATCTGAAGTTCGCGGATCCGATCGGCCTGGGCCCGGGCTTCAGCCTCGGCTTGACGGTCTTCGCTGAGTTCTTCTGCGCGATTCTGGTAGCGATCGGCCTTCTGACCCGGGTCGCGACCGTGCCGCTGCTCATCATGTTCACGGTCGCGTTCTTCGTCGTCCATGGCGACGATCCGTTCGGCGACAAGGAGAAGCCGTTCCTGTTCCTGGCCGGCTATCTGGTGATTCTGTTCACCGGTCCGGGGCGGATGTCTTTGGATCAGAAGTTCCGGCGCAGGTAGCCGAGGTCACCCTCCCGGCCTCGAAGCAGGCGTCGAGTCCCGCGCCTACAGGTGCGAGCGCAGCGCGAGGTAGTCGTCGAAAGTGTCGATGTCCTCGAGCGGCAGGGCGCTGTCGAGCTCGACCATGCCGAGCGAGTCGGTGTGCATCCAGAACATCTGGCGGCCCCCTTCGTCGCCCTGGAGTGTCGACATCTGCTCGAAGAACTCGCGACTGATCAGCACCGGCGCGCCTTGGCGGCCTTCGAAAGCGGCGATCAGGATCGAGGTGCCGCGCTCGGCCCGCGCCTCGATGAGGCGATCGATCGTCTCGGCCGACAGGAAGGGCTGATCGCAGGGCAGGAAGATCGCGGCCTCGGCCCCGGGATCGATCGACGACAGTCCGGCGCGAACGGAGGTGCTCTGCCCGGCCTGCCAGTCCGGATTCTCGACGATCTCGACCGGCAGATCCGAGATCTCGTTCCGAACCGCCTCGGCATCGAAACCGATCACCACCAACACAGACGACAGCTTCGACGCGGCCGCCGACAGGCTGACTCGCCGGACGAGAGACTCGCCGCCGAAGGGCAGCAGCTGTTTGAGTCTCGGGAGCGACTCGTGGCCGCTCGGCGGCGGTTGTTCGGCGAAGCGCCGCGACGCCCCTGCCGCGAGGATGACGCCGACGACGTTCATCATCGGACGGTCATCAGAGCGAACGGCCGTGCCGAGCGGCGAGGATCTGGGCCGCGATCGCCAGGGCGATCTCCTCGGCGCGGCGACCGCCCAGGTCGAGGCCGACGGGCGCGCGAATGCGGTCGATGCGCTCCTGGGAGACGCCCAGCTC
>JAJCXP010000366.1 GCA_029263375.1 Acidobacteriota bacterium | reverse complement strand
AGCCACGCTCGACCGCTCGCCGGTGGGTCTCGTACCAGGACTCGGTGGCGTCCTTGCCGTAGGGAGTGCGGTAGACGAGGACCGGGAAGGGGCCGTCGCCGGCGGGGCGCCAGATGTTGGCGCGCAGCACGACACCGTCCCGCATCGGAATCGCGATGTCGCGATCGATCGACGGAGGGTGATCGCCGCCCTCGCACGCGGCGAGGCAGGCGGTCGCCGCTGCGGCGACGATTCGACGGCGAGCCGTTGATCGAGCTCCAGGGGGCATGAGACTCACGCTCTCGACCGAGCCGGCGCTCCTGGGTCTCCCAAACCTAGCGCGTCAGCTTGGCGATCCGCTTCTGCGCGCTGTCGTAGTGGGTCGAGTCCTGCGGGATCTGCTTGTAGGCGGCGATCGCCCGGACGTTGTCGTCGAGCTTACGGTCGTAGAGCTGTCCCGCCTCCCACCAAGCGCTGCCATCCTTGCTCGGGAAGCTCGCGGCGAGTTGCTCGTAGGCCTTCGCCGCGAGGTCGAAGCGCTTCTCGTCGTCGTAGAGCTTGGCCAGCCGCTCGAGCGCCTTCTCGGCGTGGGGCGTCTCGCCGTAGAGCTCGCTGACCATGCGGTAGGTGATGATCGCGGCCGGCACGCGGCCGCCGACCACCGGGTCGTTCGCCGTGATCTTGCCGTTGAGCTCGATCGACGCCTTGGCCATCAGCGCCAGCGGCGCCCAGGTCGAGTTCGGGAAATTCGTCGCCGTTCGATCGAAGGTCTCGCGCGCCTGGACCTCCTTGTTGGCGCGACTGCTCAACATCATCAATTCACCCTGGCGGTAGCTCGCCTGACCCGATTCACGGGCAGTGGGGAAGCGGCTCTGGACCTCGACGAAGCCCGCCAACGCCTCCTCGATCCGGCCGGCGCCTACGTGCGACTCGGCGATCGCCAGATACGCGCCCGGTATGCGGGGGCTGTTCGGGAACCTCTTGAGGAAATCCTCGAAGTCCTTGATCGCGGGGTCGAAGAGGCCCGCCTTGAGCTTGTCCAGGGCGACTTTGTACTCGCCGTCACCGGTCGGAGCTGCGCGTACCGGTGCCGGATCGGGTTGAGCTGGACGCGGTTGCGGCTCGGCCGGGGCGGGCTGCGCAGCCACCGGCGGCTCGGTGCGAGCCTGGGCCGCGGCAGGCGGCCCGGAATCGTCGTCGGGCAGGTCGAGGTCCGACGAGGTCACGACCCCGGTGGACACGGCATCGGGGTCGAAACCCGGCGCCGCCTCGACCCGAAACGCACTGCCCGCGGGCGCCGCGGCCTGTGCGTCCTCGGCGGCCGGCTTGGACGGCAACAGGAGCACCACGGCCGTGGCAACCGCGGCGAGAGCGAGTACCGCCGCGCCGCCGATCAGCACCTTCTTGTTCTTGAAAGTCTGGGTCGAGCTCCGGAAGATTCTCGAGGTCCCGCGCGAGATGCCGCGCAACTCGTTGACCAGTCCGAGCCGCAGCTGGTCCTCGAGGAGACTCACGCTCTTGATCAGCTGGGTGGCCGTCGCGTATCGATCCTCGGGCTCGGTCGCCAGGCACTTGAGGACGATCGGGTCGATCTCGGAGGGGACCTCACTGTTGATCTGGCTCGGCAGATTGAACCGGCCGACCGGTACCCGTCCGGTGAGCATCTCGTAGAGCACCACGCCGGCCGAGTAGATGTCGGTGCGGTGATCGACCGTGCCGGCGCTGATCGCCTGCTCCGGGGACATGTAGTGGAGGGTGCCCATGCTCGCCTCGGCGGTCGACAGCGTGCCCATCTCGCGCGAGATCGACTCGACCTTGGAGATCCCGAAGTCGGCCAGCTTGACCACCGAGAAGTCGTCCGAGATCAGGATGTTGCGCGGATTGAGATCGCGGTGGATCACGTTCTGACGGTGCGCCGCCTCGAGTCCGCTGCAGACTCCACGGAAGACCGCGAACGCCTCCTGGAGCGACAGCCGCCGCTTGCGCATGACCTCGTCGAGTGACGAGCCCGGCACGTACTCCATGACGAAGAAGAGGGTGTCCTCGTCCTGGTCCTTGTCGATGATCTGGACGATGTTGGGATGGCTCAACAGGGCGACGGCCTTCGCCTCGCGGTTGAAGCGCTCCACCCGTGTCGCGTCCTCCAGGAACTCGTGCGGCAGGATCTTGACCGCCACGATCCGATTGAGCGACGGTTGGACCGCCTTGTATACCTGACCCATCGCGCCCTTGCCGATGGCGCCCAGGACTTCGTACTGACCGATTCGCCGTGGGTGCTCTTCGCTGCTAGCCATGGGTTTCGAAACGGAGCTCGTCCTCACCGATCGAGATGTCGTCGAGATCGGTCAGGCGCTCCTCCTCCACCTTTCTTCCGTTGACTATGGTACCGAATTGGCTGCCGACGTCGACGATCCAGTATCCGTCCTCGCGCCACTCGATGCGACAGTGCTCCTTGCTCGCCTGAGGCACCTTGAGTTTCATGTCGCACTTGCTCGAGCGTCCGATCAGCACCGGCTCCTCGGAGAGGTGGAGCGTGCGCCCGTGGTCGGGCCCGGCCGACACGTAGATCCGAGCCTGCGGAACCGCCGTGCTCGGGTCTGTCGCGCGCTTGATGCCGAGCGTGGAGGCCCGCGGCTCGATCTCGAGCGTGCGGATCGGGAACGGGATGGTGATGCCGCGGCGATGGAACTCTTCCCAGATCTCGGTGCGCGCGTCGCTCTCGATCTTCGGACGGCGCGCGATGTCCTCGATCCACACCCGCATCTCGTAGGTGATCGCGCTGTCGCCGAAGTCGATCACGAAGCACTCGGGTGAGGGCTTCTCGAGAACGCCGTCGACGCGGTGGGCGGCGGCGAGGATCGCCGCCTTGGCGCGGTAGGGGGGCGTGCGGTAGTGGACGCCGACGTAGATCCGCTCCAGGTGAAGTGGGTGCGGATAGTAGTAGTTGATGATCTCGCGGTTGGCAATCTCGGAATTCGGATAGATCAGGTTGTCGTTGTCCCGAGTCCGCAGGTGCGTCGTGCGCCAGGTGATGTCGACCACCCGAGCCTCGATGTCGCCGACCTTGATCCAGTCGTTGATCCGGTACGGTCTCTCGAGTGAGATCACCAGACCGGAGAAGAAGTTCCCGAGGATCGGTTGCAGCGCCAGGCCGAGGACCAGCGAGGTGATCGCGCTGGTCGCGACGATGCCGGTCAGGCTGACGCCCATCGACTTCAGGATCAGGAAGGCGGTGATCAGGTAGCCGACCGACACGAACACCGGCGGCAGGAGCGGTGGCAGCCGCACGCCGCGGGTGTGGAACAGGTGGACGTCGAAGTAGTACGTCGCCACCAGCCGGATCGCGATCAGCGCCGCGGCGAAGATGAACAGGAAGTTGAGCTTCGGCTCGATGATCGCGAACTCGGGCACCCGAAACAGCGTGACCACCTTGAGCCCGGCCGCGATCGCCGAGATCGTCAGCGGGAAGCTCAGCTGACGCACGAGCCGGAAGCGGCGCCGGAAGAGGCTCACCACCCCAATCAGGACCACCGCCACCACGAGTCCCGCGCCTACCGCCAGCGCTTGCGTACCATTCACCCCGTGCCCTCGATCCGTTCCAAATCTGATCTCGGGGAGGCCGCTCCGGCCAGCAGCCGCTCGGCCCCTGACTTACCTGACCCTCGGATCCCCCCAGGAACCTGTATCAATGCTCAGACAAGTAAGGATACCTAAAAAACTCAATCGATGCTTGTCGATTTGGGTATGGGTGGTTGGGGGTAGCGGGGTAGCGGGCGGGGCTTGAAGACTGCGGTGAGAACACGTACAGTATGACTGTACAGGTTGAAGCCATGGCGAACCGAACGACATACACCCGAGCTCGCGCCAATCTCGCCAGCTTGTGCGATGAGGTGGCGGAGACCCGCGAGCCGTATCTGATCGAGCGTCGCAACGGGGAGACTGTGGCGCTGATCTCGGAGGCCGAGCTCGACTCGCTGCTCGAGACCGCGCATCTCCTGCGCTCGCCGCGCAACGCGCAGCGGCTCGCGACAGCTCTAGAGCGGGCTCTCGGCGACGCGCCCAAGCCGTCGTCCCTGGACGAGTTGCGTCGGGAGCTGGGACTTGACGACTCGCCGGAGTAAGGGAGGGCGCGCGCCACAGGCGGTCTTCCACCCTGAGTTCCGCGACGACCTACGTCACTGGATCCGAGTTGATCGCAAGACCGCGCTCAGGGTGGTCGATCTCGTCGAGGCGGTGCTCCGAGATCCGACTTCCGGTCTCGGCAAACCCGAGCCGCTGAAGTTCCACCTACGCGGCTGCTGGTCGCGCCGGATCACGCAGGAGCACCGGCTGGTCTATCTAGTGCGGGAAGGTCAGATCGACTTCCTGCAGGCCCGGTACCACTACTGACGGTTACCCGCCGTACGAGTACCCGCGCCGCGCCTTGACGCGGACTTTCTTGTCGACCGCCTTGACCTTGAAGTGCCGGTAGCCGAGCTCACCCGGCGGCGCTTGGGATCTGAAGCTCAAGAGGTAGTAGCCGGTGTTGTAGCGCGAGATGTCGCGCAGCGGATCGAGGAAGCGATTGAAGGTCGCAAAGTAGACCCCGCCGGTCTCGTCCGCGAGCTGGCTCAGGAAGTTGTTCTGCGGCGTCTGGTTGCCCGAGCCGCTCATGTCGATCGGATAGACCGCCACGTTCGACGTGTTGAGGGCGGCCTCCATCGCCGGGTAGTAGCGCTCGTCCGGCGAGCCGAGCGGTGATTCGGTTCGGCCGAAGCCGAGCGTGAACAGGATCATGTTCTTGCGGCCGATGATCGGCCGCGCGGCTTCGGCCACGATGCGCACTCCGTCCTCGATGCGCAGGCTCGCGCTGTCGAGGTCCGCGACGTGCGGGAGGTTCGCGGTCAGCGACGGGCCGCGTCCCGGGTGCTCACGGCGAGCGCGCACGGACGGGGTCATCGCCCGGGTCTTCTTGTTCAGCGTCGCCGCTTCGATCGCGTCCTGGATCGCCATGCGTTCCTGGCTGAAGTCGAGCTGCACCGAGAGCTGGAAGTCGAACCGCACGACTGCGATCCAGTCCGACGGCGCCATTTCGGTCTCGACCCACAGCCGCGCCTCGCGCGCCGCCCGCAGTCGATTGCTGGTCAGCTGCGCGCGGTTGTCGGTCTCGACCGTCTGGTCGTGGAAGAAGAGCACGAAGTAGCGGCTCGCCGGCAGATCCGGCGGCGGGAAGCCCGCGGGCGGCGCCGGAGCGTCGTCAGGACGCGGCGCCAGATCCTCGTAGCGTGAGGTGTAAAACGTGACACCGGTGATCTCGCGCGGCTGGCCGTCCTCCTCAACGACGAAGTCGCTCGCCGTGAGCCCCTTGACCACCTTGCCGCGCCGGTCCGTGGCCAGGACGTCGACCAGAACTTCGATCACGTCGAGCGCCTCTTCGAAGCGCTCAGCGGGCTGTTCCTGAGCGCGAAGGGGGAGAGCAACGAGCAGGGCGATCGTCAGCAGCGGGATCTCTAGCGTGCGTGTCATGGAATGCCTCCCGACCCTAGTCTACGCGGTCGTCCAGGTCCCTCACTGATAGCTTCTCGGTTCGGGTTCGACCCAAGGGAGACGATCGATGGTCGTAGGCATGGATGTAGGTATGGATGGAGAACTGAGAGCGAGGATGACCGTGCCGTGGCTGCTCGCGGCGCTTCTGGCCCTGCCGGCTGCCGGCCTGGCCGAAGGTGATGACGCCGCCGCCTGGAAGGCCCACTTCGATCCGCTCGCGCCGCTGGTCGGCAAGTGTTGGATCGGGCAGTTCGAGGGCACCGAGATCCGTGATCTCCAGTGCTGGGAGTGGGTGCACCAGGATCGCTTCCTTCGCAACGAACACCGGGTGACCGGCGCTCCGAGCCCCTACTCCGGTGAGACCTTTTACGGCTGGGACGCCGAGACCGAGACGGTGAGGTTCTGGTACTTCAACAGCCTCGGCGGCGTCAGCAAAGGTGAGCTCGGCGAGGAGGACGGCCGCCCCGTCTTCTACGAGTCGTACGGCGACGAGTCGCAGGACACGCACATCCGGAGCCGGATCGACTTCGACGGTCCCGACCGATTCACCATGGTCAGCGAGAAGCTCGTCGACGAATCCTGGCAGCCGTTCATGAACATCGCCTTCACCCGCGTCGGCTCCAAAGAGGTCGCGCTCGGCGGCGCCTGGGCCGAGGCGTGGGACCTGGTGTTCAACACGCAGCGCGACGGCAACTACGAGGTCTACCGCCGCGACCTGCGCACCGGTGAAGAGCGCAATCTGACGACGGCTCCGGATACCGAGTGGGTCTACGCCGCCGGCGCCAAGCTGCTCGTCGTCTCCGATCGTCCGGCGGGCACCGAGCCGGGCTATCGCCTCTACCGGCTCGACCCGAACGGCGGCGAGTTCGAGCTCGTCAACGATCTGCCGGTCGCAGACTCCTGGGTCGGCGTCCTGCCCGACGGCGGCCTCGTCGTCTGCGCACAACAGGCCGGCGACCGCGAGCTCTATCTATTGGACGCCGACGGCGCCATCGTGCGCCAACTCACCGACAACGACGCCAACGACTGCCAGCCCGACGTCACCCCCGACGGCCAGACCATCGTCTTCTGGTCCGACCGCGGCGGCAGCGCCGAGATCTGGTCCCTGCCCCTCGCCGGCGGCGAAGCCCGCCAGCTCACCCATTTCCCCGGCAACGACAACGCGCCCGCGCACCACTACGGCGGCGAAGGCCCCGCCCGGATCTCTCCCGACGGCCAGCGCATCGTGTGGATGGCCACCCGCGACGGCCGCGATTTCGATATCTACACCATGGCCATCGACGGCTCCGACGTCACCCGCCTGACCGACCACCTCGCAGACGACGGCTACCCCTCGTGGTCGCCCGACGGCCAGTGGATCGCCTTCGATTCGGACCGGTATGGCGCCATCGATCTGTTCGTCATACGGCCGGATGGCAGCGAGCTCACCCGGCTGACGGATGCGGCGGGGTTCGAGCAGGCGCCGGTCTGGGTACCGAGGGCGGAGGCGACTCAGCCTTAGGGGGAAGGGGGGGCGCGCGATCCGCCTTGACTCCCGGCTCAAAGAGCCGCTATAAACCGCCTGGGACAACCCGGTCGTCACGACCCCTGTCCCAGTGCCCAGGTAGCTCAGTTGGTAGAGCACCTGACTGAAAATCAGGGTGTCGGTGGTTCAAATCCGCCCCTGGGCACCATGAAGAATCAATAACTTAGGGCTCGCCGATTGGCGAGCCGTTTTCTTGCTAGCAATCACATAGCAATCAAGTCGAAGGCGACCCATCGTCACTCGTTGACTTGCGGCGGCGCTCAGCGAGCCATGCGTCGAGGTCTTCCCGGCGATAGACGACGCGCCTGCCGAGCTTGGCAAAAGCGGGGCCGCCGCCACGCGAACGCAGCGCCTCCAAGGTCGCCGGGCTCAGCCCCAGGTACTCCGCGGCCCAGGGCGTCGACAGGGCGCCTGGCTCTGGGGGGACATCCGCCTGCCGCTTGCCGGCCGATTCGCCGTGTGCCGTCCGCGGCCGTCGCTGGCGTTGCGCTCTTGGTTCTTTGTTTTGGTTCGGCGCTCGTAAGGGAGGAGGGTGGGGGATGAGGGGCGGGGCGAGGAGCTCCGTGTAATCCTGAACCCTCCCCACCCGGACGCTCAAAGGTAGGTCTCCCGACTCAGAGGCAAGAGCCTTCTCGATGCGCCCTAAGGAAGTGGAGTCATCCAGAAGACTGACGACAAGGTCGTAGCCCGCTTCCAGGTCCTTCCGGACGTTCTCAAGGGCGTGGCCTTCGGCCATCTCGACCTCGACGGCTACCCTCTTGCGCTTGACCGAGAAGGAAAGGTCTACTCTGGCGCCCGAGGACTCATCCTCGATCACGGGGGAGAAGCCTTGCTCCTGGAGCCATGCGGCGATGGTGTTCACCCACCACTGATGGGCGATTCCACCCCGCCCGTGCCCGGAAGGAGATTTGATCCCATAGTCCGCAAGGGCTCCTCGCCCAGCCGCTGTGAACTCGAGAAGCTTGAACCGCGCTCCTCGGCCGCCTGGATTGACCGCCACCTCGCGCACCAGATCCCCGTCGAGAAGAGTCTTCTTGACCTGGTCACCCTTCCACGCGCTCAGGCTGAGGTGGTCGTTGCGTTCGCGGACGGAAAGGAAAGGCGCCGTTGCGACAAGCTCGAGGTAGTCGAGCACCTCCTTGTCCAATTGCGGCCGCGGAGCCGGTTCCACCTGAGGCTTGTCGACCGACTCTTGCTTGTCAGGCGGCAGGGAAGTGGCCTCCTCCTTGGGCTCGCGACTAGCAGTCTCGGCCGTCTTCCTCGGCGCTTTCTTCGTGCGCGGCGGAGGTTCAGAGTCTCCATCGTCGCTTCCTCGCCACCTCTGTCCTGAGAGGCTTCGGAGAATCGCTACCCGGGCCTGCGCCTCTTCACGATCAACCGGCGGCAGCTTCTCCGTCCGGAGATTGAAGTCGGCGTCGCGCCCGCCGACCCGGCAGATAGCTTCTCCGAGCCCAAGACCCATCAAGTCCTCGGCCTCGAAGAAGCTGAAGCCCTTCGCCAGACCTCGTGCGTCCTCCTCTCCGACGCGGAAACAGATCCGCGTGTACGCGTTCGCCAACAGCGAACGCTCGACCTCCGGGACCGACTTGTGAAGCTGGTAGAGGTCCTGGTGTGCCACCGTCAGACCGAGTCGGTACTTCCGCATGCCTGAGAACAGCGATGCCATCGAGGGCGTCGCCACGTGATGGAACTCGTCGATGTAGAGGAAGAACGGCCGCCGCTGCTCGACGGTCTGCGCTTCGCGCGCAAGTGTGACCTGGTGAAACTTCGAGACGAGAAGGGACCCCAGCAACGCCGCATTCTCCTCGCCGATGGCGCCCGTCGCCAGCTTGCCGAGGAAGATGTGCCCGCTGTCGGTCACTCTTGCGAAGTCGAGCTTCGGATTCCGTACGGTGACGACCCGCCGGATCAGCTTGGAGCGGAGGAACATGTCGAGCCGCGTCAGGATTGGGGCCTGGGGCTTGCGACCGATGAGAAGCGGAAACTCCGTTTCCCAGAACGATCCAACGTATTCGTCGTCGACGGTCTGCAGGATCTCCTTTCGGAACTCGGCATCAACGAGGAAGCGCCTGAGGTCCAGGAGATCCCGCCCCGGTCCGATTCCAAGAAGACGAGAATGGCGTTCGCGAGCACCGCCGTCATCTGGTCGCCCCAGGAGGTCGAGAGCCGTCGGAAGACTCCCACCAGATCCGATGCTAGGAGATCCTTCTCGGTCTCCGACTGAGCGCCCAGGATGTTCCAGCCAATCGCGGTCTCCTCTTCGCTCGGATCGAAGAAGACAACATCGGTGAAGCGGTCCTCGGGTATTCGGGACGCTACTTCGTCGATCAGATCGCCGTGCGGATCGAGGACGCCGACGCCGTGACCCGCCTCGATGTCCTCGAGGATCATGCGCACAAGAAGCGTCGATTTGCCTGTTCCCGAGCCGCCGACCACATGCACGTGCTTCGTCTTGGCATCGACGGGGAGCCGGACGTCGGAAGCCTGACTTTGGTGCTCGTTCTTCCCGAGAAAGCAGCCCTGGCCGATCACCTCGGCGGGGGCCGCCTTGCTCTTCTCGCTCGCTCGCCAGAGCTCAGGCACCTGAACGCCTGTTCCGGGGAACTGGACAAGAGAGATGAGTTCCTCGGTTGAGAGCAGCATTCCGGAGCGATGCGTCGTTCGGTCGATTAGATCGCTCTCCAGCAATTCGAGATCGCCGGTCGGCAACGGCATCAGCTCGTTCGCCTGGGGATTGCCGAAGTGTGAGAGCCCCCCGGCCAGCTGCTGCAGGACCTCCCAGGTTCTATCTGTGGTCTGGGCTACTGCCGCGACCCGCACCGCAACTGCGAACAGCGGAGTGGCCACCTTGTCCCTCGCCGCCGCGGTGATCTCGGGTGCATCGGCGAAGAAGGGCTTGCCGCTTGGCGTGACCACGGCCCGCAGGAGGCTGCGCTCCCAGGACTCGCGAGTCTCCTCGAAAAGCACCTGGACGAGGCCGAGCTCGTCAGCGCCGACGTTGGCGAGCGCCGCGATCGATGGCAGTAGCGGCTCATCCCCGGATCCAAAACGCGCCAAGGGGATCATGAACTCGCTCGCGAGGCCAAACTCGATCGCCGCGAAGTGGTCGCCAATGACCTCGAACCATCGTTCTTCGAGCCGCTCGGGAGCCTCGAGGACGATGGCCGAGGGTAGTACCGCTTGAAGCTGCCCAATGACCTGACTGACATCGGGATTGCCAACAGCGAGTCGCACCTCGACCCGCTCTGTGCCTCCGAGTAGCTCGAAGGAGACAGGCCCCGAGATGGTGGACAGAGCACGAAGCCATGCGAGGACGGCAGCCCTGGGCACACGAGCGTCCTTCGGGAGGGCGATCACAAACTCGGACAGCTCTGCGAGTTCAGGCGGTCGCGGCTCTGGAGCAGGCGCCTTGATCTCATGCAGCTCAGAGGAGACGGTCTGCTGTCGACCTGGCAACCGGCTCACAAGCGACGAGAGCCAGGTCTCTCGCCTCGCGTCATCGACTCGCTGCGTAGTCGGCGGCGAGTGACCAAGGAAGGGCTGGAACGCCGGCTCGAGCGCCACGTGTCGCGGGTAGCGCGCCCAACCCCGACCTCGCAGCTCCCACTCGTAGAAGCCGCGGGTCAGCTCGACGGTGCGGGTGTCAACAAGCACGGTCCCTACCGCGAAAGATCACGAATGGTGGGCTTCTTCTGATCTTCAGTCAGAGCTCTGAGGCCTTGACCCGACATCAGGCCATCCATCACGTCGTTGACGGCCCGCCGGATGGACTCCTGGAACATCAGCGCCGTGTCGAGCGCGTAGTAGGTGTTCGGGTTGAAGATCTTCTCGTAGATCCAACCCAGGATCGGGATGGCGAGGATGTGCTCCTCGGGGCCGAAGATCTCCTTGCGGGCGAGGAAAGCCAGGCCGGCAATGACGCCAACGAACATCACCGGCACGATGAAGAAGTACCCGCAAGAATCTCGAAAGGGGTACGCGAGAATCGGGGGAAGAAAGAAAACGGCGACGAGGAACGCAAGCACATAGAGGAACGGGTGCTTCGGACCCAGCCGCGTGAGCCACCAGGAGAAGAAGAAGCCATTGCCATAGGGAGCGGCGCCTATGTCGAAGGCGACGTTGCCGCGCTCGACCCGTAGATACTCGCGCCTGGCGGAAGCGAAACCGCCCTCCTTGAACTCGACGAGGGAGAAAGCGGCTTCAGGCACTTCCCGGGCCTTCACCGCTTCCTCGACGGCGTTGTAGAAATCGAGGCTCGACGTGTTGAACCCGTCGACCAGGGTGTGCCAGTTCGAAATGACTGGGCCGCCTCGTGGCATGAGGATCTCCTTTCGTTTGAGCGCATCCTAGCGCCTTGGCGGTTGCGCCGCTCGGCTCGTCGTCACGTAGCTCGATGCTACTGGCGAAAGTCGCCGATGGCCTCGGGAAGGCATCTCCCGCTTGTCTGTCCGGCGAGTGTCAGACCTCGCTGGCGCGTTCGTTACCCTCTCGTCGATAGTGGCCACCAACGCTGCCAAGTCCACTAGGCAAGGCTAGACCAAACCAAAACACTCCATTCCTATTCAAATCAAACCAAATCATACTCAAGCCGGTTGACACTTCCTCGCCCTTCTGATTAATTAGGTAGGAAGCCTACATAACGGCATGCCTCAGCACGGGAGCGCACGACCGATGGACGACCGGTGGATGTCCGTAGACCAGATCGCCGAGTACCTCGGCGTGAGCAAGGACACTGTGTACGTTTGGGTTACCCGGAAGGGAATGCCCGGTTACAAGGTTGGGCGCTTCTGGAAGTTCAAGAAGGATGACGTCGACGCGTGGGTTCGCGAAGGCGGCGCCGAGTCGAGCAGCGACGCGACACCGAAGGAGGGGCTGGATGACTGACCCACAGGACCGCGCTGGCGACACCAGCGAAAACGGCGAGTCCACCGACGCCATGTCTATCGAGGAGGGACAGGTCGTCGACTACATCACCGGCAAACCCGTCAAGGACACCCTAAAGGAAAAGGTGCGCCAGCGCATCGCGCGTGCGTTCTTCCACGAGTACGGCATCTCGCTCGAGGACATGGCACCCGACTTCCGCATGCGAGTGGACGGGCGAATGAGAAAGATCGACCTGGCGATCTTCGAGTCGGACCAGCCCCACGAGGTCGAGAACGTCCGGCGGCTAGTGGTTTGCCAGAAGGAACCACCTCGCACCAAGAAGGGCGCCTACAAGATGCGAGACCACGACCAGGCCAAGATGGAATTCAGCCTGCTCCACGCCGCGATGACCGACGCGCCCGCCTGTCGCTACGGGCTGTGGACCAACGGCCTCGACTTCTTCTTCTTTGACAAAGAGGTCAGCCGCTTCGATGTGAAGTTCAAGCCTATTGGGGATTGGCCGATGGCCGACGAGTCCATCGGCACACGCGATGTTGTCTCGCACGCTCGCTTGCGAAGGGCCGATCCGGAGATGCTACGAACCGCGTTCCGGCGCTGCCACAACTTCATCCACGGCAACGAGGGCATGCCAAAGGACGCGGCGTTCTGGCAGTTTCTGTACCTGATCTTTACGAAGATGCACGACGAGAAGCGCAGCAGGGACGATGAGCCTCGCTTCTGGGCGGGCGCCACTGAGCAGTTCGATCCGGAGGGGCGTCAGGCCATCCGAGCGAGGATCGAGCCGCTCTTCGAGGAAGTCAAGCGACACTACGACACCATCTTTCGCGGGAACGAGGAGATCACCCTCTCGGACCGAGCCCTTGCCTTCATGGTCGCGGAGCTTGCGAAGTACGACTTCGGCCGCACGGCCATCGACGCCAAGGGGGCGGCGTATCAAGAAATTGTCAAGAACAACCTCCGAGGCGACAGGGGGCAGTACTTCACACCCCGCGGAGCTGTCGATCTGATGGTCGATATGCTGGATCCGCAGGAGAGCGAACGCGTCCTCGATCCCGCTTGCGGTACGGGTGGCTTCCTCGTATCGGTGCTCAGCCACATGGATCGCCGCTTTCATCAGGAAGCGGCTGTCCAGCCTGGTGCAGAGTCAACGGACGAGTTCCTCTCAATTCGCGACCGCCTTGCAGCATGGGCCAACTCCAAGCTGTTTGGAGCCGACTTCGATCCTTTCCTGGTTCGCGCAGCCCAGATGAACGTGGTGATGGCTTCGAACGCTCAGGGACACGTCTATAATATGAACTCGCTGGAATTTCCCTCCGGGCACTTGGGGGGCGTCGAAGCCGCGGGAGAGCAGGCCGGTCTCGGCACCATGGATGTCGTGATGACAAACCCGCCCTTCGGGTCGGAGATCCCGGTCACAGACCCCAACATCCTGCAGCACTTCGAGTTGGCCAACCGGTGGGCGGCTGTTGAAGGCGGTGGGTTCGTCAACAGCGGCAAGCACCACGGCAGCGTCTCGCCCGAGGTTCTATTTATCGAGCGCTGTATCGACTGGCTGCGGCCGGGTGGGCGCACGGGCATTGTGCTGCCTGACGGCATTCTCGGCAACCCAGGTGATGAGTACATTCGCTGGTGGATCCTGCGGCACTGCTGGGTGCTCGCAAGCGTTGACCTACCCGTCGAAGTGTTTATCGTCGAGGCCAACGTCAACATTCTGACGAGCTTGCTCTTCCTCAAGAAGAAGACCCAGGAGGAAATCCAGGCCGAGGATCTGGGTGCGGCTAGCGACTACCCGGTCTTCATGGCAGTTGCCGAGAGAGTCGGCTTCGATCGGCGCGGCAACACGCTGTACAAGCGCAGCCCTGATGGCGAGGAGCGGATCGAGGAGGTCAAGGTCATCGAGCGGATTCGGGTCAATGGGAACTTCGTGGAGCGGGAGCTTCGTCGGAAGCAGAAGATCGTCGACGACGACCTGCCGCGCATCGCCCAGGCCTACCGCGAGTTCCGCGAGGAGAATAGGGAGCCAGGAACATGATCACGCGCATCGAGGCCACCGGCTATCGCTGCTTCGACCAGCTCGACGTGGATCTAGGCCACTTCGGGGTAATCATCGGGGCCAACGGAGCCGGGAAGACAACGCTGTTAGACATTCCGATCTTGCTCGGAGATCTCATCGAGGCGGACAACATCTCGACAGCGTTCCTTAGGAGCACACAGCCGCGTGGTTCACGTGCGGGCTCGCTAGTGGAACTCGTACACAAGGAACGGGCAGACTGGTTCATCTTCGCCGTCGAGGCACGGCTCCCAGAGCGTGTCGTACGGGACCTCCTCGAAGGAACGACTGATGCTGTCCGGAGCAACGAGCAGCGCTGGCCGAGGTACATCCGGTACGAACTCCGCCTCCAAGTCTTCGACAAGAGGGCGCTGCAGGTACAGAACGAGTACCTCTTTACATTCTCCGACCAGCACTCACCGCCGCGAGGCCAAGCACGGTTGCACGGCGAGATTAGCCCACGGCCCCAGTGGCGCTTCGCCATTCGGCGCGAGTACGGCAGCGAGATCGAGCTCCGCGTCGAATCCAAGCCTAGAGCCAAGGCCCGCAACACGGCACTCGAACCCGACCTGCTGGCGCTCCCAAAGGTCCGTTTCGAGGCACGTGAGGATTTCCCGGCGGCCCGATGGCTTGTCGACAGTCTGACCGAGGATGCAGTGCTCTTCGACCCAGTGTGGAGTGAACTGCGAAAGGCTAGCCCACCGGGCTTGACGGATCGTGTGAGGCCCGATGGGACAAACCTGCCGTGGCTCGCCATGTCGCTGCAGCAAGAGACGCCCGATCAGTTCGCTGCCTGGAAGGAGCACGTTGCCATAGCGCTACCTCAGGTGACGGATATCGAGGCCGTCGAGCGGGAGGAGGACCACCACGCGTACTTCCGTGTGACCTACCACGGCGGGCACGTCGTTACGTCGTCCGGCCTGTCCGACGGTACCCTGCGCGTGCTCGCGCTCACGCTGCTGACCTACCTCCAACGGCCCCCTCGACTCCTTCTGGTGGAAGAGCCGGAGAACGGAATCCACCCTCAAGCAATCGAGACGGTACTCGAGGCGCTTTCCTCGATGCAGGAGAGTCAAGTCCTCGTCTCATCCCACTCGCCTGTCGTTGTGGCCAACGTCGAGCTTGACCAGCTACTGGCGGCCAGGCTCGGCCGCAATGGAGCGGCGACGGTCGTGCCTGGGCCACAGCATCCCCGCCTAGTGGGCTGGAAGGAGTCGCTCGACCTCGGAACGCTGTTCGCGGCAGGTATCTTAGGATGAGGGAGCTTGTCATCCTTGGCGCTGACAGCACCATGGTGGCAGTACTTCGCTCGTTCTTTGGGCGGGAGAGGTGGGACCTGACGCTGCAGTGCCAACGGTTCGACGTTTGGCCCCAAGAAGATATTTTTCACGATCCGATGCACACCGACGGTGGCGTGCACAAAAGCGCCCACGAGCTACTGCGGCCCTACCTCAACACACACAGACGCGCCCTTGTCGTGCTCGACCAACAGTATGGCGGCGAGCTCCCTGCTCATGAGGTGCACGACGAAATCGTCGCCCGGTTGAGCCAGACTGGGTGGGGGGATCGCTGCGAAGTGGTCGTGATCGACCCGGAGCTCGAGATCTGGCTCTGGCAGGACAACCCAAATGTGGAGCGAGCCCTGAACTTCTCAGGTGGTTCCCTTCGGCGGCACCTAGAAGGAACGGGCGCTTGGCCAGCCGACGCCCCCAAACCGACTGAGCCTAAGGAGACGATCCAGGCGCTGGTTAGACAGAGGTCGCTTAAGACGAAAGTAGTCTACACACGAATCGCGGACTCGATATCGGTCCACGGCTGTACAGATCCATCCTTCGAACTGCTTGCGGGCTCGATAAGGCGTTGGTTCCCGCAGGAGGCTGGCGCATGAGGGTCGGCCCGGTCTCGGCGTCGGACATCATGTCCGAAGGGACTCGGCTCACGGGTGGCTTCCACCTGTCCGAGGACCAGCAAGCGGTAGCGCGCCTCCGAGAATTGGGCCGAAAGGCGACCCCGCTTGGAGACCTTTGCCCGCCCGGCGGAGTCTTTAGGGGGCCGATCTTCAAGAGGATCTACGCCGCAGGCCCGGAGTATGGTCGCCCCTACGTTTCTGGCAATGCTTTGCTTCAGGCGGATGTCCGGCCATCGGCCTTCTTGTCGTTCCGGTTGGGCAGCGTCTTGGACCTCCTCATGCTCCAACCAGGGATGATCCTGGTGACCTGCTCGGGAATGAACCTAGGCCGCGCAATCTGGGCTCGCGGAGACTTTGATCGGCTCTGTGGAACGCACGACCTCATTCGGGTTCGCCCAGATTCGGCAAGAGTGCCTCCCGGCTACGTCCATGCCTTTCTCGCCAGTCGTTTCGGGCACGCATGGATCCGGAAGCAGATCTATGGTGGAAACATCAAGCATGTAGAGCCAGAGCAACTCGCAGATATTCCGGTCCCACGGCTCGACGCAGCCATGGAGGAGAGAGCGCATGCGCTCGTAGTCGAAGCCGGCACTACCCTGACAGGAGCTCAGCGTGCGCTTTCCGATACGACGGCTCAGTTCTTCGCCTCGGTTGGCCTCCAGGACATCACTGCACGCGAGTGGCAGTCAGAGGGCCCTGACGTCGGGTTCCAGGCGACCTTTCCAAAAGTGGAGTCCTTGCGCGCGCTCAACTTCAACCCGAGGTTCAGGCGCCTTTGCGATCGCATCCGGAGTGGGCCCTGGAAGCCGCTCGGCGAGATCTGTGTCCCAGGAACTCTCAAGCGCGGAGGTCGATACAGGCGGATTGACGCCGAGCCTGAGTACGCATACGAGCTCATAGGGCAGAAGCAGCTGTTTAGGCTTCGCCCTCGTGGACGGTGGATTGCGAGAACGTCGGTCGCGGACGACATTCTTGTCGATGCTGGAACTACGCTTGTGGCGGCCCGAGGCACCCTCGGCGAATCTGAGCTCTACTGCCGCGCTGAGTTCGCTTGGGGGTCGGCCGTAGGCCTCGCCTACTCGGAGGACATCCTTCGCATCGTCGCCGACGAGAGGATAATGCCGCGGGGAGCCTTGTTCGCGTTCATGCGCTCGGAAAGCGCCTTTCGGATGCTCCGCTCGATCTCAGTGGGCACCAAGCAGCAGGACCATCACAACGTTTACCGTGCGCAAATACCGGTGCCCTACCCGTCTCGACACATGCAAAGGTCTGTGCACGAAGAAGTAGTCAGCGCGTACGTCGACAGGCAGAGGGCTGTCGCTCTCGAGGACGAAGCTGTCGACCTCGTTGAGAGCGCCATCGAGGAAGCCGCCTGATGGCGACGGTGATCCCCATCGGCAAGCCGGTCAATGAGGCCGAGCGACGGACCATTTGCCACCTACGGGATCACCTGTCGGGCGACCAGCTCCTCATGCTTAACTCCGAAACCGCTCTCGGCGAAAGGCTGGGGGTATCCGTCGATGCAGTCGTGCCACTCACGGCTCTCGGGGCCGCGCCCCAGCGCACTGGCGGTTGGGAGGCGCTGAGCGCCACCTCACCCTGCAGGGGTCCCTCGCTATTCGACACACTACGGCGGTGGTGCCCGCGGGACGGGGCATGAGGGACAAGTCTGTGCCGAGTGACTGGCTACTCGAGTCAGGTCATCGCTTGTCTGCGGCCCCGTACCTTTCTGCAGCCCGCGAAGCGCGGGCGACTCTGAGGCGGCTTCGGACTACAGGCCTCTCGCACCTTACTAGGGGTGGCAAGGAGGGGATCTTCAACGGACCGCGGTTCGCGCGGCGGTATACAGACTCGCCTGACCACGGCGTCGCGCTGCTCTCTGGTTCCGAGATGTTGGCAGCAGACATCAGCTCGGCTCCGCTCATCGCGAGAAGCCAAGCCACGGCGATGCCGTTCATGTTGTTGGAGGAAGGCACGACCCTCATTACCTCGTATGGCACGGTCGGACGGGTAGCCTTCGTCCGACCGGACATGGCTGGGAAAGTCGGGTCGGACAACGTGATGAAAGTCGTGCCTGACCGAAGCAAGATTAGGCCCGGCTACTTGTTCGCATTCCTGGCGTCGCGTCTTGGAGTCGCCATTGTAGCTGTGGGGACGACGGGCGGGACTGTTCCATTCCTGCCGCCCGCCAGAATCTACGACCTTCCGGTGCCGCGACTGGCGGACACAACCGAAAGGCGAGCACACGAACTGGTGAGCGAAGCCGCAAGGCTGCGGACCGCGGCAGCAAGGAGGCTGGCGGGAGTCGTCGCTGAGGTTGAGCGCCGACTCTGTCCGCCAACGCCTCCGCCTAGGGAGTCAGACATCCATCGGTTCGGGCATGGAGTCAGTGTCGGCGCACTGAGTTCTTCCCGTCGCTTTGATGCTTTCTTCCATAACCCCGTGGCGACAATGCTCGACCGCTGGGCGACCACGCATGCGAGCGGCTTCTGGGAACTCGGCCTGATAGCCGACGTCTTCGATGTCCCGCTTTTCAAGCACATCTACGTAGATGCGGGGTACGGGATCCCGTTCTTCACAAGCGGAGAGCTGTTCCGGCTCAACCGCAAGGCGGACAAGCATCTCTCCCGGAGGCGGACAAAGGACCTCTACAAGTACATCATCCACACGGGGTGGGTGCTTCTGGCGAGGTCCGGGCAGCTAGGTGGCATCATTGGCCGCCCCCAGTTCGTGGATGCGGCGCTGGATGGTGCGGCGACGTCCGATCATGTGATTCGGATTGTCCCGAAGGGAGACCAAGTCCCGGCAGGATATCTCTTCGCGTACTTGGCTGCACCGAGCATCGGGTACCCGCTGCTCACGAGGACCATGACCGGGGCGTCGGTTCCGGCGCTCTGGCCTTCCTTTCTGGCCAGCGTCCCCATCGTCCGGGCGCCTGAGGATTTCATGGAAAACGTGGACAAACGGGTACAAGACGCCTTCGAGGCTCGGATTCGTGCGACGGCAGCC
The DNA here is from genome assembly GCA_029263375.1 of Acidobacteriota bacterium. Lineage (GTDB taxonomy): Bacteria > Acidobacteriota > Thermoanaerobaculia > Multivoradales > JAHEKO01 > JAHEKO01. The sequence continues at coordinate 48,158 of JAJCXP010000366.1, read as the reverse complement.
GAAGACGAAGCAGTCTCCCTCGTCGAGGCCGCTATCGAGGAGGCCGCCTGATGGCAAGAGTGATCCCCATCGGCGAGCCGGTCAACGAGGCCGAGCGCCGGGCCATTCGCCACCTACGGGACCGCCTTCCGGACGGCTACTTGCTCGTCCACAACTTCGAGATCGTGCGCGGCGGAGAGCTCTTCGAGGTGGACCTGGCAGTCATCGCCCCGCACGCGGTGTACCTGGTCGACGTGAAGGGCACGCGCGGGCTCATCGACGTCTACGGGCCCAAGTGGCACCCGGACGGACGGCAGCCCTACACTTCGCCGCTCATCAAACTCCGCGCCCACGCGCGTAGCCTCAAGGGAATCATCACTGATAGCCAGCGTGGGCGTCGCGACCTCGAAGGAGTCTATGTCGATGCGGTGGTGCTGCTCGCGTCCCCCGGGGCCGTGCTCCAGGATCCCAGCGGTCGAGACGCGCCGAGCGTCACCACACTCCTCAAGGCTCCCGGGCTATTCCAGAACGCTGCCCGGATCGGCGGTCGCTTCTCCAAGAACATCAGCATCCTGCACAGCATGGTGCTCAAGGCGCTCCAGGGTGTGGCACGGCCTCGCACCGGGCCGCTGCGCTTCGGCAACTGGGAGGTCGAGGAGCGCCTCGGTGGGACCGACGCGTATACGGAATACCGCGGATTCAATACCTTCGCCGGCAAGCGCTCGGGGCGCATCCTGCTGCGAGTCTACAAGGCAGACCCGTATCTCACGGACCCAGGTGAGATTGCCCAGCAGCGGGCCCGGATCGCTAACGCCTACAACGCGCTAAACCAGATGCCCGGGCATCCCGCTATCGTGGGGGTACGGGACTTCGCCCCTGTAGACGAGCACGAGGATCGTTTCGTTCTGGTTACCGAGGATGTCCGCGGCCAGGCATTACGCGTGCACATCGACAAGGCAAACCTTGCGCTCACTCTTGATCAGAAGCTGCGCGTGGCGTCGGAACTGCTCGGTGCCCTGGCTCACGCGCATCAGCACGACGTCGTTCATCGCAACCTGACACCGAGCACGATTCTGATCGGCACTGACGAGCGCGTGCGGCTCATCGGCTTCGACTTCGCCCGCGCAGGCACCGATCGCTCCCGCACCATCGCGCACGAGATCGTCGACGAGCTGGAGCCCCTGTACACGGCTCCCGAGGCATTCCGGGAGCCCCAGAAAGCGAGCGCGGCCTCTGACGTGTTCAGCGCCGGGCTCGTGCTCTACGAGCTCTTCACCGGCGATAAGCCTTTCGCCAGTCCCACCGAGGTCTTTGATCAGGGCGGCGTGTTCTCGGTGAAGCCCTCGGAGCATCGGCCGGAGCTGGCGACCCCACGGGGCGGGGACGGAAACGCATCGGAAAGCGGTCAGGCCAGCGCTTTCGACAACTGGCTGCAGCGGCTTTGCGCCTTCGACCCGGACCGGCGTCCGACCGCGGGAAAGGCCGCTACCGAGCTGGCGACGCTGCTGGCTGCGGAGGCAAGCGCGGAGAACGAGCCGACAGCGCCCGAGCCAGAGACCGAGCCTCGGCCCGAGGTCGACTACAGCCAGCTCGCGCCGGGTACGCATCTGACGCACAAGTACCTGGTGGATCGCCGCCTCGGCCGCCCCGGCTCATTCGGAGTGGTCTACAAGGTCATCGATACCCTCGGCGATGTCTCGCGCGCGATGAAGCTCATCCTGCGCGACCGCCACTCGACACTCGACCGCCTCAAGAAGGAGTACCGGACGTTGCTCCGTGTGCCCGAGCACCCGAACGTCGTGAAGGTCATCGACGCCGATCTGCTGCCGCGCGGCGGGCCGCCATTCATCGTCTTCGAGTACATCGAGGGGCTGGATGTCGGCGAGATGGTCGAGGGCGGTCTCTTCGCCCCCGAGGACGCGCTCGAGCTAGCCCGCCAGGTAGCCGAGGGGCTCGCCCACCTGCACAGGCACGGCGTATACCACTGCGACATCAAGCCGCGGAACCTGATCTGGACCGACCGTGGCGTGAGGATCATCGACTTCAACGTGTCCGTGCTCGCCGCCGCTGACAATGGACGCGGCGGCGGTTCCCGGCGCTACCTGCCGCCTGACATCGATCTCAACGCCGTTCCGCGCCCTTCGGACCTCGCCGATCGCGACCTTTACGCTCTCGGGGTAACACTCTACGAAGCGATCACGGGGGCATACCCTTGGCTGGCCGCGACGCCGCCGCCGGGTGAGCCACCCTTGGACCCCCGCTCAATCTCCGGGCTCTCGGATTTGGCACCCGAGCTCGCCGAAGTCGCGGTGAAGGCCATCGCGCCGAAGCGCGCCGACCGCTTCGCGTCCATCGCTGAGTTGCAGGCATCGCTCGCCGGAGTCCAGCAAGCCCGGCGGGCCAGATCCGAAACCACCGAGACCTGGGCCACCGTCGGGCTCGACGACGGTGGCTCGACGCCCCCCAATACCAACCCCTTTGTCGCCCGCCTGTTGACGCTCTATAGCCAGAGCCAACAGAGCAACGTGGGCACACGCGGACTGGACGCGCTTGGTGAGAGAACCTACGTCGAGACCGCGCTCGACCGGCAGCTGGAGCCCGCGGTTCTCCGCGGAGAGTTCCGGCTAGTGTTGATCACGGGCAACGCCGGCGACGGCAAGACCGCATTCCTGCAGCGGCTGGAGCAGCGGGCTCATGGCAACCAGGCGGCCTTTGACCCGCCGCTAGTCAACGGCCGCCGGTTTCGACTTCAAGACCGGACCTACTTGACCAACTACGACGGCAGCCAGGACGAGGGCGACCAGAAGAGCGACGAGGTTCTCGGGGACTTCTTTGCGCCGTTCGCCGGCGCGGACGCGGACGCCTGGCCAGACGACGAGGTCCGCCTCATCGCCATCAACGAAGGCCGCCTCGTCGACTTCCTCACCACGGAGCGCGAGCGCTTCCCGCTCCTCGAACGAGTAGTTCGCGTGGGGTTGGTCAGCGGCACGCCAGAGCACCGCGTGGCGGTCGTCAACCTCAACCTCCGCAGCGTTGTGACCGCCACCGGTGGTCTGGAGCTCTTCGAAGGGGATCCCAAGGGCGGCGACGAGTCGATCTTCGCGAGGCTCATTCGCCGGCTGACGCACGAGGCCTTTTGGGAGCCCTGCAACAGCTGTGACCTGAAGGAGCGCTGCTACGTACTCCACAATGCGCGGACCTTCCAGGACGAGACCGCGGGACACAAGGTCATCGAGCGCCTCAAGACCCTCTACGCGATCACGCATCTGCGTGGTCGACTCCACATCACGATGAGGGATCTACGCTCTGCCGTCGCATACATGCTGGCCGGAACACGCGACTGCCAGGCCATCCACGATCTCTACAAGGCAGGTGACCGGGCGGCCGTGGTCCAGGGCTTTTACTTCAACTCCTGGATGGGCGGCGATACGGCCAACGCCGATCGGTTGCTCGCGTTACTCCAGGAGGTCGATGTTGGCCACGTCAGCGATCCGCGGTTCGACCGGGCCATAGACTTCGTGTCGCCCGTCGTCGACCGAAGTCTGTTCCGCTTTGCCCGCCGCGCCGACTACGACCGCGAGGTGATCCAGCGTCTGTTCGACGACCTCCCCCGTGACTATTCAGGCCGACCCACCGAGCACCGCCTTGGCGCGCACCAGGGGTATGTGGAAATGGTCCGGCGCCGCGCCTTCTTCGAGCGGCGGGACTCCGGCTGGCGCCAGATGCTCCCCTACCGCTCCGCCGAGCAGATGTTGGGCCTGGTGCGGGGCGAGGCACCATTGCATGAGGTGCTTCCGCGGATCCTCCGGGCTATTAACCGCGGAGAGGGGTTGAGCGACCCCGGCCGCCTCGACGGAAGGCTTGCGCTGCGTGTGCGGGAGGTAGAACGCGGCACGGTGCGCAGCTACCGCGTGTTCCCACCCGAGCGATTCTCGTTGGCTATCAGCGACTCTGCCGGCAGCGCGCTCTTCATCGAGCACATGCCTATCGGCCTGGTCTTGCGCTACCGGGGTGAGGCCGGGAACGAGGCAGAAATCCAGATCAACCTCGACGTCTTTGAGATGCTGGAGCGGGTGGGTGAGGGCTACCGACCGAGCATTGAGGAGGAGCAGGGGCATTACCTGAGCCTCGCTGTCTTCAAGAATCTGCTCGGCTCCGAGCCGTACCAGGAGGTCCTATTGACGACGACCGGCCACGATTTCTACCGTATCGAGCGCCACGGCGACGGCCGCCTGGAGATGAAGGCTCTCGGACCTGTCGATACTGCGCCGGTGGCGCTCCCGGCGGACGTGGTCTGATGGCTTTGTCGAAGCGCGACCGGGAGTTTCGTCTCCCCAAGATCAGTCACCTCGACTTCAAGCAGCTCGAGATGGACCGGGTCTTGACGGCCTTTTTTGCGCGCTTGGCCCACAACGGCTTCCCGAGTCGGCTACGACGCAAGGCTGAGCTGTCGACTGAGGCCTTCGTGGAGGAGTTCCTCGAGCACCCCGAGTGGTTCACCGGGTTTGCCGACCATCGTGACATCTTGTTCCGTTGGATCGAGACTCATTTGATGGACGTGGTCAATCGGGGCAAGGCCAACCAGGCTATCGCCGCGCCACGACCGTTGCACGGATTCACTTATCGCTTCCGCAACCCAAAGCACTCTCGTGACTACGGCGCCGCGCAGCACCTCTATGACCTGATCTCCGGCGCCCGCGGCGGGGCTGGGCAGAAGGCGCTCGAGCACCTCGACCACTTTTTCTTCCAGGGTCACGACAAAGTCACCGGGCGTGCCGACCAGGGGGCGATTCTCGACGTGGAGACGCAGGCGCTGCTGCGCTTGCTCGACCAGGTGGACGACGCGGCGGACACCCGCGCGGGGCGCGAGAGCCACCCGCCGCTCTGCGTCGGGGCTGCGGACCTGCTAGCCGAGGACGTGATGCGGCTCCTCTTCTACCAGCGCTTCGTGCCGCGATCGGTGATGGTCGATTACCTGAAGGTGCTGTTCTCTTTTCACTTGGCTCTCTACCACCTCCGCTTGTTCAAGCTGCTGCCGGCGCTAGTCCGGCGGAAGGGTGAGGACCCGACCTGCGCCGCCTGTCCCATGAACTCGAAAAGCGCGGACGATCCCCATGGTGACTGCCCGCATCGCGTAGGGCTGCTGCTGGACGTCGTGAGCCAGCCTGGCACCACCATGGCGGTGCTCGCCGAGCGGAGCGCTGACATGCACTACCGCCGCGTTCCCTCCTTCGTAAAGGCCTATTTCGCGACGCGGAAGCTCGACGAGTTCGCCACCGACCTCGTGCGTCGAGGCAAGCTGACCAGCCCGCCTAGCGGGACTTTCACTGTGGCCGAGGTCCACCAGCTCCTCGAGCCGATGCACAAAGCCGAGCGCGAGAAGTTCTTCGGCCAGCGGGTTTACGGGCTCATCCAAGACTCCAGCGGTGCGCCTGACGCCGACCTGGACCCCGAGCTGAAGGCTGTTACCGAGATGGGTCTAGACGAGTTCGAGACCTACATCGAGATGCTCGTCGCGCTGCGTGGCCGGTTCCACCGCCAGTACATTACCGAATGCATCGACTCGCTTCTGCTGAAGAACCGCGCCGGTGCCGTCATCGCTCAACCCCGCGTCAAGAAAGCACCGCGCCGGTTCGTACTCGACAGCCGCCTCCTAGAGGTGCTGCTTCAGATCGCCGTTCTGCGACCGGGAGGAGCGCTGGGCTACTACACCGGTGAGCTTCGCATCGACGCGCTGTTGACTTTCCTGCGCGAGCGCTACGGCCTGCATATCGATCGGCTGCCCCATGGAGACGGCTTCGACGCTCCGTCGATCGCGGATCGCGCCGCGCTACGGTCCAATCTGGAGGCCTTCATGGCGCGTCTTCGGGACGTCGGCTTTTACCAGGACCTATCCGACGCCTACGTCACCCAGACGGTTGTTCCCCGTTACCGGATCGGTCGTAACGGCTCGCCTACCGACACCTCGAGTGAAGGAGGTCAGCCGTGAGCCGCGCTGGACAAGTGGGGTTACGTGAGCTCCAGCCCTACGACGTGTCCGCTGAGCTCGAGCGTATGCTGCTCCCGCAGCTGGCAGAGCGCCTTCGTTCTCGGACGGCCGGCCATTGCATGCGCATCGCCGACCTGGACGTGGATGTGATGGTGCGGTTGTGCGGCCGTCTCCGCGCTGAGGTGCCAGCCGCCGAAGTTGTCATCCTGGGAGACGGACGAAGGCCTTCAACGCCCCCGGAGCTCACCGTCAGTGCCACCAAGCTCGTCGAGCTGCGCAACCCACTGCCGGACGGAGCGCAGCGGCCACCCCTGCTCGCGTTCATCCCGCCAGAGATCCGGACGGCAGCCGAGGATTCGTTCGGTGTTGCCACATTCGAGGATGTCGCGATCAGCGACGTGTATGGCGAGCTGCGTGCCCAGCTCCTGGGAGAGCTAGAGCCTGGTCTCCGTGGAGCAGTCAGCGAGGCGCTGCGACGCCTAACCGATGCCGTGCCGCCATGGCCCTTCGCCGATCCTGTCGCCGTGGTGCGGTTCCTGCTGACCGCAAAGGTCAACGGGTACGACGCGGAAGCGCTCGGAGGTGCGCTCTACGAGCTGTCTCTCGTGCCAGATTTCGAGCTGCTCGCGTACCCTGAAAAAGCGCCTGCTCGGGTGACGCGCAACCAGGATTGCGTCACGAAACTCACATGGTCGGCCAAGTCCGAGAGAGGACGCGTGCTGGACCTGGGCCTGGCAAACCGCGGGTTCCGCATCCAGCTCGGGAACTTCCTTGCCAAGGCCGGCGTTGAGGACCCGCGCAGCTGGACGCGGTCTATCGTGCTGGACCGAAGCCTGTGGGGGCTGGCCTTTAATCGCTGGGAGTTCGACGACGGCGGCGAAGAGCCCGACAGCATCTTCATCGGCGATGTCGAAACCAACCTGCCGGTTGTCCAAGGCGACGAGGAGGACAAGCGCTTCGGGCGGCTCATCGGTCAGCGGGTGCTCCCGCTCGGGAAGCGGAGCCTCGCCAAGTTCAACGTCACTTTCCGCGTTGATCCGCACCCGGCCAAGGTCCAGGGCCTGGGCAAGCTCATCGCGCAGGTGATCTCCAAGGAGCACGGCCCGGTGGGCCTCGTTAGGAGCAAGTCCGTCTGGAAGTCCAGTCGCACCGCCGCCAACGTGAGCTTCTCCAAGCTGGGGCGCGTTGACTGGGAGGAAGGCTGGCACTTCGTGCGTGTGCTCGCCCAGACCGAAGAGGGCGATCTCATTCCGCTGGTGGACGCTGCAGGCAACCCGCTCCCCTGGGCCGTCGACGAGGACGAGATTACCCCCCGCCCGAACGAGAGCGACCTCTTTTATGTACTCCCAGATGGCGAGGTGGACGTCGATCCGCCTCAGCGGGCCGTGCAGCGCGAGGCCAGTCTGGTCCACGCTCGCACGCGAGCCCGCTTCACCGCGCTCATCGACGGCCGGGATCCCGACGCCATCGTGGTCAAGTCCGTCGAATGGGCAGAGGGCAGGTCGCGGGCTCGAGCTGCCACAGCCGACGTGCTCGAGGTCAGGCTCGGGCACGGGGGCACGATTAATGTGCCGGTGAGCCGCCCACTCAAGATCCTGGAGCAGAGGATTCTCAGGGCGGCGGACGGCCCCATTGGCTGGCGGATTCCGATTTCGATGGGCTCTGCAGGCCAAGCCACCGGTGAGTCGGTACGTTGGCCCGAAGGAGAGGCTGTGAGCCGCTTCCTCGTTGCCAGAGAACTGTACTTCGAAGCGGTTCAATCAGGGACCAAGGAACTCGTCACCCAAGGGGCTGACCTGCGGGCACTTCGCCCGCTCATCACCGAGTACGCGGACGCCTATACCCGAGTCATTAAGGAGCTTCTCCATCGAGCTGAGTCCAGGGGCGGCAGCGGGACGAAGCTGGCACTGGCCGATCTGCGGCACATGCTCTCCATAGACAGCATCACCCTTGCGATTCGCGATCACCGAGGCCGCCGGAGAGAGGCGGCTCTCGTAGCGCCGACGCACCCGCTCCGGGCGCTTTGGATGGCAGCCTGGGCAGAGTTGTCCGAGCTCTGGCTCCTAGAAGCCAAGACAGCTCCGAGGGAATTCGCGGTGCCAACACGGGAGGCACTTCTGTGCCTCCTGGCACCGGTGAGTTTCCCCCCGGTCCTCCCCACGACGGCGGGTCGGCTACTGACGGCTATCGACAACCTCCACCCCTTCTGGACTCTGTACGCACCGCCGCGCGAGGAAGACCCGCGCAGTCTCGTGGGAGACGTGTGCGCTGCGCTGGGCCTACCCGAGCCGGCCATCGGAGGCGCCGCCATTGACGGCACGTACCTAGCGTCGCGCGCGCTGCGCTACCTCGTTCAGCACCCCTACGTGCGGACCCTAGTGGTCAACGCCTTCAACGCGGGCCGGGCGAACGTGCTGGCTGCCATGCTGCTGCAGCTCCAGAAGCAACCAGCCTTCGCCAACATCCGTTACGACGTCCGGCTCTTCGTTCCTGACCCAGACGCTCCCGGTGTCGGCGAGTCGCTCGCAGATCTTCTTTCATCTACGGCGGGAGTGGCCGCCAAGGAAGCCGATGCTTTCTCCACGCCCACAGAGAGTCATCTAAGGCCGAAGCTCGCGTTAGCGATTCGGCCGACGACGGACTTCCGCCGGGCCCCCGAGGAGCACGCTGCGCACCTGTCGCTGCTTTTCGACCTGTTTCCAGCAGAGGAGGTAGGGGCCGCGCGCGCCTCGGCCGAGGAGGCGACGGCACCCATCCACGGCCTGGTGCAGGACTTCCTGGTGGACTACCGGGAGGACGAGACGACGGTCGCTTGGGCACGGCAGCCGAGGCACGGCTTGGCCTTGCCGCTCGCCGGAGCCGAGGAGCTGACCGACCTGCTCTCCACGGTGCCGGCGCTCATCTCCAGTGCGGCGGCGACGGTCGCGACCGGCGAGACGGGGCTAGGCCTGCGGCCCGTGACGAAGCTAGTGCTCGACGCCGAGGACCGGGCCATCCTCCACAAGGTCCACGAGGTCAGTGACTGGGTCCTGACCATCGACCGCAACATGGGCATCGAGTTCTTCGACCACGGCGGGCGCTTCGGTCGACCCGAGTACCTGATCGACCATTCGCCAGACCTTGCGGGCGGGCTCGGCCATCGCCTGGTCATCACCTCGCGGTCTGTCGCCGAACTCGAAGCGATGCTCAAGCCAGTCCTCGAGGAGTACTGCTTGAAGGCCGACGGGCGTCACGCGGTGGCCATCCTCGACCAGTTGCGGTCCCTATCGGGACGCCTCGCCCTCAAGCTCATCTCTTCGCCCAGCCAGCGGGCCGAGGCCCTCGGGCTGGCGCTCTCGCGCATGTACCTCGAGCACCAGGGAGTGTTTCAGAATCAGATCGTAGTACCTCTCGACGCCCACCTCGATCTGTACCGGGCACTCAAGAAGAGCGCGGACGAACTCGGCGACGAGGTCAGCTTCAAGCGCACCGACCTCGCGCTGTTCGACCTCGACGCGCAGGCGCGGATCATCACCTGCCGGCTGGTCGAGGTGAAGTGCTACAAGCAGGTTGGCGATATCGGAGCGTTCAACCAGCTCAAGGACTCCATCGCGGAACAGATCGCCCAGAGCGAGGAGATGCTCGGCTACCACTTTGACCCGCGGCGCGGCCCGGTGGATCGCCCGGACCGTCTAGTCAAGATGCGCGAACTGGTCACCCTGCTCGAGTTCTACTTGGATCGGGCCATTCGCTACGGCGTGATGAGCGAGGCGGCTGCCGATGAGGCCAGGTTCTTCCTCAGGAGCCTCGAGAGCGGCTATCGGCTCGACTTCACACGGGCGGCTATCATCTTCGACTTCGACAAGCCGGGGACGGAGCCGCCCGAGCATGAGTCGGGCATCGAGCACCACCGCATCGGCGCTGACCTCATTCAGCAACTCATCGATGCTGCGTTGCCGGAGCCAAGCCTCGACGAGGTGGCGGTCGACGCCGCGGAGGATGTCGTCCTCATGAGGCCGGGCACGTCCAGCACCACCCAACTCTCGGCGCGCCGAGAGCGGGCGCCTTCTGTGCCCGCGCTGGACGAGGCGGCCTTCTTGGCGCAGTCTCGCGACCGCTCCGTCTCTTGGGAAGATTTGAGAGCACGCCACACCCTGGGTGAGGAGTCTCTCGCCTCTACAGCTTCCGAGGCAGAGGACAGCGACCCCGCGGACGGCCGCGATGGTGGAAGCGGACCTGTGGCGCCGCCAACCGTCGCCTCGGCCACCGAGCCACAGTCCGTGACACCGGAGTTGGACAAGCTCACGAACGAAGACTCGGTTCCGACGTCCCCGATCGCCGAGCCAGATCCGCCCACGTCTGGAGAGCCCAAGGCTCCGGGTGTGCGGGACTGGCCACCCTACGACGTGCTCATTGGCGCTACGGGCGCCTCCCCCCAGTACGGGATCCTTGGCGAGCTCGCCGCGCGGAAGGTCGCCCTCGATCTCAACGAGACGCATACGATCAGCCTCTTCGGCGTCCAGGGAGGCGGTAAGTCCTACACCCTGGGCACAATCGCCGAGATGGCGTCGCTGCCGATCCCGCACATCAACGAGCTGCCACAGCCACTGGCGACGGTCATCTTCCACTACAGCCCGACGATGGACTACGAGCCCGAGTTCACGTCGATGGTGGCCCCCAACTCGAATGAGGGCCAGATCGCGCTACTGCGGGAGAGATTCGGCGCTAAACCCAAGGCCCTCTCAGACGTTGTACTGCTAGTGCCTGCGGACAAGCTCGACCAACGCCGCCGCGAGTATGAGGGGATCGAGGTCCAACCCCTGAAGTTCGCCGCCGCCGAGCTCCAGACGAGCCACTGGCGATTCCTGATGGGCGCTGTAGGCAACCAGGCGACCTACATCCGCCTGTTGAATCGCGTGATGAAGTCGCTCCGCCACGACCTCACATTGGCCAGCCTACGCCAGGGAATCGAAGGCTCGCCCCTGCCGGACCACCTCAAGGACATGGCACGCCTACGCCTCGACCTTGCCGCCGAGTACATCGATGACAGCGTCCGCCTTGCCGAGATCATCCGGCCGGGGCGGCTCATCATCGTCGACTTGCGTGACGAGTTCATCGAGAAGGACGAGGCGCTGGGCCTCTTCGTTGTGCTCCTTCAGCTCTTCGCCGATGCGAGGCACGACGGGAAGGCCTTCAACAAGCTGGTGGTCTTCGACGAAGCCCACAAGTACATCGAGAGCCCGGACCTGGTGGCCGGCCTCGTCGAAGTGGTTCGCGAAATGCGCCACAAGGGGACGAGCATCATGGTCGCCAGCCAGGATCCGCCCTCGGTGCCTGTCTCCCTCATCGAGCTCTCGAGCCAGATAATCCTGCACAAGTTCAACTCGCCTGCCTGGCTGAAGCACATCCAAAAAGCCAACGCCGCCCTCCGCGGCCTCACGCCCGACAAGATGGCCCACCTCCGGCCGGGCGAGGCCTACCTCTGGTCCAGCCAATCCACAGATGAGGCTTTCAGCAACGGCGCCATCAAAGTGAAGTGCCGCCCTCGCGTGACGGAGCATGGTGGCGCGACGAAGACGGCAGTGGGTGGTCCAGATTCCTGATCTCTGTCAGGACGCGATGACCGTAGGGGTGAGAAACGAGGAAGGGGACCTAGATCTGGTTCGAGTCCACCGTCTCTATGGTCATCATCCCTTCGCGTGGGTAAGGGGCAGATCCGGAGCGCAGCGAGCGGCCCGTCGTGGTTCGCGTGGCGCAGATGAGCGAATCGCCTTGTCGATCTGTGGGAGGAGCCGCGGCGAACCTCTCGCCCCGGCGCGGCGAGGGTATTCTGCGCCGCCCACGGTCTATCCAGCCTAGGGTCAATGAAGTACCTCGGTCGGCTTCTTTGCTAGTCGTCCCAGAAGAGAGGCGACCGACCTGGCGTGACCCGAGCGGCGGCCATTCGCCCATCGAACTGCTCGGCGATGTGAACTTGAACGCCTCGCTGAATGAAGTCCCGCACGATCTGGTCAGATGTCCCCGAGAACCGCCCTAGCACTAGCAAGCTGGGGGGGAGATGGTTGTAGCGATCGAACAAACGCACCTTTGGCCGTCTAAGGAACCGAGGCTTGATCTCGTGGACGATGCCGACGAACTGCGCGAGGAGCATCGGGTAGATCATCAGGCTCTTGACTTCAACGAAGCTCAACAAGTCCTTGTTCCCAAGAGAGCGCCAGCCTCTTCTAGGCTTTGCAGCAGGCACTCGGCCGACCCTGCAGATGCCAACGTCAACGCAATACTGACCTGCCCCGTGTGCGCCCTCTGTCATCAGGTTGGAATGCACCTCTGCGCAGAGCCTGCCCTTGGTCAGAACGGCTCGACTGTAGTTCCAGGGATGTCCCCTGCTGAAGGTCTTGAGTTTCAGCACGGCGCTGGCGCCAGGGTTAACGGTCTCTACTTCGAAGCCATTCGAGCGATAGTGTTCGCGGACGCCAACAAACGCCGCCAGCTCAAGAAGCGCGCTCCGTCGTGAGGGAATCTCAGAGAAAACCTCGCGATGGTGCTTGACGAGTCCCTTCAACTGGCTTTTGAGCTGCTCAGTGTCCATCTGCCAGCTCGCGGAGGACTACCGTGAGGCTTCGCTCCCGAATCAGACCTCGCAGTTCAAGCTCCGAGAGCACTTCCTCCAGGTCCCCAAGCAGACGGCCGATGGCCCTGTGAAACCCTGTGCCTCGACGCAGCACCAAGGAGCCGACAACCGCGGCCTCGGTTGGCCTTTCGTTGCGACCTGTCGCCGCCAGCGAATTGTCTGCCAACCAATAGGTGGACGAGACAACTTCGTATAGCCTTTTTACCCCGGCCAAGAACACGAGATCACTCGCCAGCTGCTCCTCGTACCTGACTCGCGCATCCCTGAAGATGCCAGGAAGCACACGTTCCACGCTGCGGGCGTAGCCCATCACATCGTCGCGGGTCACCCTGGGGAGAGTTTCGGTCAGTTCTGCAAGCTGTCTAATGCTCAAAGCACCACAATCCTATACGTACGCGCTCGGCGCGAAGCTGGCCCCAGCGAGCCACTTGCCCGCTGTTCCATGGAGCCGGCATCACGGCCTGTGAGTCTCTGATTGGTTTTTCGGTCTCCCACCAAACCGGTCTTCTACGCCGTTCTCCTACAGCACGGACACCGAGCCCCAGCTTGGTACGCCAACCGATTCTGTCTTTGCTATTCAAGCTCCCAGGCTCACCTCGCGAGCGAATCTCATCATCCGATGCGTGAAGACCTTCGCCGGATGGTCTGCGCCGTCTGCACGAATCTCCGCCAGGGCTCGACGGATTGCGGGTTCCGGTACTTTCCTGGCTACGAGCCTGTAGAATGCTGCCGAATGCTGATCTCCGAGCTCCCGGAGGATCACGTCCGCTATGTAGTTCGTCTTGGCTCCTGGCTGTTCGAGGTCAGGGAGGTCTTTCAAGCCACCGTTTCCTCCAACGGTTCTTTCTCTATTCTCTTCTCTATTAGTGTCTGACGCTTGGCGACTGGTCAGACCTGACGCTGAGCGTCGGGACTGATCTGACGAATTCGTCAGATCGTCCTTGGAGACCCCAAATACGCCGTCGATGAAAAACCACTCGACGCCGCGATGGGAGCCATCTCCCTTGACGTCGATCCACTCGCCTAGGACAAAGATGTTCTGCCTGCCAGTGCGCTCGATCTGGATGATGCTTTTCTTCTGGAGTGCCGTCAGGTGGCGGGAGATGTTGTCCTCGGCGATGCCGGTGTATTCGGCGATCTTCTTTCGAGTGAGGGACGAGGCGAGCTTTCGCTTGTCGCGGTACATCTGCCGAAGCCCCATGTAGTGCTCTACGTCGCCTCGCCAGACGTGGCGAAGGAGAACGAGGAAGGTGGCGAACTCGCTGGTGCCGATGAAGCGGAGAAAAGCCCGGTTCGTCAAGAGCCGAAAATCGAGCATCCAAAATTGTCGGTTGAAGTGTTCTGACACGGTTTGTAGTGGTTCTCAGTATGCGCTTCGGAAGCCCGGCCTGCACTGTGGATAACTGGCGTTGCGTTGCCGCGCCATCTCCCTACAATGGAGTCATCAACATCCATGTCTTCAGACTCTCCACAAGACTCCAACAACGTTCGGAACGATTCGGAAGACTTCCGCAGCGTTCCGCAGGGTTCGGAAGACCTCCGCACGGTTCCGCAGACTTCCGAAGCGTTCCGCACGCTTCCGAACGACGCCGAAGCTCGTGAGAGCCATACGCTCACGGTGAAAGAGGTTGCGAGGATGTTCGAGGACGCTAGGGTCGCGCGGACGGAGCGCAGCGTCATCAACTGGTGCCGGAAGGACGCGGCCGGTATGAGCCGGCTAGACAGCTACTTTGATCCGAACGAGCGCAAGCACTTCATCACGCTGGCGAGCGTCGAACGCGCGATTCAGGAAGAGCTGGCGAAGGCCGGGGCGCGACCTGGGCCTTCAGCCAGCTTGCCCTCCAGGCCGTCCCCAAGCGAGGCAGAGGACACGGCTGACGTGAAGGGGCTGAGACAGAAGATCATCGATCTGACGATCACAAACAAGGGGAAGGACTACTTCATCCAGCGACTTGAAGAGGACAGGACGAAGCTCGTTGAGGAGCAACGGCTGCTCGTCGACCGTGTTGCCGAGTCCAATCGCATGGTGGGGAAGTTGGAGGAGAAGCTCCTTCGCCTCGAGCCGCCGGATCGGCAGACCGACACCGCATAAAGAAAAGCGCCCCCGAAGTTGGGGGCGTTTGTCGTTCAGGCGAGGAACTCTTCGAGCTCCATCGTCTGCACGTACACCTGAGACACGAGACGAGCGACGATGGCATCGCGCCCGGCCGTCTCAGGCCAAAGAACTAGAACTCGCGCCGACTCGCCGGCGAACGATGTTAGGAGCGCCTCCTGCTCCGCGCTCATCTCGTCGCCCATGAGGGCAACGGCGTTGGCGTGGCCGGCTACGGACAGCCGCCAGACCTCGAGGACGTCGCTGACCAGCATGAGCCCCTCGGCCTGAGCCGGCTCGATAGCCCGGTGCAGGTTGTAGAGCTCCAGACTCCGATCGAACTTCGGCGGGTATTTGTACCCGGCGTCGCCGTCCAGAGCCCTCCCAGCGTAGGCCAGAAGCTCGCCGTTGAAGGAGTGAATCGGGATCGCCAGGCGACCCTTCATCATCCCGTTGCCGCAGTAGCCGGCTTCGAAGTGCTCGACGGTCGCCCGGTCGAAACCGAGCGGCTCGAGCATCTCGTGGCCGGGGTCGAGGTTTTTGAGGCTGAAGCCTAGCGGTCGATTGCTGAACTCGGGGGCGCCGGGATCTGCGTCGGAGGCCTTCTCGGTCGGCTCAGGGCGCTCAGCTTCGGCCTCCTGAGAGCCGCTCAAGGCCTCGCTTTCTGGCTCTGAACCCTCCGGGTCGGCCTCAACGGCCTTCGGCTTGCCACGACGCCGTTTCGACCCTTTCCGGGTCGACTCCACCTCGAACCACTCCGCCAGAAGCTGAGCCGCCCCCTTGATGGAGACGTCCTCCATCTGAGCGACGAAGTCGAGGACGTTGCCGCCCTCCTCACAGCCGAAGCAGTACCAGGCGTTCTTGGACAGCGAGACGTGAAACGGCCGCTCGCTCTCGCCCTCGTGGAAGGGGCAATCACCGGTGTAGCCGTCGTCCTTGGGCTCGAGGTCGTCGAGCAGCTCGTAGCGCTCGAGAACGGCCTCGATCGTGACGGCGGCCTTCACCTCCTTGAAGTCGACGTAGGTCGACGGCTTCCGTGCCTCTTTCGGCATGGGGTACCTCCTTTCAGGTGGATGGACGTTCAGTACTCCTCCGGCAGGAGGAAACAGGTCGACGAGCGATCGGCCTCGGTGATCACCCAGAGCCGGGTGCCGAGGCGGGTGCGGTAGGCGGAGAGGATCCGGAAGCCCTCGCGCAGCGAGAGTTCGTTCTCCTTGCGATCCTCTTCCGGGATGTCGCCCCACTCGCCCCGAACGTGTCGCGCGAGGTAGCCGTGCGGGAGCTCGCCCGCGGCCTCGAGGGCCGCGAGCACTCCCGGCGTGGCCACAACGCGACCGAGCGGGAAGAGGGGTTTGCTCTGGACACACTTCTCCTGTGGCTCGCCCAAGGGGAACCTCCTTTCGGTTGCTGATTGGGTGTGAGGTGGCGGCTAGAGGGTGCCGCGCTGTCTGAGCGAAACCCAGCGGCCGCCGGTGCCGAGGATCAGGTGATCGACGAGTCGGATACCGACCGTCTCACCGGCTTCCGCCAGACGGCGGGTGAAGGCGAGATCCTCCGCGCTGGGCGAGGGATCGCCACTCGGATGCGTGTGGAAGAGGACCACGCCCGCTGCGTCGCGGAGCAGGCCCTGCTTCAAGACGGCTCGCGGCTCGGCCGCGGCCCGGTTGAGGGTGCCGCGATAGATCTCGCGCTCGGCGAGGAGTCGATTGCGGGTGTCAAGGTACAGCCCACCCATGACCTCCTGGTCGCTCAGGCCGTAGCGAAGCGCGAGATAGCGCGCCACTTCGGCGGGAGCGGACATCGGCTCACGCTCAGGAAGCGCCGCCTTGGCAAGACGGCTTGCGAGCTCGAGGGCGGCGAGGACCGTTGCGGCCTTCGCGGGCCCGAGACCCGGGCGGCGAAGACCTTCCGGCGTTGCGCTAAGGAGACCTCCGAGGCTTCCGAAGCGCTGCAGAAGCTCGCGAGCGACGTCGATCGACGACACTCCGGGCCTGCCGGTGCGGAGCAAGATCGACAGCAGCTCCGTGTCCGAGAGCGAAGCGCTCCCGTTATTGAGCAATCGGTCGCGTGGGCGCTCGTCGAGCGGTAGATCGCGGACCAGAAGCGGCCCGCTGGAGATGCAACTCTCCTGCGGTTCACTCATGTGAACTCCTTTCCTGGGTGGTTGTGGGGGAGGGGTGGGAAGGAACTAGGCTGATTTCACATTACGCGCGGGGAGGGGGTTGTCAAGCCGATGCGTACTCTCGACGCACTTGCCCTCCTCGGGCGACATATAGCGTTGCCCGGTGCTCGCGTCAGCCGGGCCACCGCAACCAAGGGTCGCCTCACCTGGCTCCGCCACACTGCAGCTACTCTCCCTCTGGGGAACGGCGTTGATCTCCGAATGGTCCAGGAGCTACTCGGCCACGCGTCGATCACGACAACGCAGTCCTACACTCACGTTTCGCGCACGGATCTCATCTTGGTGCTGTGGCCCCGTCACCCTTTACCCGAGACATAGTCCGGCGCGGCCCCGCTCCGTTCGCCCACTGGGGGGGCGGGAGGATGAGCGGATGAACTCGCCCATTGAATGACCAAGTCCCAGTTCGGCGCCTAGCAAGTCACTCTGACAACTACATGTTATCGAGAGTCTCGAGGCCGACTGGTAGTCCTCACGCTGATAGCGCGGAGCACGCTTTCACGAGTCCTCCGGCGCAGGCCTTGCGGAAGAAATCGGCGGCCTTAGCCTCGTCCTCAGCTACGCCCTCTCCGTTTGCGTAGTGAATTCCCAAGTAGTTGCAGCCATGCACGTCTCCGCCGTCGCAGGCCTTTCGGAAGAGTTCGACGGCCTTAGCGTCATCCTCGGCCACGCCCTCGCCGTTGGCGTAGTGAATGCCCAAGCTCGTGCACCCATACATGTCCCCGCGGTCACAGGTATTGCGGTAAAGCCCGACAGCCTTCGCGTCGTCCTCAGTGACACCCTCGCCATTGGCATACTGAATGGCCAGGTTGTTGCAGCCGCGAAGGTCTCCGCCGTCGCAGGCCTTGCGGAACAGTTCGACGGCCTTCGCGTCGTCTTCAGCCACGCCTTCACCCTCGACGTAGAGAACGCCCAGGTGTTCACACCCCGGCATGAATCCACTGTCACAGGCCCTGCGGTACAAGTCGGCGGCCCTCACCTCGTCCTTGGGTACACCCTCACCCAAGGCGTAGTGGTTGGCCAAGTTGTGGCACCCTTTTGCAACGCCGCCATCACAGGCCTTGCGGAGGAGCTCGACAGCCTTCCAGTCGTCTTCAGCTACGCCCTCGCCGTTGGCGAAGTGAACACCAAGGCCGTTGCAGCCGTCCATGTTTCCGCTATCGCACGCCTTGCGGAAGAGACGGGCCGCCTTCGCCTCATCCTCAGCTACGCCTTCACCATTGGAGTATTGCCTCCCGAGGAAGTAACAGGCGTCGGATACACCTAAGCTACATAGTCGCTCAAAGAAGCCTGCTGCCGACAAGTAGTCCCCGGAGTCGTATGCCGAACGCGCTTCTCGAAGCAGCTCCTCGTTCCTAGGCTCAGAAGCAGTGGTTTTGGGCGAGAGGAATGGGACCGATAACAACAGTCCTCCAAGGAACAAGCCGGGACCGAGGACCCGCAGCTTCCTAGTTGCAGCATCCGAAAAACTCGGGATCTTGAGGACCCCAAAATCCTTGTCCTGCATGTAGGGAGCCAACAGCAGCACAAAACTGAAGACGAGAAACACCCTGCCGAACGGGTCCAACCCAAGCAGCTCGATGACACTCTGATGCTCCATAAGGGATCGATTCTAGTTCACCGCCCCCGGCCGGCCCGTTGTGGGCCGCTCGCGCTCGTCAGGGTTCGAGTCTGCGCCCGACAGCACCGTGGTGCTGTCAGCGCGGGTGGTGGCAGGCCTGGGTGGTTGGCGACCGTGGTCGCAGTGAGGAATCATAGGCCGGGTAGACCGAAAGGTGGGCCTATCGGATGTTCGTGGAGCCTCTGCCAGGTCCGGTCACGGCGGTCACGGGAGAACCGCATGGAGCCTTCGCGATCGACGCCCGAGACGCGCGATCTGTCGGTTGTTGGCGCAGCCAGACAGGCGCGGCAAGCCGGCCGGAGTATCCGACCGCCTAACGAATGGCAGTGTTCCCGCTACTCTGACGACTACTCGGGCCTAGTAGAGCGCTGTCAGTTCACCGCGGCCGTTTCTCCACATGATCGCGAGGACATCCTCGCTCGTCACGGAGGTCTCGGCGGCAAAGAGGAAGACGCCAGGCATGCCTTGAAGCCGTCGCGCGGCCTCGACCATCGACTTCACGCGTTCTTGATTAGGACTTCGCGTCACGGTCAGGACACGAAAGTTGTTGATTCCGAAGAGTTCGGAATGGAGTTTCTGGGCCGCAGTCTGGTGGTAGGCGAGGAGCTTGCGGACGACGGAGGTGCCTCGGAGATCCTTGCGAAAGACAGGCATGCTCGCCCGGTCAGCCTCGAGAAAGAAGTAGGAGCGGTTCCGGCCCTCCGGCCGGTCGAGAAAGTGCAGGCCAAAGGCCCCGTCGGGAGTGATCCCCAGCGGGCCATGATCCGGAACACGCACCCGCCAAGTAAGTGGGTGTTTCTTGCGTTTCGTCTCCTGCGGGCATGTAGTCTCGAGAATCTCCTCCCATGGGATGAGCCGCACGTCGTCGTGCCGCCGGCAGGCGACCTCGAACGCCACCATGATCGAGGCGACCATCAGCGTGTGGTGGAAGAAGCGCGGACCGATCGACCTGTTCTTGCTCGTCCAGTCGACTCTGCTGAGTGGCCGCTCGAGTTGCTCCGCAAGGACCTCGGCCCCCTTGTTGCCCAACCCATAGACCATGGGCAACGTGCCGGGGGTCCGGTAGAAGTCGGCTATCTGAACCGGCGGGCGATCGAGGTAGCGGTTGTGGAAGAGTAGCTGTAGTCGGCGGCGAATCTGTTGCGGGCTACCCGAGCCAAGCAAAGAGACGATCTGCTCGGAGTTGAGCAGTCGGTGTCGTTGGACGTGCTGGATTATCTGGAGGTCGCGTTCGGTGAGGTGGAAGTTGCGGGTTAGGGACCTCTTGAAGCGTGGCCTTCGTGCGTACTGTGCCATACACTTTTAGGATACCCACTGTGGTGTTTGGCCGCATGTGGACAACTCAAGTCAGCCTTCAAGGGGACAAGCTCGCAAGGTCCAGCAGACTCTGGGCCCGGATCCCTTAAGTACTATGCCAAGCAAACCCAGCAGCCAGGGTGGTACAGACGTGAACTGGCGCGCACAGTGCGCTATGGATTCGGTCAAGGTGGACTTTCGTATCGTAGTCCCGGTATTCAACGAGGCCGACACTCTGGACGCGATTCTGACGCGGATTCACCAAGCCGGGTACCTCGACCGGATCAGTTTCGTTAATGACGCGTCGACCGACTCGAGCCGAGCGATTCTCGAACGGTGGCAGGACCTGCATGGAGTTGATGTCCTGCACCTCGAGCGCAATATGCGCAAGGAGGGAGCCATTCGCGAGGTGCTCGAGCAGATGGATCGACGAGGGGAGCTACCACCCTATGTCTTCCTACTCGACGCCGACTCATTCATCGAGAACAGCGGTCGGCCGATAGACGAGGTCTTTTGCAGGGCCAGAGACTTCATGGTCCGCAACGACCTGGCGGGTCTCGCGCTGAGAATTGACGCACTAATTGAGGGCGATTCCAACCCACTCCAAGAGTGCGTGTACGTGGACTATGCAGCGGTGCAGGCCGACAACTGGATCACTGCGAAGCAGCAGCAGCTCTGGGTGATAAATGGGCCGGGTGGTCTATTCCGGGCGGACGAGCTCTTGGTCGCGCTTCGTGCGATGACACCCGACTTTGAGACGGGGGATCTTCAGATCAGCGTCAACCTGATGAAACGCGGCCTGAGAATCGGCTTCCTCCCAAGTATCGCGGTGCAGACGACTGTCCCATCAACAATCCCAGAGTATTTTCGGCAGCGCAGGCGCTGGGAACGAGGCACGGTCAAGGTGCTCTGGAACGATCGGTCGTTCTACGGCTCTCTCTTCAAGTCGTTCAGGATTCTTGCGCTCCTGACAGTGATCCATCTTTCGATCTACGCGGGCATCGGTTTTCTACTCCTAGTAGCGCTTCTGAACGAAGAGGCCCCAGCAGTCATCGCGACGAACATTGTCTTGGTGGCGGGACTTTGGTACGGAATCAACCTGCTCAAGATGTTCTTGAACCCCTATGTTCGGGCGAGTCGGTTCGTGTGGAAGGTCCCGATTTGGGCTATGTGGAACGGCGTAGTCTGGCTCTTCATTACCTCGGTGGCGCGGGTATTTGGCTGCATCGACGCAATAGCTCAGCTGCTTAGAAAAAGGAGAGAACGCTACCGAACTCTCGCGCTACCCGAAGACGCTCGCAGAGCCAGAGAGCAATGGAGGAGCGCGACGAGCGCCGGATTCGTTCGGCGATCTTTGGCGGCCGCCCTGTTGACCGCGGTTGCGGCAGTTCTCTTGGTGGTTGTGCTTCCTCCGAGCCGAGATGCAACACGGGGGATCGTGACCGTCTATCGCTGGAGCCCGGCGACCGGGGCCCAGTCGCCGATCCGCTTCAAGGCGGTTGTCGAGGCACAGGCCGTCATCGAGCTTCGTACGGAGCGGAGCGGATCGGCGAAGGTGGCCACTTCGGTGGGCTTCGACTCTTGTGCCGTGTTCAATCGAAGGAACTGGCAATGCGAACGATCCGGTCAGCGGTTCTTGATGCAGGACGGGCGCCTCTCCGTTGTTGGATCGACGGGTGCCGAAATATCAACTGAGACAAGACAGGTGAATCGACTGACCTGGTGGGCGCGCCGGTTGGTCGGTCCACCAGGCTAGCGAGCAGCGTCGCGGGAGTCATCGCGTGAAGCGAACGGGTTCGCAAGGGTAGGACAACAAGTGGAACCGGCCCATCTGGAGCCGAGGTTAGCTTTCGGCTGACAGGAAGTGAGACGCCGGAGCTCAGGGCGAGTGATCGTCGGTGTCCTCAAGCTCCGCAAGCAGATCCGGATGGTCACCGCACCACCACTCAAGCCCACAAAGACCTGCGCTGCCACGGTAGATCCTCGACCCTTGAAAGCGGATGAAGACGCCGCGGCCCGCGAACAGCACCGAAGCCAGGTCTCTGGGCAGATTCACCGTGGATTGGAACCAGTAGTTGAGCCTCTCCTTACGTTTGGTGATGGATCCGCCGAAGGACTCGTAGTCGGGCTCTGGATTCGCCTCGTGACCACGGAGGTCGGCGGAGCAATCGGTTACCTCCGGCATGAGTGGATCGACGGGGCGGAGCTCCAGATGGAGCCGCAAGTCCTCGTGGAGGAGCGGCCTCTCTAGTTTCTTTCGGTAGTTGCGGTCGTGGATATCCGGGAGCTCGTCCGGGTACCACGAACTCGCCCCTCCAGCGAGAGAGAAGCCCGTGACCTCCAACAGGTAGAAGTAGTCCCTGGACTTAGGATCGGGTCGTCCGGTCTTCTTCTTCCGAGGCATGCTGAACCTCCCTTCGCGTCGTGCGGAAGAGAGTACCGACAGGGGAGACTCAATCCAACTCAGGCCGCGAGGCGGCGCTCGATCTTCTCCTCTACAACGGCCCGCGGCGTGCCATGGCGATTCTGAGAGTGACGAATCAGCCGCCCACTCTGGCCCGAGAACATGTCGAGTGGAGGCAGCGTCTTGGCTCGGAACGGCGAGCTCACCTCTCCCGCGGAGAGCAGCCGCACGTACGCCTCATGCTTCGCTAGGTCGGTCAGAGCCTCCGGCCCAAGCGGCGCGAAGTTGGGAGCGAGAATCTCCGCGTCGGTCGAACCCAGGCCAAAGCTGACAAGGGTCCCTGCGTTTCCGAAGACGGCCGCCCGCGTTTCCGGCTGGAGCTGCTCCAGATACTGGTGTGCCAGTGTCAGACAGAGACGGTACTTCCGAGCTTCGGAAAGGATCGTTGCGAAGGCGTCGGTGGTGAAGTTGTGGAACTCGTCGATGTAGAGGTAGAAGTCCTTCCGCTCTTCCTCCGGAACTCGCGCGCGCTGAACGGCGGCGAGGTGGAACGAGGCGACGAGCAGTGAACCGAGAAGCGCCGCCTTGTCCTCGCCCAGGGTGCCCTTCGAGAGATTGGCAATCAGAATCCGTTGGTTGTCCATGATGAAGGGTAGGTCGAGAGCGTTGCGGACTTGCCCGAGGATGTTCCGAAGCGGTGCGGAAGCGAGGAAACGGCCGAGCTTGTTCTGCACCGGCGCCACGGCTTCGGCGCGAAACCGTTTGTCGTAGGCGGCGAACTCCTCTTGCCAGAAGCGGCGGACGATGGGGTCGCGGATCCGCTGGGCGACGCGAGTGCGGTAGCGCTCGTCGGAGAGCATCCGCAGCACGTCGATGAGAGTGCTCCGCCCTTGCTCGACAAGAGCCGCCAGCGCGTTCGAGAGGATGTACTCGAGCCGCGGTCCCCAGGAATCAGCCCACAGGTGCTTGAAGGCCGAGACCGTCGTCGAGACGACCAGGTGCTCCTCGTCGGGTGATGCGGCGCGGAGCATGTTGAAGCCGATGGGGAAGTCGAGGTCGGCAGGGTTGAAGTAGAGAACGTCGTTGGCGCGATGCGCCGGGATGTGATCGAGGATCTCCTCGGCCAGGTCGCCGTGCGGATCGATCAGGCCGACTCCTTCTCCCCGGTGGATGTCCTGGAGGAGGAGGTTCCGAAGAAGTGTCGTCTTTCCGAGACCCGTCTTGCCGACGGTGTAGAGGTGCTGCCGCCGATCGACTCGCTCCACGCCAAAGAGCCGGGGTTCGCCCCAGGGAGTGCGTTCGCCGATGTACGTGATCTCGCTCATGGTTCCGAAGCCGACCCCTACTCCTAGCGCCGCAGTCGCGGCCAATAGGACGTGACGCCACGCATGCCGCGCAAGCTACCTGCCCCCACGTCCTATTCGCAGGTGGCTTTGCCGGGTCGTTATGGGTGACCGAGCCAGCAAGGCAGTAGGGATCGGTTTCCGAACCGTGTACGGGGATCTGGAATCAGTATACCCAAGAGAACTTGCAAAGTCGCTGGACAGGCCTATGCTGAATGGCATGAACAAGAGCGAACTCAACAAGCTGCTGGAGCTACCAGTCGAGGAGCGCCTCGAGCTGGCGAAGAGGCTTCGGGACAGCGTGCGACAGGACGAAGACGTACGATTCGTCCCGATCGAAAACCAGGAGGCACAGCTCGTTAGAGAGTGCCTGGAAGCTCTCGCCAGCGAAGGCGGGGAAGGGGAGAGCTGCGAGGGGATCGAAGCCTAGCCAGTCAACCCTTCGTGGGGCGCTAGCCCGGAACGGCTAGTCCCCCACGTCGTCGGTTGGCTTCGGCCACCCATAGGGTGGCGAACCCGCCGTCAGGCGGGCGGAGACGAACGGCCGACCCCGGGCTTTTGGCCGAGGATTTCGTGGTAGCGAAACCGCAGGCCCGTTGTCCGACTGGTAGGGAGGAAAAAGTCCGGGGTCGGGCGTGAGGCCGACGACGTGGGGAACCAGGGGAACCAGGCCGTAACCGGCTTGCGGGTGTCGGTTTTGATTTCGGAGCCTACATACCTAGTTGGTAGGCGGATTCGGCGAGGTAACTGGGTGCAGATGGCGGGCGCAAACAAGTCGTTTGACAAATCGGCGCAAGTTGTTATATCGTTCGCGATAACGATGAGACGCTTCCGAGACAACGATGCCAGAAGGCAAGAAAAAACCAGGGCGGCAAGGCCCTGGCTGTGGGTGCGGCGTGCGCCGCGGGGACTTGACGTCCCTCCGACAGCGACCCCCTGGGGGCGCTGTCAAACTCCCGGTCGTCTAGTGTACAGGCGCCCCGCACCTGTTGTCAACTTGACCGGTGTCCCGCGCCGTGTCCTAAACCGAAGGGAGGCCCATTATGGCCGCCATTCTGCTCAAGGGCCTGGAAGTGCTCAGTTACGTCGCCGTGATCTGCGCGCACATCTTCCAGGTTCTCCGCAGGTCGCCGCGGGCCTAGACGGCCCGTTCAGGTGCGCCCCGACCCAGGGACGGGGCGCACCTGTTTTCTTCCACCGAGGCCCAAGGAGGCGACGAACTTGACCGCAGGAACCCGGATCGAAAAGCGGGTCTCGGAGATCCAGCTCAAGGACTGGTGCGTTGCTCAGATCGACGCAACCGTGAAGCGGGAGAAACTGAAGCTGTCCGCTATCGAAGCGAAGAGCGGTCTCTCCAAGTCAGCGGTATCTCTCATACTTCGCGGCAAGCGATCGCCCAGCGACACCACGCTTGAGGCTCTGGCCAAGGCCGTCGGCCTCGACTACCAAGAACTAAGAAGCGATGCCGGAGAGGAAATCCGCTATGCGGCGGTCATCGCGAAGGGAACACCGTTCCTTGCGATTGGCCCATTTGTTGACAATCTGATCCTCGCTTGGGCGACACGCGACTTCGTCGCCGGGCTCAATCAACTCTCTGCCGCTGCCAAAGAGGGCGCCGTCGAGACGAGGCCCTGGTCCGATCTCCTGTCAGAGATCACCAAGCCTCAAGGCCCACTCTTCTGCCTCGGCAATGAGGCACAAGCACGTCATCTCGCGCTGGGAGGGGCTCCGGGTCTCGTGAAGCTGAATCACTGGCGAATCCGGCTTGAGCCGTGCTTTTGCATCATCGGCCAAAAGCCGAGCGAAGATCGTGAACCAACCAGCTACTCGGATCTTCAACGTGCCAATCCAGACCTCTCCGGGGGCGAGATACTGCAGCGCATTCTCAGAAACCTCGGTGGCAAGGTGATCGTCGTGGAGGCGGGCTCTGACATCGAGGCCAATGCGCGGTTGCTACTCGGCCTAGCGAAGGATCTCCGGGTCATAGAGGAAGAGGAGTGGAAAGGTTTCTTCGACTGGCCAAACGTTGGACAGGATGAGGTGGTCATAGCCACGGAGGCCAATACGAGCACCGCGATGGCGGGTTTGGCGAAAGGCTACCGAGACCACTATCTGGTCGCGGGTGGCCACCCCCAACTCATAGCAGCAAGCTCATGTCGTCGTGCTCCCCGCCTGGAGGTTGTGGTCAAGGACACCGAGCTGTGGCAGGCCTTGCCGTCGATCCCGCCGAAGTGGCATGCGCCGATCAACAAGGTATTTGCTTGTCGGAGTCGCCTGGAGGAAGCTGGCCTAGATCTGACGCAGGTCTCAGGTCTTTTCGATGAGATCCTTGGAAGGCTGAGCCCTCTAGCGCAAGAACGAATCGAAGAGCTTGTTGGCTGGATCACAGCAGAGTACGAGCCCTTTGGTGGGGCCGGGGCTCCCCTCGACCCTCAGCAGTACGTGCAGCTACTCGAGGAGTCCCATGTAGAGAGACTCGAAAATGTGAACCTAGGCTTCGTTTCGGCAGCAGAAGATGGCTAGCTTTCCGGACATCGCTAGAGCACGCATTGAGTTGGACAACGTGAGCATGACGTTCGACTCAGGGCAAGGGGCTATCGAGGCAGTCTCAAACCTCTCGGTCAGTGTCAAAGAGAATGAGATTCTCTCCCTACTGGGGCCTTCCGGCTGCGGAAAGTCGACTGTACTGAATCTCGTGGCTGGCTTCCTGAGACCGACCTCGGGGTCAGTTTGCGTCGACGGGCAGCCCGTCGAGGGGCCTGGCACGGATAGAGCAGTAGTGTTTCAGGAGGATGCTCTCTTTCCGTGGCTGACTGTAGAGGGAAACCTCAGGTACGGCCCACGCGCGAGGGGCTTGGAGCGCACCTTCACTGACGCGAGGGTGGAGGAGCTGCTTCGGAATGTGCGTTTGGAGCGCTATCGAAATCTCTACCCCCGCCAGCTGTCAGGGGGAATGCGCAAACGAGTCGATCTTGCGAGAGCGTTCATCAATGACCCCCCAATTCTCTTGCTTGACGAGCCATTCGCCGGACTGGACTTGCCAACGAAGGAACGCATGCAATGTGAGCTTCTGGAGTCCTGGCTCGAACGACCCAGGACTATTGTGTTTGTGACTCACGATATCGAGGAGGCCCTGTTCTTGGGGCAGCGCCTGATTGTCTTGACGAAGCGCCCAGCGAGGGTGCTACGCGAAGTCATAGCTCCGCTGCCGAAGAGCCCTGAGCTCACTCTGCGTACAGAGCACGGTTTTCAGCTTATTCGAAGAGAACTAATCGAGGTTCTCCACGTCGCAGAACTGGGTGTTGAAGATGAACGATAGGCCTTCTCGCGGTATGCCACGCAGAGTAGCGAGCTTGGCCACCGTTCTGAGTCTTGGGCTAGCTTGGTACTTGCTGACCCAGCGGTTCCAAGTGGTGCAGCCACTCTTTTTCCCAAGCCCAGAGGCCTTGGTCGATCGGCTTCTGCTGGTCCGCGAGACTCTGTTGCTTCACGCCAGCGTTACTTTGGCACGAGTTCTCGCGAGCTTCATGATTGGGTCCCTGATGGGACTGGCCTTGGGACTCCTGATGTCCCGGTATCAAATAGTCTTCGGTCTGTTCGAGCCAATTGTCGAAGGCCTCCGACCTCTGCCGGTCGTAGCGCTCATCCCGTTCTTTATCCTCTGGTTCGGGCTTGGCAACACCGGAAAGATCATTCTGGCTGGGCTGGGTTGCATGATGACGCTCACGGTGGCGTCAATCGAGGCCGCCAGGAATGTTCAGCCGCGGTTAATCGACGCGGCTCGTTCACTTGGTGCGAGCCAATCCTACGCCTACCGGACCGTCTTCCTGCCTGCAATTCTGCCGGAGTCAGTGGGAGCACTTCGCGTGAGCCTAGGTCTCTCATTCGCACTCACCGTTGCCGCAGAGTTGATGGGTGCTCAAACGGGCCTTGGATTCCTGGTCATGGTGGCTCGACGAAGTCTAAACACCGACATGATTCTTCTCTGCCTTGTAATCATAGGAGTCGAAGCCTGGGCGGTAGACCGCGCTCTACGGCTCCTAACCGATCGACTCACTCTATGGTCTGGCCGCAGCCAAGATCGTTGAACAGCTTAGAAAAAGGAGACGTGAGATGAACAGGAGACTATTCGCACTAGGATGGTTGCTGACGCTTGTCTTGGTCTCGGCAGCTTGCGGGCCGAAGGCTGAAGAGAGCTCAGCGATCGAGCTTACGAAGGTGAGGTTTGGTGTCTCGCCATTCCAGGACACACTTCTACCCATCATTGGAGAAGAAAAGGGCTGGTATGAGGACGAAGGCCTCGACGTGGAGTTCGTGGTCCTCGGCTGGTCGGAGGTGCAAGAAGCGCTCGCAGCGGGCGAGATCGACGTCGCGATTAACAACATTTCCTCAATCATCGCCACTCATGAGAGCTGGCCGGAATTTGTTTACTACTACGGCTTCAACATATTCGATGCGGGAGCCGCTCTGATGGCACGCCCGGAATTCGAGTCCGTGGAGGAGCTCGTGGCGCAAGGTGTTGACCGCCAGATCGCAGTCCGTCGGGCTATTGCGCAACTCAGCGGAAGAACGGTCATTACTACGAGCAGCACTGATATGGAGCAGGCCGTTCTTGGGGCAGCGTACCGAGCCGGACTCGATTTCATGGCGGATGTGAACGTAATTGACTTGGGTCCGGATGAGGGTCTTGCCGCTTTCCTGGGAGGAACCGGAGACTTCTATCTAGGTGGCATACCACAGCGAACGCGTGCGACCCAGGAAGGCATGAAGGCAATCGTGATCGGTGCTGATTTGGCGCCTCCTCCGATCAACGGGATCGTAACTACGAGGCAGTACCTCGAGAAGCATGAGAACGTGCTGCAGGGCCTTGTACGTGTTTGGTTTCAGATAGCCAACTTCGTCGAAGATGATGTTGACGCGGGCGCCGAGATCGTTCTTTCAGTTCTGAACACCCAGACTGGGGCCGGAATGACAACTGCCGACTTTAAAGTTTTTTGGCAAAACTACGAGCACTATCCTCTGTCGCCAGACCAGATTCAACGGGACATACTCGATCCGGATGGGTACGCTTACTGGCGAACACGATGGGACGATTGCAATTGGTATTTCCACGAGGTGCGCGGGACGATCAGCGCGCCGGTCGACCCGATGGGAGTTTTTGTGATGGAAGAAGCACAGCGGATCCTTACCGATAGTGAATCTGGCTCGAAGAGAGAGGCTGCATAGCTACTCTCCAAGTGTGAATCTCGCGTGACCGATGGCGTGAGCATGCAGAGGAGGTCAAAGCGTGGACAGTGGATAACCCCATCGCGCCAGGCCAAGCGGAGGGCGTGGCAAGCCGCGGGGTGCAGAGCGGTCCACACAGAACTCCCAAAGCTAGGGGCTTAGGCCCATCTCAGCCAGGAACTGCGATGGCGTGCGTGGCCACCTTCCGGCGATTCGCACCCCGTAGGGTGCGAATAATGAGCCGAAGGCTCACGCGGCATCGCGATGGTAGGAGCTGAGTAGTCCAACGAGGCGTCGACGTCGATGAACTTCGCCGTCCAGGTTCGCTGGTGGTGACGCGCGTTCCAGCAGCTGGTTGTCGAGTCCCTCGTGGTTTCTCTCGCGGTGGTAGTGCTCGACGTGACGTGCTCCCCGGTCTGACACCACGGGCTTCTGGAATTCTGAACTTTCATCAGCCTCGAGTCACCCCTCCTTGGGCGGGGGAAACGGGCGGGGCTGCAGGCGACGCAGTCGGCTGAAGCCCCGCCTGGGCCACCAGGCTGGGCGGCTCGTAGCCGAGGCTGCTGTGCGGGCGGACGTGGTTGTAGGCGACGCGCCAGGTCTCGATGCGCCGCCTCGCTTCGTCGAGGCTCAGAAACCAGTGGACGTTGAGACACTCGTCTCGGAAGCGCCCATTGAATGACTCTACGAAGCAGTTTTCGATCGGCTTGCCGGGCCGGATGAAGGCCAGATCCACGCCGCGCTTGTACGCCCACTGATCCAGCGCCTTGCTCGTGCACTCAGGTCCGTTGTCGAGCACGATTCGGCTTGGGTAGCTTCCTCGCTTCTCTGCGATGCGTTTGAGCACTCGGCCCGTGCGGGCTCCCGAGAGCGACGTGTCGACCTCGATCGCCAGGCATTCTCGCGTCGCATCGTCGACGACGTTGAGCGTCCGAAACACCCGGCCGCTCGAAAGCGTGTCCCGCATGAAATCGATCGACCACTGGATGTTCGGGGCGATCGGCACCACGCGTGGCAGACGGTTCGCCTGAGCCACGCGCTTGCGCTTCTTGCGCCTCACGGCCAAGCCCATCTCGCGGTAGACCCGGTAGACACGCTTGCGGTTGATCTCCCAGCCCTCGCGTCTGAGCATCACGTGCAGAACGCCGATAGCCGAAGCGAGGCCGCTCTGAAGCGAGCTCCATGAGCCGCTCTCGAAGAGGCTGATCCGCTTCCGCACGCAGACTCTTGCGCCGGTACGAGGAGCGACTAAAGCTCGCCAGCCGACACGCTCCACGCTCGCTCACACCGTGCCGATCCCGGAAGAGGCTCACCGCCGTGCGCCGGGCCGCGGGCGTCACCATTTTCTTGACAGAGCGTCTTTGAGCGCGTGCTTCTCCAGCGTCAGCTCGGCGACCGCCGACTTCAAACGACGGTTCTCGAGCTCCAGCTCCTTGAGCCGGCGAGCCTCGTTGACGTCCATCCCTCCGTACTTGGCTTTCCAGGCGTAGTACGTCCCGGAAGCGATCCCGTGCTCCCGGCAGACGTCCTTCACCGACTTGCCGGACTCCGCCTCCTGCAGCACCCGGATGATCTTCTCCACGCTGTAGCGACTCTTGCGCATCTTGCTCCTCCCATGCGGCCCGATCGCTCAAAGTCTAGCGGGCCGAGTTGGGGGGAGCACGTCATCGGTCATCAAGAAAAGGTGAGTGTCGGCAGTCAACACGGATTCGTCTCGGTCCGATCCTCGTTCGTAGACTGAGTCTCACCTCGGCGGTTAACGGCAAATACGATGTAGGCATAGGAGGTTCCGCACTCGAGGCCAGTGTCTCGGAAGCTGGTGTCGTCGGCTGAAGTTTCCCCCGCGACGAGGAAGGGCCCGGCGTCGCCTCGCTTCCGCTCAATTCTGAATTTCCTTTCGTTGTCTGACTTGTCCTGCCAAGTCACGTCGATAGCCTTCCTCGACACAGGACTGACTACGACTGCTTCCGGTGCCGCAGGCGGGCCAGGAGGTGGGGGAGGAGGCGGTGGAGGCTCCTCTCGGCACTCGGTTATTGCCGGAGCCGACCCCGGGTCCACCTCGTTGCAGTTGCAGCTATTGATCGCTACCCCAAAGATGTACTCGTCGATCTTGATTCGCTCGCTGCACACTGATGTGTCACCAACGCACACACCGTTGCGGCATTGTTGAAGTGGGCTGCCGGTCACCAGGAAGCAACCGTCGCTGTACGCGCAGTCCTCCTGGCCAGCCCCTGGGCAGTCCCAGCCGGTGACCGGGTCGATGTCCACGCCCAGAGGCGGCGGGCACATCCAAACACCCGAGCAAGAGTCCTTCCCAACGCACTGTGCAGTCCCAGCGTCGCGCAGTGCAGCGTTGCAGTCTGGATCGACGTAGCACTTGCCTTCATGGGTGGCCATCGCTGTTCTGGCTGGCGTCGTGGGGGGAAGGTCATTCCAGTTGCATCCGACCGAGGCACCCAGCATCACCAATGCTACGGAGAGGTTGATCCACGAGATCTGGCTCGTGCGACGCCAATGCAGACAAACTCCGCCGTCGATCATGAGTTGCACTTGACCCACCTTCTCTTGCAGTTGTTCTTCCAGGTGCGAAAACGAGGCCACAGGTATTTGGTGGTTATGTACGTGGCCGATGCCGTCACCACCACGCCTGTCACAGCTGCCCAGATGTCCCGTTCAGATTCGAGTGACTGCACCTCAGCGATCGCGCGATTCCGGATGATCTCCTGACCTCGCGTAACGGCCGGCATGACCTCGATGCCGCTTACTGCTCGATCGAGATCGTCGTTCCGTTCGTTTAGCACGTAGCCTGAGCCGATGGTTGCCAAGATGCCCGCGACGAGCCACCGATCCAGCTTCCGCTTGACTTTGTGTTCCATTGGAATGTCGTCTGGGAGGATGGCCCGCACCGTGTCAAATGGGACTCCAAAGCTCTGCTGTCCGCTCGAGTCGTCCTCGGTGTATAGGCCAACCAGTCGTAGCTTCTTGTCAAGAATCGCGCCGCCCGACCACCCCGGGCTCTCAGTCAGACTTGGCCAGTCGATTGTGAGCCTGTCTCCGGAAGAGACGGCGATGGTCCCTGGGTCGCTATAGAGCCGCTTCGACGGATCGTCGTACGTGGATAGCAGCACTCGGCAGCCAGGACCGCAGCGGCTGCTGCTGCCCAGGAATCTGAAGCCGGAAACGTCGGGGAACGCGATAGAAGCTCTGACGACCGCCAAGTCGTAGACCTCACTTCGATACACGATTTCGCCGGTCGCACCCTTGTCCTCGCAGTTAGATGGGGTAAGACGACCCTCTATTACTGGCGCGGATAGAACGCAGATGACGGGGCTGTTTTCCGTCGGGTTGCTCTCATGAAGGACATGGTAGGCGGTCAGTATGTGGTCCTGACCGATAAGAATCCCGCTACCGCGTACTGACCCGTCTACCCCTATGCCGACGATGAATTTTTCAACGTTGATTCTGCGCTTGCTCCCGTCCTCGATGCCCGTCGCCTCTACTGCTGACCCAAGTAGGGAGGCGAGACCAATCGCGATCACGATGGTTCGGACAGCGTTACGGAAAGCACCAATGACAGTCACCAACCCAGCCAAGATGGCGAGTAGGTTTATCCATGGAGGAGCTCTCTCGCTTAGGCGCTCAAGCATCGATGGCATGATTGACTCTCCTTCGATGGTTAGGTCCGCGGCCGAAGCTCGGATTTGCATGTCAGCCGTGGTCAACTCGACTGTGGCCGGTCGCTCGCTCGAGAGCGCCCAGCCAGATTGGCACTTGGATAGATCGCGGATTACCGTCGGGAAGTGAAGAAATGTCACGCGGGCGTGAGTAGTGCAGGGCCCGCCAACGGTGACGTGACCGCGCAGCAAGAGCACCGAATGGTCTTGACGTGATAGAGCAACTGAGATGCTACCGTGTGGTGAGAGTTGGATCTGTTCATCCCGCCCGTTGGAGAGTCCGATGAGCAGGCGAGCGGGTTCTTGGAACGTGTATCGAAGGTCGCTGACTGGCAGGCGGAGTGCCAAGCGGTCGGGCCCGACGATCCGGAAGGCTCGGAGAGTGGTTGCAGGGGATCCCTGCGGCGGTAGCCAAACGTGGTTGCATTCAGGGTCACCGTCAATGCAACGAATGTCCGAGGTATTGGCGGTTCCAATCGCCAAGGCCGTCGGCGACTCAAGGATGTCCTCCCGTGCGATATCAAAGACCACTTCCGTGCCGCCGGCAGTACTCGGGACGAGCAGAATTGCCTCCGCTCTCGGTCGAATGCGGTCTAGCAGAAGCCCGGTGGTGGCAAACACGAGCAAGACGATGACTAGAAGGAGCTTGAGCCCACTCATTGTCCGCAGTTCTCTCGCCCGAGAAGGAGCTCGAATACCATGTCCGAGCCAGTTGCGGGGTCAACGACGACTTCCAGAGAATAGACGCTCCTGCAACGTGGGAGCGGGCAGCGGATTCGCAGCTCGAGGCTCTCTTCAAGCTTGAGGTCATCCGTACAGCCATTTAGGGCATCTCCGTTATCCCTCAGCAGGCGGAAGGTGGGCCGGGATAGGGGCTTTGGGTGGAAGTCAACAACCGCTTCAAAGCTGCTGCCGGGATGAGCATCCTTGCTTTCCGGAAAACCAACTGGCAAATAGAGGCGAGTGCCAGGTTCAACGGGCTCGCAGAACGAGGGCGTCGTCGCAAGAGCCCCAAGGTGGACCGTTCCTCGTGGCCTCCTTCTCATAAGGTTCTGCAGTTCTCCGCGGTTGAAGAGCAGGTCGGGGGAAGCCCCGTCGCGGCACGCAGTCATTGCCCAGGTCTTCCTGAAGCCGGCGCGGTTCGCCGAGTGGCTCCCAGCTTGAATCAGAATCATCACCGGACGAGCATCAGCGACAGGGACGTTCACCCAGACGACCCGCTGCCCCTCTCGCCTTGCGATGGCCTCTAGCGGTTCACCGGATTCGGGGACGATGTACAGAGACCGCAACGAGATAGGGGTGAGCGGTTCCGTTGTAGACAACTCGCGGAAGTACCCTTGGCAGGCATCGCCGAATCCGCCGTACCCGTTTGCGCCGCCTCTAGTCTCTTCCAGCAGCTGCGGGTCGCAGTGCTCCCTCGGAGCTCGCTCTTCAGCCTGCACCAAGGCCGTTGTGGCTCGATCCGCCTCGACCCCAGCGGCTTGACCCGCCATACAGCCGGTCAGGGAAAGGAAAAACGCAATAGTGAAACTCAGCGATGCGAGAATCGCGCCCTTGAAGGCTTTCAATCTTGTCCCCCCCAGCCCTTCAGAACCAGGCTGCGGAACCTAAGAGATCTCAGTGACAGCTAAGTAAGTGGCGCGAGTGTACTAGGCACCGTTGCCCATTGTCGAGCTGCCGTCGAGCAACAGACTGTCTGGCTCTGGGCGGAGAGACAGGCCCGCCCGTACCGCTGGAGTGCACCTAGGTCTCGGCCGCACTGGTGACGTGCTCCAGATCTGATGCCAGGGGAGACTGGAATTCTCGGCGTTCTTAACCAACCCCGATCTTGTGGGCCACCCCAAGAATACCGGGATTGACTCCGCTTCAAGGCAGTAGCGAGGGATCAATCTCGATCGCCAACATGCCTTCGACGATGACGCCGTTCTCGAGAGACACGCCGCCGCCCGAGCGAAGTGTCACATCGCCCGCGGGCTCGACGCTGAACCCCGAGCCGGCAGACAACCCAGTGCAAGCCTCGAATGTTTCAGTCGACTCGATTGCCAGATCGTGGAGGTGGAGCGTGTCCGCTTCGCCACACGAGCCAGGCTCAATGAAAAGGGCGCCAATCAATACGTCCGAGTCGATGATCACACTGCACGCAGCAGAACCCGTGCAGCCGCCGCCGAGCCACCGATCGAACACTGAACCGGGATCAGCGCTTGCATCGAGGTCGAGCTGCGACCCCACCAGGTAAGGGGCCTCACACCAGTCGGTACAGGTGATTCCTGAAGGCGTGCTTACGACGGTGCCGCCGCCATTGCCAAGGACGTTCACAGTCAATGTGCGGAACGGTGGTGAGAGAGATCGGACACCGCCATAGACGATGTAAGCCTCACCGGCGTTTGTGACACCTCCGGGGGCGGCGTTGCTTGCGCCGATCACGGCATCGTCAAAACCGTCTCCGTTAATGTCTCCACTCGCCTGAGCGTCCCCCATCGCGTCTAGGGCGTCGACTCCGAGGATCTGCGTGCCCTCGAACGCGGCGTAGTCCGGGGGGACCTCTACGAACTGGCGCAACTCAGGACGACCGAAGATGGCAAAGGTGACACCCGCTGACACTCCAAAGGCAGGGGCTCCGAGGAGCGCGTCTGAGTATCCGTCATTGTTGACATCACCCGTACTCACGGCATTGCCTAGGTAGTCCAAATCTGCGAGCCCGTGGATCCTCGTCACCGCCACCGCCTCTGTGCCAGGCGGCACACCCAGATCAATAACGGCATGAGAACTGAAGGTGTTGTCGCCGTATAGAACAAACACTGTCCCGCAATCCTCGTTGCAGTTGTATTCAGCCGCCTCAGCCCCGATGATGAGGTCCTGCACCCCGTCGCCGTCGAGGTCCCCACCTGCGAGGCTCTCACCGAAAGCAGTCCACAACTCGCTGTCGGGCTCTTCGATCCTGGTGGTACCGGCATGCGAGGACGCTAGGTCGATGAAGCTCGGTGGTGACGAACTGCCCCAAAGCACAAAGACGTTCGTCGGAGTTGCGAAACTGCTATCGAAGGCCAAGTCGCCATAACCATCGGCGTTCGGATCGAGGACACCCAGGCTGTCGCCGATGGAATCTAGGTGACCTGCGCCACGAATCTCCGTAACGCCGCTCGGGCCGCTCCCAAGATCGACTACCGCGGGCAAAGTGGCCGACCCGTAGACGATGAAGATCTTGCCCACATCATTGTCTCCACCGATATCTACGCTTGGGGCGCCAGCTACCGCATCTGCGAAGCCGTCACCGTTGACATCGCCCACGGAGCAACTCCTGCCGAGGAAGTGGGTTGGGCCTGGGCCGTGGATCTCGGTCATCGCGACTGATGTCGCTTCCATATCGATCATGGCCGGAAGAGAGTTCCCGCCGTAGACTATGAGCACTCTTCCTGCCTTGTCGTCGGTACCGGCGTCGAATGTCTCGGCTCCGATGATGAGGTCATCGAAACCGTCGTTGTTCACGTCTCCCGCAGCGACACAAGAGCCGAGTTCCTCGTCCGTCCGCCCGAAGATCTGGGTGACTCCTGCCGATGAGGAGGTGAGTTCTGTGACCTCCGACAGTGTGCTGGATCCCCAGACGACGTAGGCCGCTCCTCCGTCGATACGCCCTAGGGGCTCTTCGTTCTCGGCGCTCACCAGGGCGTCCATGAACCCGTCATTGTTGAAGTCGCCCGAGGCCACGCCAGCGCCGAAATCACCGAACTCGTAATCCCCGTAGATGCGAGTGGTGGGCACCGACTCCGTCCCGGGCGGAGTGTTCAGGTCTATGAAGTCAGGCCACTGGATTGGTGATGCGTCGCCGACCGAGATGTTGACGGTGGCGGGGCTGGAGTCGAGGAGGCCGTCGTTGGCCACGTAGGAGAACGAGTCCGGGCCCTCGTAGCCGGCGACGGGGGAGTAATCGAATGAACCGTCCGGATGCAGCGTCAGTGAACCGTGGAGCACGTCTCCTGTCAGATCCGCGGTAAGGAAGTCGCCATCGGGGTCGGAGTCATTACCCAGGACTCCAGGAGCTGCGACAGACAAGGGCGCATCGACCGGCGTTGAGTAGCTGTCACCCGTCGCCTGGGGTGGCCTGTTGCCGGGATCGCAGTCATGCGTCGCGAACGAGTGCGTGGCGCCGTCATCCTCGCCGGCAGAGTTCTCTGCATGGGCTTCGAAGTAGTAGGTCGTCCCGCAGTCGAGACTCGCGAGATCGGCATCGAAGTCCACCCAGGAGGTCCCGGAGCCGACGCCCTGCCGAGGTGTCAAGTTGCCTAGGCTGGTTGTCTCACCCCACTCGAACCAAGCGTCAGTCGAGAGCCCGTTTGGGAGGATCTCGGCTGTAAGCCGGGCCGAAGTGGACGTGATCGCCTCCGCCGGGTCTGTGTCCGCCGTTGGCGGGCCTCCTGGGCAGGCACCTGTTGTGAACGACCGTTGGATACCGTCGTCCTCGCCGTGTACGTTCCACGCGAAGGCCTCGAAGTAGTACGTCTCCTCGCAATTGAGCCCCGACAGCTCGATGCTGACCGGGTGATTCACCGCATCCTCGCTGACCGCGACGGAATCCGTTTGGTTGCTTAGATTCGGATCATCGTCCCATTCAAACCAAACGTCCGTGGCGGCGCCGTTAGCCGTCACCTGCAGATTGAGGTTCGCGGAGTGGCTAGTGATTTCGTCCGCTGACTCTGTGCTCACGTCCGGTGCACTTCCAGGGGGAATCTCCGCTTGGAGGCTGACGTCGTCCACACGAAAAACCGTGCCGGTCCCGCTGCGAGAGTCGGTAGCTGCCTCGAATCGAACGCGGATTGTCTCCCCGATGTAGTCCGAAAGATCGAAGGGCCCGGCAGAGTCGTAGAACGTCGAGCCACAGCCATTCTGCGCGTCTAGGTTGGAGTATGTCGCGAGTGCCTCGAGCGCGGTGTCGCCGGCCTCGTCGTAGATCCACACGACCATGGCGTCTTCGATCTGCCCGCTCGGGTCGTCGGTGGAGATACTGTAGAAGTAGGAGAGTTCCGGGGAATCTGCTGCTGCAGGGATCGAAACGACCTGATCCAGCTCGCCGTGCAAGTTGTCGCCCCGGCTTCCGTCTGGTAGGGCCAGATACGCATACCCCGAACCGCTGTGAGTACAGCTAAAGCGGTCGTCTGCCTGGAAGTCGCCGGAGAGCTCCCAACCGGCGCTGCCAGGTTCGAAGCCGCCGTTCGTGATGAGCTCTTCGTCGCCACCTCCACCGCCGCAGGTTCCAGTTGTGAAGGATCGGACCGTACCCGAGTCAAGGCCCGCGCTGTTCTCACCCCAGGCTTGGAAGTAGTATGTTGTCTCGCAGTCCAAAGCTGCGAGTCCATAGGCGATTGGTACGCTGGAGCTGCCTGAACCTACCGAAACTCGGGGGGTTGAGAAGGCATCGACAAAGGAGTCGTCATCCCAGACGAACCAGCCTTCCGTCGAGAGTCCGTTGGGGTTGACGGTCCCGTTGAGGACAGCCAAGTCGTCAGTTACCCCGGACGCAGGGTTGGTAGCGGTGTCCGGGGGATCACCATCAGTGCCCTCGCCTGTATACCAGTCGATGTCCTGGTTGACCTCGATTTTGCTGGAGGTTATGGCGTAGTGGTCGGAGGCCAACTCAGTTGCGGTGAAAGAACATTGAGCAAGCCCTTCGATGAGCGAGTCATCGATGAACTCAACCTCAAGGTCGCAGTCAGATGGGTCAGAGGAATAGCGTATTCCTATTTCATAGTCGTCAGACGTGCCGACGGATTCGTCCAGACCTGTCCGGCCGAAGAGAATCGTTGAGACCTCATCGGCCGACAATTGGCGCTTCGCCACACCCGGCCCTATCCTCGCAGCCATTACTGCCTCTGTATCTGCTAGACCGCGCCACTGGGAGTATGCAAGGCTGCCCCAGGCCGCGGCGGAGTGCGAACTAGGTAGGTTACTGGGGTCACGTGTATAGGTCTGGCCATCAACGGGGTTGATCACGAAGAACGGGTCATTGAAGTTGTCGTTGAACCAGAAGACGTTGACATCATCTCCACGATCATCGTCGAAGGTCCCCTCGATTCCGTCTTGCTGTCCGGAGTCAAAATCCCAGACGTCATTGTTCCCGCAAAACGAGGCGGTGTACTGTTCCTCGTCGCAGCCATCACAGATGGCCGGGCAGCCGTCGCTTATCTCCGCGTCAGTGCCGATATTGGCGTGCCCAACACCGAGGCAATGCCCAATCTCGTGCAGGAAGACGGACTCTAGGTCGTGCGTTCCAGCCGGGACGTCACTGGCGCCCACGTCAAGATAGTTGCCGCGCGTTTCCGTGAGTTGAACCCAGGTATCGATGGCCCTTTGCAGTGGGCCGACCGCGGCCTCTTCCTGCGGTCCCACACCACGTACGCAGACTGAGAGGTCGAGCGAACTGCCGAAGCCGCTGTAGCCCTGAGGATGCACTATTGAAGCCTCGTCGCCATTGGGTGTGCAGGCATTGTCAAACACTGAGCAAAGGTATGTGCCTGCCTCCGCGGCGGCTAGGGGGAGGCAAAGCCCGAGGAGGGCTGCGACGAAACCCTTCCTAGGGAGTGAGGCCACGAGCGGCTCCATCTCTCGCGTTCTGCGCAAGGTAGTTGATCTGCACCCGCATCACTCGGAGATCCTCCAGTAGCCGTTCGACGCCTGGGTCGACTGAAGCGGTTGTCATTAGGCCTCGGACCCGGAAAGCGGTCGAGTACGGGGCTTGCACATTTGCCGGAGATGTGTAGGCAGCAAAGCTAAAACTGAACGCTGTACTACCGGTGTCCGATGTGCCGGTGGCCCCCCTGAGGGGGATAACCGACGAAAAAGTGCGAGGGTCCGCGTTGAAGAGGGAATGTTCGAGAGCTGGTCCAAGAACAGCGAGTAGAAAGTCGTCGGAGAAACGAAAGCTGTAGGTACCAGCGGCCTTGTAGCCGGCAGGAAAAATAGCCTGCCCTTGCCCATTGGGGAAGAGTCGTACAACGAGAGGGTCCATCTTGGAGAGGCCAAGATGCTGCATGAGCGTCAAGAAAGGCTCGCTAGAGGACGCCGACATTTCGATTCGCGCACGTTCTGTAGCGACGGTGACCGAATCGTGACCTCGCACCAGGTGAGCGGGTGGTGCGTTGCTGCTAGGTGCTGCTTCACCGGGGTCCAATGTGATCAAGGTGGCCGAAGTGAGGACCAGGAGTCCTGCGGTGACTAGACTCCAGCCCTTTGAAGGATGATGGTGAGTCA
The DNA here is from genome assembly GCA_029263375.1 of Acidobacteriota bacterium. Lineage (GTDB taxonomy): Bacteria > Acidobacteriota > Thermoanaerobaculia > Multivoradales > JAHEKO01 > JAHEKO01. The sequence continues at coordinate 8,503 of JAJCXP010000366.1, read as the reverse complement.
TAGTCGGGTACTTGCGGCAAGACTCAATCGCGGCTAAGAGCGCCGAATTGAGAGCCAAGGACGAATCCTCCCTGTTTGAAGATCTGTTGGGTCAAGCTACCACAGTCAGGGAGAAGGGAAGAGCACTAGTGCCAAGAACTGCAGGGAGGCGCTCGTTGCCCGATGGAACTCGAGCGTACAAGGTCATGCTGCTTGGACGGGCTATAAAATAGAAGAAGGTGGCGGTCGGCGGGAACCGTACGAGGCCCCCCTCACCGTAACGCCCGAGCCTCACGACCGAGAACCTGTGACCGAGGAGCCCGTCGCCTCTGGAGCTCCACGCCCAAGCGGCCCTCGAACTGACTACCCCAGTGAGCCAAACCCTGGTTTGGTCTGTTCCAATGCTGCCCGCATCGCTTGCGCTCGCTCGTCAGCCGCTCGCTTGAGAGCATCAGGCGCGAAGTGAGCGTACGTCTCGGTGGAGCTCCGAGATCGATGCCCGACATTCTTGCCGGCGATCTCGAGACCAACACCTCTAGACACATCCCAACTGACGACGTTGTGTCTGAGATCGTGTAGGCGAAGCGGTCCCAAGCCGTCGAGATCAGAGAGGCCAGCTTGGGTCCGGATCTTCACCCAAGGCTTCCGTACGGTTGTCAGGTGGGTCGAGAAGTCGTGGCTCGGGAAGACGAACGGGCAGCCGGCAACTCTTGTCTGCGTCGAGAGGATCGCCATGGCCTCCTCCGGCACTTGCCGGTACTCCTCGTCGGCAGTCTTCGTCCGTACGAGCTTGGCCACGCCCTTCTCGAGATCGAGGTTGGCCCACTCCAGCCGGAGCACCTCGCCGATACGCCAACCCGTCCAGAATGCGACGCGAATCGCGGCGCATGCTCTCGGATTCACACCGGCAGCCTCTTCAGTATCGATAGCCTGAAGGAGTGCAGCCATCTGCTCGGGCGATAGCATGACTTCCTTCTTCGCGCCTCGTCGCTCCTCTCGGTAGCGCTCCACATGCCGCGCCGGGTTGCTGCGCTCGGAGCGCCAACCCCAGGCCTCTGCCTGATCGAGCGCCTGCTGCAGGACGACGAGCGCTCGATTGGCCACGTACGGTGAGTCGCGCAGAGAGACGTGAAGGGATTCGACGTCAGCCACCGTGAGCTCGTCGAGCCGCAGGTCGCCCAGGCGAGGCACGATGTGGCATCGAAGCAGGCTCTCGTAGGAGGCGACCGTTCGTTCCCTGGGAGGGCGCTTCTTGTTGGGCAGATACTCGTTGAGGAAGCGGTCGGCCAGCAGCGCGATGGTTGGATCGGCCTCCGACTGCCGGAACCGACGGGGATCGCCGCCTTCTTTCACCTCGAGCAGTGCCCGAGTGGCCAGCTTGCGAGCCTTGTCGGCGGTGATGTCCCCGTGCTTGCCGAGGGTGACGCGCTTCGGCGCCTTCCGAGAGTCCTGGCCTTCGGTCCTGTACTGGAGGATGTAGACCTTGCGGCCGGCCGGCGTGATCTTGCAGCCGAAGCCAGTGATCTCCGTGTCCCAGAGGAAGGTGTCGTGCGACCCCGATCGGAGGTTGTCGACGGCTGTCTTGGTGATCTTTCTGCGCATCTCGGTCCCTGGCTAGCAATCATATAGCAATCAACTCGGTGCAAACTCCAGCGGACTCGGTCGGAGTCGATTGGCTAAAGAACTAAGAAAAACAGGCCTTTTGTAAACTCCATAGGACTCCATGCGACCTGGATGCACTGACTGAAAATCAGGGTGTCGGTGGTTCAAATCCGCCCCTGGGCACCATGGAAGCTCAATTCCATCAACGGGTTATAGTGCTCTTGCGGCTCCTCTCGGAGACCTTCTCCTAGGGTTGAGCAAACAGTGAGCAAACACTCTGGGTCGCGCTTCATCGTAGTCGGTCGCACTCGGCCTCGGCTGACAGGCGCGACGAATCGGCGGGAGTACCCTTGAATGGAGTTCAGCGGGTTGCGAGTTCACATCTCGCCGTCCCGACCAACTCTGGGGGACGGCAAGTGGGCCAAGAGGCGAACGAGGCTAGAATCGCGCGAGGGTGGTCCGCGGTCGAGTTCGAGGTTCTGCCCCAGGCCGCCCGCGAGTACACCGCCGTCATCGAAGACGAGGTCGGCACCCGCAAGGGACCTGGTCTTGAGCGGACCGCGGCGCGAGGAGACGATTCTCCGAGAGTGGCGCTCGGCGGAACTCACAGGTGGCCGCCTCGAAGCCGCGCTTGCCAAGCGCGGGAGCTGGCTCCTTCTTGCTTACTCGCGCCCCACGGGCCGTTAGGTCAGTCGGTGGAGCCGCGGACTTTTAATCCAGAACAGGGCCTCGTACTAGAGCCAGCTTTCACGCGGCTCTCTGTGGAAACCACTGCTCTCATAGCACTTAGTAGCCTTCCAGGCTTTCCGAGGCTTCCGACGTTCCTCTCCTCTCGGGGAAAGCGCAGGGAAAGAAAAGGGAAAGCGTCCCGGCGCTCGTCAACCCTCGGGCCTCGGGCTTGTTCCGGCCGAAGACTGGGGTCGCTGATCCGTCCCCGAAGTCAAACGCCTTCCCGAACTCGGGCTCGCCCCGGTCCTGAGGCCAGGGCTACCTGGTGCTTGAAGCCCTAACCTTGCACCCGCGAGCCTTCCACGCTATCCAACCCTCGACCAGCACCCGGTAGCACTTCCGCTCGTACTGGCCGGCTACGTAGCGCTCTCGGCATCTCGGCCCACCCAGGAGCTCGAAGACGGAGACGAAGGCGGCGATGTCGTGCGGGTTCACTTGACAAGCGTCGTCTGCTTCCTGGCGTGCTAGCACCTGTGCGATCGTGTCCAGTACCAGCTGCTTGACAGCCCTCGGGCGTTCACGCGGACTCTAGTACCGGCGTCAATCCGCGTCGCTCGCAGCCGCTTGTTCGGCGTCCTGGATCGTGATGGGTTTCGGAGTTGCCTGGTAAAGGGCAACGAGGCTCCTTGCTTGATCGACCGTTAGTTGTTCTAGCTTCGAAAGCTCTGATTCAACAGAAGACGTGCTAGACCGGACCAGTAACAACCTGAACGCCTCCTGACGCGCAGCTTCCTCAAGGTCGTTCTCGCCTAGGAAAGTAGTGTACGCCGACGCCATCTGCTCCCAAACCGCAACCTCGTTCTCCGGCACCTGATCTCGTTGAAATCCATCGAGCCACTCTTGGTGTGAAATTGGGTAGACCTCGGAGAATACTGTTTGGAGGCGACGAATCCGGTCAATCAGTTCGGAGGGAAGTTCAGTCTGACGTATCGCGCCGGGTTGAAACTCCAGCGACTCCTTCGCAGCTTCGTACTTCGATTTCTCCGGGCGTGACTTTGTCGTGTAGATGATTGTGGCAACGGCGACCACAACTGCGATTGCGATGATGATCTGAAGCTGTGTCATCGTGGGCATTCACCGCCAGCGCTGACTTTGACTACGCCCGGCGCGCTCGCAACGCTACACTCGAACGGGCGAGAGCGCCCTATCGCTCCCGCCGCTCGCCCTCCAGCGACTGCGCTACGCCGTCAATCGTCTCCAGCACCAGCCGCCTGACCAGCGGCTCCACAGACTACGAAGAGGTCGCACTGGTTGGAGCCATAAGAACTGCAGGCAAGCCTTCACTGCCTCGCGTCCCGAGGTGGGGCTCCTAGCAGCCCGGCACCGGGTCGGTCCCCAAGCCGAGCACAAGAATTCTCGGTGTTTTTGCCTCCGGCCCGAGACGGCCGCGTCGGAGAGTCAGCCGCTCAGCGCGCCCGCGCCCCTACGAAGGCGTCGAAGCCGTCCGCGTGATAGGTCACCAGCTTCTTGCCGAAGAAGGTCTCGTAGTTGGCCCGCACCTCGCTGTCCTCCGGATCGTCACATTTGTCGACAACCACGATCCGCGGCGGTGCGACTCCGGCGGGTCGCGTGGCCAGCGCCCGCTTGAACAAGTACTTCACGTGCAGGTCGTCTCCCGGCAGGGAGTAACCGATGAAGGTGATTCGGCGAGCTTGACGTACGACCTCCTCCGCCCGACGCCATATGCGCGCCAGGTGTGGATCGCGAAGATCTTTGAGATGCGTCGGGGTCACCAGAATCGGCTGGAGATCGCGTGCACTGTCGCTGGCGCGAGTCGCACCACTACGATGGTCGAAGAAGCTGAAGAGGTCGGCTGCGAGCCTGGCGCGCCGATCGCTGAACAGCGCGCCGATCGCCTTCCGAAGCCCCCCGTAGTAGAGATTCCCGGTCAGTGCGCTTTTCAGCCAGTTGAAGGATCCGTGCAGTTTGAGTAGCTCGAACTTCGGTGCACCCCCCGGCTCCTGCTCGTGCCTGACATTGGTGAACCGAACGCCGTAGTCGACCTTTAGGTGGGCTCCCGACTCTGCCAGCATCTCGAAGTCGGCGCGTCTGGAATCGAACTGGCTCCCGCGCACCGCCAGCGCGATGTCCACGATGACGTCGTAGTTCATCGAAATGAAGGTTGCGTGCTCGGGGTCGAGCGTCTCGACGAGCTTCTTTGTCGCCGCACTCCTTCGGCCTCTCGGCCTCCAGCTCAGGCTGCTCTCGAGGGCCTGGAAGATGCAGAACTCCAGGGCGCTGCGCACTTCGCGAAGTGCATCCTGACCGTACCCCCACGCCAGGTTCTCCCTTCGGTCGAGAGCCATGTCGACCATGGACAGCACGTCGACCAGCCCGGGCACGCTCTTCCAGGTCTTGGCTCGTGACGTCGTCGGCGCGCGAAACTGGAATGCGCTTCCCAGGAACTTGCGAACGAGCGCGATCCGCTTGTCGTCGCTGAGGTGAGGGATCGTCAGCGCATAGGGGATGAGGCCATCGGTCAACGGGGCACCGTGGACATAGGAAGCGCCGGCACCAAGGACATAGACGTCAAGTTGGCTCACTGGCCATCTCCGAGTCCGCCGTCTGGCCGGTTGTCCTCACGCCACACATTCCGCGCGTCCTCTCCCTGCTCGAGTATCACCATTTGCTCCGGGTTCGCCATGGGCCTCGCCTCCTTGGGAGTTGTGGCTTGAGCTTACTCCCTGGCCGACCAGCACCCCTTCATGCGCTTGAACACAGACGAATGCGCGTTCGCGAAAGTTCTGCCGAGCGGTACTAGGCAGGCGGATCTTGCGCGTGGTGTTCGTCCAATCGATTGAGGTGTGGTCTGCCGCGCGAAGCTATTGCGTCGCCGACGCCGTCAGGCGGCTCGACTCGGTGGAACCTCTATTAGTAGACACATTCGAAGACAGTTGGGGCTGCGCGAGCCTCTCGGAACAGCCCTCATTCGACGGAGGTGGAGACGATGTTGGGAGGATCTTCAACGCTTTTCGATGTTCTAGCGATAGTGATCGCGTTCTCGGCTGTGATGCTGCTCCTCAGCGTGATGGTCACTGCCTTGTCGCAGGCGACCCAGGCCGCTCTCCGACTCCGAGCCCGAAACCTCCAGTCAGGGCTTGCGGGAGTCGTCGAGCAAGAGCTCAAGACGACGAAGAGCGCCAGTCGGAACCTTGCGGCTACCCTTCTCAACTCCCCTGAAATCGCCGTGCTAAAGAGAAGGAAGGATCCCACTTCGCTGATGGGGCGCATTATGGGTCCCCACGTGTCCTGGTGCGAGCCCGAGGATCTACGGAGAGTGCTCAAGGCGCAGGGAGCGCCTCAGCTCCATGCCATCGACTCCGCCGTCGAGCGGTTCGGGCGCCTTGAAGGCCCTAATGGCCCATTGATCAAGAGGTTCGCGTACTGGATGCGCGTGGTCACCGTGTCCTGGGCCGTCATCGTGGCCTTTGCATTTCAAGTCAGCTCGCCGGACCTCCTCCGGAAGCTCTCGACCGACCCTGGTGTATCGGGAGAGATTCGGAGCGTCGGGCAGGATTTCGGAGAGATAGCTAGGGAGCAGATCCGCGGCCTCTACCACGCGTTCCACCGGGAAGCCCCTCGACTCCCCTAGGACCGCGCAGAATGGCTCTACTCCCGCCGACCTTGGTCGGTAGGCACGCCCCCCTCTCGCTCCGGCGAGATCGGGCCGTAGGGAACCCTCTACGCCATGTCCCGGATGGTCGCTGCCACTTCCCGGAGCGCGGCTGCGCCCTTCTTAGAGTCCGAGCGCGAGCGCCCACATCCAGCCCTCCATTTGTACCTGTCCCGCTTGTCCGTCGACCTGGCGGCTGCCATTTCTTGTCAGCCTATGACTCTCGGCGACGGCCGCGGACAGCGGGCAGTTCTCTGGGGCTTTGGGACCCGGGCTCTTGCCCCAGATCTTGCCCTGAGACGACGGAAACCACAGGTGTGGCGGAACTGTCGGAGGCGTACAGGAGCCAACAGTGCCGCACCCATTCGGTTATCGCGTGTCGTTGCTGACCCTACGGAAACCGGCCACTTCGGCCTTTTCGCGCGTAGAGCACCGCGACCTTGGGCAGAGGCCCATACCACGCGCCGTGGCCGCTCCGACGTTTGGGCTGGCGGAAGGCGCATAGAGGGCTCTCGCAGTGCTCGGGTACGAAAAGCATGGAACCTCCTTGGGAGTCAGTCCTGTGGTTCGGCCGTGTCCCCTACAAAACTCCATCTGTGCTCGAGGGCTGTGACGACCTTCCCAAGCTCCTCGGGAATCTCATTGATGCGCATTGACCTGGCGATCGAGATAGCGCTGATAGAGACACCGAAGCTCTCCTGGGACCAAGCGGATAGCTTCGCCAGAACGTCCCTTCCCGGTGCGAATGCCATAAGCGATCCTGCCTTCTCCCGTTTCTCCTTGAGAAGCGTGCGTGCCCTCTTGCTCGCTGTGCCCGCCGCCAGCTTCCTGTCTTCCGCCTGGATCTCGGATGCCATGCCTTCAATGATCTCGACTTCGAGGTCGTCTGAAATGCTGATCAGTTTCTCCTCAACCACTTTCGCCGCGGGTACGCTTGGGTTGTTGGTCCGTCGCCTTATGAGACGAGCTATGGCGGACGCACAGAGAACGAAGTTCTCCAACTCCTTCCGTGACCAGATGTGGAGTTGCACACCGTGCTCACTGGCCTCTCGCTGTCTCTTCTTGATCTCACCCTCGGTGTGGAAGTCGGAGTCGAGGATGCAGTACGTCGTAACCTCGTCGCCCATCGCGTTGTCAAATGCCATAGATGAACCGACAGCCAAGCGCCACCCACCCCACCCGCCGATCGACAGGTTCGGCACAGCTTCTAGGCTCTGAACCGAGTCAGGGAACAGAGTCCGCTGAAAGGCCCGGAGGAACTTGAGGTCATCGCCTTCGACCAAAATGACTCGACGAGCGTCCCAGAGTCGCGAGAGATGAAGGTTGTGCGCACTGCCAACACTCTCCAAGAGTCTTTGCACTGCCGGCAGAGTCTCGGCGAAGCGAGATTCTGGCTGACGGCGGTCGACAATGAGAACCTCCTCGGGATCGACCTCAGACATGATCTCGACGGAATGAGTAGTCAGAATCACCTGGGGGTAGCGCCCACGAAGGAACCCAACCAAGCGACGCTGCAGATCCGGATGCATGTAGACATCAGGCTCATCGAGAATCACCGTTGCCGCACCTTTGGCCCGGACGAGGAACCAGACCATTTGCAGCCACATCTGCAGACCGTGGCCCATCGCAGCGACTTCTCCAACGAACTCTCTGTTCCTGATCTCAAGGTCGAGGATCTCTCCGGGTAGACCGCGACACCCTTCAAGACTCAGTACTTGAAGACCGGACCAGTTTTCTTCGGCCACTCGCTGAAACTCAGCGAAGTTCGATTGAAGAACCTTGAGTTGGTTCCGGAAATGGCGTGGGGCAAGCGGTGAGGAAATCGTTCTCTTCACGTAGTCCTCAGATAGGATCTTCTCCGGCGATGCCACCGGACCGACCTGAGGCATTATCGAGACGGGAGGAAGATCAAGCTCGGTGGCTTGATGCCTGCTCCGAATCGGCCGGCCGCCTGGAGCCAGAATGACCGCATGGATAGCTTCACCCGGACCAAGGTAGACGACTACGGAACTCCCATCCTCGAATTCCGCCTCGACGATGGCTGGAGGATCACCGTACTGATTGAAGACGGACTTGAAGTCGAGACCTGCGTCCTTCATTGAAGGCGAGACCCCAACCTCTCTTAGGGGTCGATCAAGCCACTCGGGGACTCTTCGGTAGCCGAGGTTCCGGTGGCGAGAGACCACGATGGACACGAGCCGCAGTGCTTCGACAATCGTCGACTTTCCGGCATTGTTCTGACCAACGATAGTGGTGAAGCTCCGAAGCGGAACTGTGTGCGCTTCGAAACCCCGATAGTTCTGAAGCCTCAGAGCGATCAACATCTCTCTTGTCTCCTTTGGGGCGGCAAGACGGCTAGTCTCTAATGTTGCCCCGATCCTCGCACGATCCTTCAGCGGCGACGCGATGCTCTCAGAGCCTGATAGTAAGAAAACAGGCGTCTCTTTAGTCCGGTCACCGATTCAGAATCGGCGACCGGGACCTAAGTAAGGTCTTGGCAGATCGTTGGGGGACCGGGGGGCCACCATTACCACGTAGTTAACTGGACTATACCTGGGAGGGCAGAATTACAGACCCCCC
>JAJCXP010000365.1 GCA_029263375.1 Acidobacteriota bacterium | reverse complement strand
CGGGCTCACGAAGCGGGTGTGGGTGTAGGGATCGTGGATCTCGTAGGTATGCAGAAAGAGGAACCGCCGGCGGCCCTCGGACTGGTCCAGCCAACGGCCCAGCTCGTCCATGTGATTGAGCCAGTCGAACACCCGGTAGGTGTCGAACCCGCGGGCGAAGCCGAGTCGGAAGTCGGTCTGGCCGCCGCCGGTGAGTGCCTCGGTTCGAAAGCCGCGAGCGCGCAGCGTCTCGGCGAGCACCGGCGCATCGCCCTGGTCGCGGCTCGACGGGTAGAGCCCGCTGAACATCGAGTCGTGCGACGGTCGTGTCCAAGGTGCCTGACTGACGGCGGTCGTAAACCGGACCGAGCGCGCGGCCAGCGCGTCGAGGTTCGGGCTGGTGGGACGCTCGTAGCCGTAGCTGCCGAGGCGGTCGGCGCGCAGCGTGTCGAGGCTGATCAGGATCACGTCGGGGCCGTGCTCGGGGTTCAGTGGGCTGACAATCTCGGGAGCGCCCCAGGCGGCCCAGACCACGGTGCCGGCGTCGTCGGCGCGGGTCTCGAGCGCCAGGCTCACCTCCTGCCCCGCCCAGGCCGAGAGATCGAGTCGTTCGTCCGACCAGTCGCCGTCGGCACGGATCGAGATCTCGCGGTCGAGCAGCACCTGGCCGCCGCCGCCGGCCGTCGTCAGGAACGCCGAGAAGCGCACGCTGCCCGTGGCGCCAGGATCGGGCGGCAAGTAGCCGAGGCTCACTTCGAGGACGCCGCCAGTCGGCGGCGTGAGCTTGAAGTCGTAGCGAGTACCGGCCGGCGCGATCAACGACCGGCGCGAGTCGCCGTCGCGCGGCTCCGGAAACATCGCCACGCGTCCGATCCGGGCTGCGCGCAGCTCGCGGAATCCGCGGAGCCCGTCGATCGCATCGGGAACCTGTCGAATGCGCGGCCGCGGCCAGCGGACTTCTGCCTCGGCCGCCACGTCGAGCAGACGTTGTGCCGGAACCTCCTCGGGCGCGGGGGTGCAGCCGATCGTGAGGATCAGGAGGGCGACTAGGGCGCGCGCAGCCCTCATGGGCCGCCCGCCTCCCCAGTCGCGGCGTTGCCTTCATCTCCGCGCCCGTCGGGCAACGGCTCCGGCGCGGGCAGCTCCCGGCCGAGGCGGCGCGCGAGCTGCGCGCGATGGAGGTCAGGCGGCTCGAGATTCGGAATCGACTCGATCCAGGCGCCGTTGGTCTCGGCCTCGCCCTGGTCGGACCGGCGGACCTTGCCGATGATGTTTACCGCTGGCCAGTGCGGCAGGCGACGATCGATCAGCTTGGGTGCCAGGTTCCAGAACGTCTCGCGCGCCGCGGTGTCGTGGCCGGTGCGAGTGCCGCTCGTCTCCCACACCCGGCGGCTCTTCCAGGCGGAGCCGATGTCGATGTCGGAGTAGAGGTTCTGGTAGGCCGCGCCGCGATGGTGGTCGAAGTTGATGTCCGGTCCGCGGCCGCGCGAGAACACGCTGCCGTGACCCAGGTTCGACGTCGAGAGGTCGTGGACCGACGAGTTCTCGAGCACGAAGCGGGTCATCAGGCAGTCCTGGCAACCACCCAGATTGAGTCCGTAGTGACCGGCGCGGCCGGTGAGCAGAACGCCGTCGCCGGTGGTGTAGCGCGAGTACCAGAAGTGAATGCCGGAATCGAAGTTGACGATCGCCACGTCGCGCACCCACCCGTTGAAGACCGCGTGAAAGAGAATCCCGTTGTAGCCCGGCTCCTTGTGGTGGCCGTTGTACTCGGTCTCCGGGAACTCGACGGTGAGATGCTCGACACCGACCTCCTCGAGACCCGGCCGGTAGGCGCGAATCTCGGCGCCCCACTCGGGTGAGATGTCGAGCCGGAGGGGCCGCCCGAATTTCAGCCGCCGCCGCTCGACAGCTTCGACCTCGAGCGCCCAGTCGACGATCTTGAACCCCGGCCGGTCGACCAGGCACGGCCCGTCGAGCGGATGGCCGTCGTGCAGGTGCAGGCTCAGAGAGCCGTCGCTCTCGTACTGGACCAGACGCACCAGCTGACCGGGCTCGATGCCGGCCGTACTCTCGACCTCGACCTCGTCGTCCCCCTGCTCGGCCTCGGCAGTGACCCGGGTCAGGACGACCTCCTCGTCCGGCTCACCCTCGACCCAGATGACGCCACCGCTCCAAGACCAGCCGTACGGCCCGTACGGGCTGAGCTGCGGGCCGACCCCCTCGATCTCGTAGAGCGGCTGGGGAAAGAACAGCACCGTCCGATCGCGCCCGGCGCCGCGCAGGACGACACCGCTGCGGGTCAGGCGCAGCACCCGGGTCAGGCGGTAGCGACCCTCGGGGATGAAGATCGCGCCACGCTCGACCGATTCGATCGCCGCCAGGAACGCTTGACTGTCGTCGGTCACACCGTCACCGACGGCGCCGAAGTCGCGCACATCGGCGGCCACCGGCACCTCCGGCGGCGGCGCCTCGCCCTGATGGTAGCCAGCGTGCGAGAAGTCGGGCAGCCGGCCTCGCGGCGACCAGCGCTCGCCTGACTCGCCCCACAGCTCGGAGTGATTCGGGCCCTTCTCTCCCAGCTCGACCACCGGATCAACGGCGCCGCAGCCGCCCAGAATCCCGAGCGGCACGACCGTGGCGAGCGCGATGGTGAGACGTCTCAACGCGATCAAGCTAGTCCGATCGGACGCCGCCCTCGGTCTGCGCGCGCGCGTCCAGCGCCCGATCGAGCTCATCCTCCGGCAGCACACCCTTCTCTCGCGCCACCTCGCGCACCGTGCGTCCGGTCTTGAACGCCTCCTTGGCGATCTCCGCAGCGCGGTCGTAGCCGATCACCGGCGCCAGCGAGGTCACCATGGCCAGCGACTTCTCCACCATCTCCTGGGCACGCTCGCGGTTGGCGGTCAACCCCGAGACGCAACGGTCGGCCAGCAGCCCTGATGCGTTCGCGAGGATCTCCGCGGACTGCAGCAGGTTGTAGGCGATCACCGGCATCATCACGTTGAGCTCGAACACGCCCGACATGCCGCCGGCGGTGATGGTGACGTCGTTGCCGATCACCTGCGCGGCGACCATGAGCACCGACTCCGGTATCACCGGGTTCACCTTGCCGGGCATGATCGAGCTGCCCGGCTGCAGGCTCGGCAGAGAGATCTCGCCGATGCCGCAGCGCGGCCCGGAACCGAGCCAGCGGATGTCGTTGGCGATCTTGGTGAGCGATACCGCGACTGTCTTCAGGGCGCCAGAGGTCTCCACCGCGGCGTCCTTGGCGGCGAGCGCCTCGAACCGGTTGGGCGCCGGCACGAACGGATGTCCAGAGCGCTGGGCCATGCGCGCGATCACCTGATCCGCGAATCCCGGCGGCGCGTTGAGACCGGTGCCGACCGCGGTGCCGCCGAGCGCCAGCTCGGCGAGCCGCGTCTGCGAATCCGCGAGCCGCGCCATGCCGTTGCGTACCTGCTGGGCGTAGCCGGAGAACTCCTGGCCGAGCCG
>JAJCXP010000364.1 GCA_029263375.1 Acidobacteriota bacterium | reverse complement strand
GATCGGCTGGTCGAGCTGGTTGTCGATCCGCACCGTCAGACCGGCAATCAGGTCGAACGTGCCCTTGGGTGCGTCGAGCACCGGGATGGGATGCAGGTGGTCGTCCTCGATCTCGACGCGCACCGTCAGCATCCGGCTGCGGGTCTTCCAGGCGGCGATGGCCACCGCGATCAGCCCTACCGCCAGCAGCAGCGCTCCGATCCATCCCCAGCCTGAGATGATCAGAATACTCAGCCCGGCGAAGGCGACGGCGGCGCCGGCGACATAGAAACGACCCTCGCTCACGAAGTCGGGAGCATATGCGCCGGCCCGGCGGACGGCAACCGGAGGCCCACCTTCGAACTGACCCACGCCACGGGTGACCGGCCGCCTTTCGATACAGTATCCGGGTGAGCTCCCTGGCGGGCCCTGACCGATCTCAGGGCGGCCGATGGTACCGCCGAGCCGGCACCGGCTCGGCGCTGGCGGCGCTCGCTCTCCTGTCGATCGGCCTCCGCGGGGACGCGGCCGCTCAGCAGCGCTCGGAGGACTCGGTTGCGCGGCTCGCTCCGGGCCGCTTCCTGGTGGCCAGCCGTGAGCTCGGCGATCCCAACTTCCGCCGCACGGTGGTTCTCCTGGTCGATTACGACCGGCGTGAGGGTGCGTTGGGCCTGGTGATCAACCGGCCGTCCGAGGTCGACCTGGCGAGCATTCTCTCCGGAGCCAAGGACAGCGAGCGGGCGCTGGGTCCGGTGTTCTTGGGCGGGCCGGTGGCGCCGCTCCAATTCGCGTTCCTGGTGCGCTCGGGGACGCCGCCGGAGGGAGGCCAGCGAGTCCTGGACGACGTCTTCTTCAGCACCAATCTGGATCTCCTCGAGCGACTGGCGGCGGCCGAGGAGAGTGAAGCGCCGTTTCGCGCATACGCTGGGTACGCGGGCTGGTCGATCGGCCAGCTCGAGGCCGAGGTGCATCTCGGCGGCTGGCACGTGGTCGAGGGGCGGGCGGAGACGATCTTCGATCCGCGGGCCGACGAGGTCTGGCCGCGGCTGATCCTGGTCGGTACCGCCGAATGGGCGCGGCTCGACGGTGGGCGCACGGCTGCGGTGGGGGAGCGATCGTGAGCGCCCATCCGCAGCGGGAGCGCGTGCTCGCCTACCTGCGCCGCAAGGGGAGGGACGCACCACCCGAGCGCGTCAGAGAGCGGGTTGCGTCGACCCTGGCCAAGCTCGAGGGTGTGCTGGCGGAGATCGGTCCGGAGCGAGCGGCTTCCAAACCGGACCCGACCACCTGGTGCGTGCAGGAGATCGTCAATCACCTGGCGCTGAGCCTGGAGCCGGCGATCGTCGAGGTTCACTCGGTGATCGACGGAGCCGCTGCGGGCGAGCCGATCCCCGCCGGCCTGCTCGACTCCGACGCCATGGCTTGCGCCTGGGCGGACGCCGTCGAGCGCCTGTGGTCCGCGCACGCGCGCTTCCTCGAGGCTCTCGATCGCGCGGTCGAGAACGATCCGCCGCTCGATCGCACGGTGCCGGCGCTCATGCTGATCCAGGTCGAAGACGGTTCCGGGGGCACGGTCCCGCTCGAGTGGGTCGAACCGCTCGACTGGAAGAGCTTCGCCATCGTCGCGCACGTCCACACGCTCGAGCACGTCGATCAAGTTCGGCGGATCCTCGAGCGGTTCGAATGAGCTCGGCGGCCGCGCAGGGCCGGACAGCCCGCTGTGGGAGCTCGCCTGATCCGCTCGGCCGCGAATTACTTGTCGGGGGGCTCTGACCGAGAGGTCGGCGCAGTGCGCTAGTCTCAGATACTGCGAGAGGCAGTGCTACGCCTGCGCCGTGGGTTACCAGTTGCGCGGGGCCGCACCGATGACAGTTCCCAATCGCAGAGTCACCCTGCTGGTGTGCCTGGTCGCTGTGCTCCCTCGACCTCTGGCGCCCGCGACGATCGAGGTGGGGGAGACCTGCACGTTGGTCGACGCGATCACCGCCGCCAACAGCGATGCGACAGTGGGTGGCTGCCCTGCCGGCTCGGGCGCGGACTCGATCGTTCTGAGTGGCGCGGTGACCCTCGACTCGGTCGACAACAACGACGACGACGACGGCCCGAACGGGCTGCCTGTCGTCACCTCGGAAATCACGATCGAAGGTGGCGGACACTCGATAGCCAGGGATCCGCTCGGACCCGACTTCCGGATCCTCAAGGTGGACACCGTCGGCGCGTTGACACTCGTGAACGCCACGATCCGATACGGGATCGGCGAGCCCTATGCGACGTTCGACGGTGGTGGCGGGGGGATCCTGAGCAGGGGGAGCCTCACACTCTTGGGCAGCACGATCTCGGATAGCCGCGCGGGCTGGTCGGGTGGCGGTGTCTGGAGCTCCGGCGACGCATACCTCTACAACAGCACGATCAGCAGCAACATCGCTCCCAACGGCGGAGGCATCACCAACCTCGGCGTCATGGAGATCCTGCAGTCGTCGATCTACGAGAACTTCGCCTATGCCTACACCGGCGGCGGCGGCGGAATCGGGAACCACTCGGACGCCGACCTGACGATCTCGAGGAGCGTGGTCCGCAACAACAGCGCCACCGGGGAATACGGGGTCGGAGGCGCCATCAGCAGCTCTGGCGAGCTGATCGTCTTCAACAGCACGCTCGCTAGCAACGGTGCGGCCTACGGCGGTGCGATTGTTGGCGACGTCACGATGCTCTCGAACTCGACGCTGTACGCCAACCGCTCCAACCCGGGTCTCGGGTACTCTTCCGCGGTTCTCCTGGGCAACGTGACGCTGTACAACACGATCCTGGATAACCATGATGACGACACCCACAACTGCAGCACCTTCGCTGCGGACCTGGGCAACAACTTCGCGGATGACCCGAGCTGCGGTTTTCCCCCGTCGATGGGCATCCGCGTGGACCCCGAGCTGCGCGACAACGGCGGCCCGACCTGGACACACGCGCTCCTCGAAGGAAGCGTCGCAATCGACAGCGGCGGCGATTGCTCGGCGGCCACGGATCAGCGCGGCGCCCTTCGTGACGACGGAGCGTGCGACAGCGGAGCGTTCGAAGTCACCGATTGCATCGCTCCCCAGGGGAGGGAGCTGGTTCTCGTCGGCGGCACGACGACCACCGAGGAGACGTTCGAGACCTGTCTCTCGATCACCGTGAGCGACTACTCAGTCCTCGGTCCCGAGGGTCACATGATTCTGCGCACGGCCGGCTTTGTGAGCCTTGGAGACGGCTTCGGCGTCGATCCGGACGGCCGTCTCACCGTCGAGATCGACGGCAGTATCCTGGTGCCGGCCGTGGAGGCGGCGGCCGTGGAGCAGCCGCGCCTCGACCCACCCTGAGGCGCCTTGCGACCCCTCAGGTGGTGTCATAAACTCCGCCCCGACAGCGGTTTCAATCGGCCGAACGCGGGCAGGGCAACAACAGCCCGCCGAACGGTCTCCTAGCGAAGCAAGTCGAGGAGTGTGTTGATGAGCGTTCTCGAAAAGCATCCAGAAGGGGAGCATCACGAGGAGGACCATCACCACGAGTCGTTCTGGACGAAGTACGTCTTCTCCCAGGACCACAAGGTGATCGGGATCCAGTACGCGCTGACCTCTCTGATCTTCCTGCTGTTCGGCTTCTGCCTGATGCTGCTCATGCGCTGGCAGCTCGCGTTCCCCGGTCAGCCGATTCCGATCATCGGCGGTCTGCTGGGCGAGGACAACGCGCCGGGCGGCATCATGCTGCCCGAGTTCTACAACCAGCTCGGCGCCATGCACGGCACGATCATGGTCTTCATGGCGATCGTGCCGCTGCTGGTCGGAGCGTTCGGCAACTACGTGCTGCCGCTTCAGATCGGCGCGCCGGACATGGCGTTCCCGAAGCTCAACATGGCGAGCTACTGGGTCTACGCCTCGGGCGGCGTGGTCATGCTCATCAGCTTCTTCCTACCGGGTGGCGCGGCCAACTCCGGCTGGACCTCCTACGCGCCGCTGTCGGTGATCGCGACGGTGGGTCAGACGTGCTGGCTGATCGGCATGGTGTTTCTGATCACTTCGTCCCTGCTCGGCTCGGTGAACTTCATCGTCACAATCATTCAGCTACGGGCCAAGGGCCTGACGTTCATGCGCTTCCCGTTCTTCGTCTGGGCTCAGTTCGTGACCGCGTTCCTGCTCCTGCTGGCCTTCCCGCCGCTCGAGGCCGCCGGCTTCATGCAGCTGCTCGATCGCGTCCTCGACACCAGCTTCTTCATGCCCTCGGGCCTGGTGGTCAGTGGCGTGGTCCAGGATCAGTACGCCGGCGGCGGCAGCCCGCTGCTCTGGCAGCACCTGTTCTGGTTCCTGGCGCACCCCGAGGTCTATGTGCTGGTTCTGCCCGCCATGGGGATCGTCGCCGAGGTGATCGCCAACAACATCCGCAAGCCGCTCTGGGGCTACAAGGCGATGGTCTACTCGGCGATCTTCCTGGGCGCGATGTCGTTCATCGTCTGGGCGCACCACATGTTCATGACCGGCATGGGCACGACGATCAGCGCCTTCTTCCAGACCACCACCATGATCATCTCGGTGCCTTCGGTGGTCATCCTGACGGCGCTATTCATGTCGCTCAAGGGCGGCTCCATACGCTTCAACACGCCGATGCTGTTCTCGTTGGCGTTTCTGATCATGTTCGGTATCGGCGGCCTCACCGGCCTGCCACTCGGCCTGTCGCCGACCGACATCCATCTGCACGACACCTACTACGTGATCGGTCACTTCCACTACGTGGTGGCGCCGGGCACGATCTTCGCGATCTTCGCCGGCATCTACTACTGGTTCCCGAAGGCGACCGGGCGCAAGATGAGCGAGAAGCTCGGCAAGCTGCACTTCTGGCCGTCGCTCTTGTTCATCAACGGCATCTTCATGCCGATGTTCATCCAGGGGCTGGCCGGCCTCTCGCGCCGCATGTACGACGGCGGCGATCAGTACGCCCACGCTCAGAGTGTCCTGCCCTGGAACGTCTTTATCTCGTACTCGGCCTACGGTCTGCTGCTCGCGCAGCTGCCCTTCATCTACAACTTCTTCGTCAGCATGAAGCGCGGCGAGAAGGTCGGACCGAATCCGTGGCAGGCGACCACCCTGGAGTGGGCGGCGGCGCCCTCGCCACCGGTCGGGCACGGCAACTTCAAGGAGGTCCCGGTCGTCCACCGCGGGCCCTACGAGTACAGCGTGCCGGGTCATCCGACTGATTACACGCCGCAGAACGTGGCTGAACCGAACGCCGCTGGGCAGGAGAGCTGATCGATGCAGATCCCGTATACCGTCGAGGAGCGGCCGGACACCGGCCTCTACAACGCCAAGCTCGGCATCTGGCTGTTCCTGGCGTCCGAGGTCATGCTGTTCGGAGCGCTGTTCTCAGCCCTGATCCTGCTGCGCACCGGCGCCGACTACTGGCCGCACGGCTCGGAGAAGCTCAATGTGCCGCTGGCCACGCTCAACACGTTCGTGCTGATCGGCTCCAGTGTCACCGTGGTCATGGCCTGGGCGTCGCTGCGGCTCAACGAGTTCAAGAAATTCAGGGTGTGGCTCGGGCTCACCTTCCTGTGCGGCCTCGGCTTCATGGTCATCAAGGCGATCGAGTACGGCACCAAGTTCTCGCATCACCTCTATCCGTCGACCGACAACTTCTACGCCACCTACTACCTGATGACCGGCCTGCACGGCTTGCACGTGGTCGGCGGCATGGTGGTGTTCGCCTACTTTCTCGGCCCGGGCGCCAAGATGTGGAAGACCGAGCCCGAGCGCTTCACCAATCGAATCGAGACCTGCGGTCTCTACTGGCACTTCGTTGACCTGGTCTGGATCTTCCTGTTCCCGACCCTGTACCTGCTGTAAGGAGGAACGATGGGGGGACACTCGGTCGAAGAGATCAAGCAGGAGACGCGGATCTACCGCAACGTCTTCCTGGCCCTCGGTGCGTTCACGGCGATCACCGTCGGGATCAGCTACCTGAAGGTCAGCTTCGCCCTGGCGCTGACCCTGGCGCTGGTGGTGGCAACCATCAAGGGCACGCTGGTTGCGTGCTACTTCATGCACCTGCTGTCGGAGCGCAAGTTGATCTACGCCGTCCTGCTGATCACTGCTGGGTTTTTCATCGTGCTGCTTTTTCTACCGCTCGGCGCGGTTCTCGGCGGAACGGGAGGCTAAGGTGTCGCTACGGATCTTTCACATGCTCTTCATCGCTCTTTCGATTGCGCTGTCGGCGATGGTGGCGGGATGGGGGATTCAGCAGTACCTGACGCTCGGCGACAAGAGCGGCTTGGTGCTGGCGGGCGTGTTCTTCGTGGTCGGATGCGCGCTGGTCGTGTACGGCACGCGCTATTTCCACAAACTCAAGGAGCTTGGGTGAGCGGGCGCCTGCCGCCGCTCACCGCGGTAGCGGTGGGTATCTTGGCTGGCTTGGCGATGCTCTGGCCCCCAGTCGCTTCCGCGTGCTCGGTCTGCATGGGCAATCCTGACTCGCAGATGGCGGTCGGGGTCAACAATGGCATCCTGGTGCTCCTGGGGTTCGTGGGAGTGGTCCAGGTCGGTTTCGTGGCTCTGTTCTGGAATTTTCACAGCCGCGCTCGCCGCCTGCAGCGCCAGCGCGAGCAGTTCAGCATCATTGACGGAGGAGTGGACTAGATGAAGGACTTCTTGGCTCGCTGGATGCCCATCGACGCTTCGTCGCACGGTCAAGAGCTCGACCAGATGAACGCTCTGGTCCACTGGCTGATGCTGCTGCTGTTCGTGGGCTGGGGGATCTACTTCGTCTGGGTCTTGTTCCGCTACCGCGCCGGGCGTAACCCGAAGGCCAGCTATGAGGGTGCCACCTCGAGCGCCACGACCTGGATCGAGGGCGGCATCGTTGTCGCCGAGGCGATCCTGTTGGTCGGCTTCGCGATCCCCGCCTGGGCCCGCTGGGTCACTCCGCAGCCGGGAGAGAACGCGGTGACGGTACGGGTGATCGGCGAGCAGTTCGCCTGGAACGTTCACTATCCGGGTCCCGACGGCGTGTTCGGGCAGCAGAAGCCGGAGCTGATGAACGCCTCGAACCCGATCGGCCTCGACCCCGAGGACCCGGCGGGAGGCGACGACATCGTCTCGATCAACCAGCTCCACATACCGGTCGATCGTCCGATCACGGTGCTGCTGTCGTCGAAGGACGTCATCCACAGCTTCGGCCTGCCGGTGATGCGCGTCAAGCAGGATTCCATTCCGGGCATGGAGATCCCCGTGCACTTCACGGCGGCGATGTCGACTCCGCCCGAGGCGGTCTACCCGGCGTGCGCTGCGACCAAGAGCTGCTGGGAGATCGCCTGCGCGCAGCTCTGTGGGCTTGGGCACTACCGGATGCGGGGCTTCCTGGTGGTGCACGAGCCGGGTGGCTTCGAGGCCTGGTTGGCCTCGAAGGCCGGCTAGCGGCGCGCCGATAGCGGCCGCCAGACGCTGCGGCGACGTTCCGGTCCGGAGCCCCAGATCGGGGCGTGCGCGTGCACGCATCGGAGCAGTCGCTTCCTACTGTAGAATTGAAGCGCTCAGCTTCTGGAATCCCGGCGCCGGCCGTGCTCGAGGGCACGCTCGCGAAGCCGTGAATGCTTTTTTTCTATTGAGTAGGGGGAAGGACAATGAGGGCAACGAGGAGCATCGTTTTCGCAGCATGCCTCTTGATCGGAGTCGTCGGCGCACCCGCCCAGCCGCCCCTTGAAGTCATCGACTTCGGGGACCTGCTGGCGGGAACGATCGTCACCGAGGTGTACGGCAGCCAGGGCACCGGCCCGGTCAAGGTCGACGGTTACAACGAGCGCTTCGGCGAGGGCACTCACGCTGCCGTGATCTTCGACACCGCGAATCCTACCGGTGAGGATTTTGATCTGGGTGCGCCCAACGAGACCTTCGAGATCGATGGGAAGCCTGGTCCGGGCAAGGGCCGGGCCGGAATCAAAGGCGCCAAGTACGAGAACGCGCTGCCGCTCGGCAAGCTGCTGATCATCGGTGAAGACCTGGCCGTAGGCACCAATGGGCTGGTGACCGATCCTGACGACGAGGGCCAGTATCGCGACCTCAGCTTCACCCTCGATTTCTCCGAGGTGGGCCCGGTCACGCTGTATTGGATGACCCTGATCGACGTCGAGGAGCAGGAGCGCACTCCCGGCGTCAAGATGTACGACGCCAACGACGCGCTGATCAGCGCCATCGACCTGCCGATCACCGGCGACAACGGCGTGGTGCGAATCAACCTCGGCCCGACCGAGAAGGTGTCGAAGATGGTTGTCCAGCTGCACGGCTCGGGCGCCATCAGCAGCTTCAGGTTCATCAAGGAGGGTCCGCGGGTCGCCATCGAGACGCTCACGAACGGGATCGACGCCGATCTGGTCACCGACCAGGAGATCCCCTGGCTGGTTTTCGGTGCGCCGGTCTACTGGAGCTACGAGGTCACCAACACCGGCACTGAACCGCTCCGCGACATGGTGGTTACTGACGACCGCGGCGTGACCGTCGATTGCTCGAAGAGCTCTCTCGAGCCGGGCGAGAAGACGGTCTGCTCGGCATCGGGGCCGGCGCTCAATCTGGCGCTGCCGGACCTGGGCTTCACTCCGGTACGTGGGCTCTGCCAGTCACGCAGCAACCAGCTGCTCTACGGGAACGTCGGCTCGGTGACCGCGGTTGGCATCACCTCGGCGGTCGCGGTCTCGGCCTCCGATCCGAGCCACTACTGCAGCAGCGCCCCGCGGGCGAGCATCTACGTGCGCAAAGAGCAGAAGGGCGCCGACAGCCGGGCGATCCCGAGCGGCTCGGACGCGACCTTCAAGGTGGTGGTCTGGAACAACGGCACCATGGATCTGACCGACATCAAGGTCGCCGACGTGCTGACTCCGGACTGCAACCGCCAGTTCGGTCGTCTCGGCGCCGGTAAGAGCACCAGCTACAGCTGTACCGCTCCGGCGGTGGCGCTGGGCGGCGAGAACGTCACCGGCTGTAGCTTCGTCAATGAGGTGGTCGCGAGCGGCCAGGGCGGCAACGAGACCGTCACCGACAGCGACACCTCGACGATCGAGCTGATCGGTCTGAGGGTCGACAAGGGCTTCACCCGCGCCGAGCCCGACACGGCGTACTTCGACATCACCGTCAGCAACGACGGTTGTGATCTGGACTCGGTCAAGGTCACCGACGAGCTCGCACCGGACTGCGAGCGCGATCTGGGAGCGATCGCCGGTGGCGACAGCCGCAACTACTCGTGCTCGATGCCGCTGGTCAACGAGGCGTGCGCCGAGGCGGTGCGCAGTGGCGCCACCATCGGCAGCTGCGACACGGCGACCTTTGTGATCACCCCGGGCGGTGATGACGACGACGAGAACGGGGACGATGACGACGACGGCGGCGGCAAGGGCGGCACAGGTGGTAGGGGCGACGAGGGTGGAGCAGGCGGTGACGACGGCATCGGTGTCGAGGGTGGCGGTAAGAAGCCGTCGGCCGGCCTACTGCTACTGCTGCTCGCGCTGCTTGCCGGTGGCGGGCTGTTTGCCTGGAATCGGATGAAGGCCGGCTAGGAAAGAGCCGAGCCCGAGCTCGGTGTGGGCGTCAGGCGCGTGCCAGGCGCCTGCGCGGGCTATCAGTGATCACTCGATCGGGGCGACGTCTTCGATCCAAGGCTCGTAGCGCCGGCCTACTCGAAGTGTGACGGTATAGCGTGGCTCGGGGCTCGAAGACTTTACGCTGTAGACCGACGCGGGCCACGGTTCCTGATCCCGGAGCCACGACCGGAGCCGCTCGGCCGGGCCCCGGGGGACGTGAACGCGACGGACCAGGAGGTGGGACACCGCGCCGCGAAGCACTGGTGGATCGTAGCCTTCGATCTCGAGGTTCCATCTCCAGTCGAACCTGATGCTGAAGACCGCGGGCAGGATAAGAAACCGATCGCGCTGGGGATAACGCCCTCTGAGCTCCTCGGGGTCGGGCCCGGCGTCGACAGGGAGCAACCGAGACCGAGCCAGGGGCTCCTTTCTGAAGAGCTCTTCCCGGTCTTGAAGCATGGGCTGCGAGATCTGTCCGCTCTCGGCTTTCCGGCGGGTTTCCTCGAGCTCTTGCTGTTTCCCCGCGAGCCAACTTCGCCAGGCCTCGCCGCCATGTTCGAGCACGAGGAAACCGCGGCGCGGAAGCTGCTCTCTTTGGCGAGCGCCGGGCTCCTTGGCGGGAGGCTCGACATTGCCGTCGAATCCGAGAGTCTCGAGCTTCGACCTATCGAGCCATGCCAGGTCCCAGGCCTCTCCGTAACTCATCGTCAGAGACAGCCCCGTGTCCTCGTCCGGCTGGTGCGCGATGGGCAGCTCGCGCTCGGTCAAGCGGATGACCGCCTCGGGCTCACCGGAGCGGTTCCAGGCTGCTCCCATCAGGACCAGGAGGTTCGTCAGCAGAACCAAGGTCATGGCCAGCCACCAGCCTCTTTGCCTCACGCCGAGACCTCCTTCAGCGTCCTGCGCGCATGCCGCAGGACGACGAGCACGCCGATGGCGATCGATCCGACCAGCAGGAAGAACAGGTACTTGGGCATCCAGTCCCACCACCAGTCGAAGAACTTGCTGAGCAGCAGGAAGATGAAGAACATGGCGCCCATGTTGGCCACGTCGCCGAGCTCGCGCCGGATCCCGAGCCAGATGGCCAGCCCGGCGAGCAGGAATCCGATGATCTGATATGCCGCTTCGACCGTTCCGGGGTCGAGCCGGAGGTGGCTGCTCGCTCCCCAGTTTGCCAGGACGAAGATGGCGATAAAGGTAGCGAGCATGCCGACGATCCGGTAGACCGGTGCGAACTCGTCATGCCGGCGGGCGCGCACCAGGAATGGAAACGCGAACGCCGCGATCCCGGCCACGATGTAGTTCTCCGGCCGCTCGCCGGTGTAGGTCCAGAAGCTGCCGCCCAGTGTGCCGACGGTTGCCGTCAGACAGACCATCAGCGACAGGATGCCGGCCGCCAGCATCATGCGCAGCCCGTAGGCATAGGCCAGAAGCAGAGGGAATACTCCCCACGGAAGGAAGGCCCACTGTGACGGCGTGATGTTGAAGATCGCTCCCAGCACCGACAAGTCGAGCACGAAGCAGGAGAACGCGATCGCCCCGATCAATCCGGTGAAGTAGAGCGTCTGCTCGCGACGGCTGGCGAGTTCCATTCCGGCCACGGCCAGGCAAGGCGCGGCGATCAGGATCAGAACCTGGATCGGAGTCGAGAGCGCGCCCCAGAAGCGGTAGAAGAAGAAGTACGCCGCGACCGCGAGGGCGAGGGCGCCGAGGGTCGAGACGATCCGCATCCCCAAGGAGGTCCGTCGCTCGGAGGCGCTGGTATCGACGTCGAAACGCTCTTGAAGCCGTGTCCGGACCGCGGCGTGGTAGGCGGCGAGGCGCTCTCTGGACTCCGGTGACAGCGCGAGCACGTCCTCGCGCTCGAGTCGTGCGAGCTCCCGCTCGAAGGCGCGGATCCGGTCCACGCGCTGCTGGGCCTCGCGGCGGCTGACCTCAGGGTCTGTCATGAGTCGACCTTGCGTTCACCGCCTATGCTACAGCCGCCGGGAGTTCGCCAGCGTAGCTATCGACAAGGTCGGCGAGGTCGACGCGGCAATGAGCGACTCTGGCCGAGCTCTCGGGCGACCTTCCGGCGCCTGAGGAGCCGCTCTCGGGGCGGATATACTCGGCCGCTCCAAGGGGGGAGTGAATGATCCTTTCGTTAGTCAATGTGAAGGGCGGGGTCGGCAAGACCACCACCGCCGTAAACCTGTCGGCCACGTTCGCGGCCAGCGACCTGCGCGTGCTGCTGGTCGACCTCGATCCACAAGGCTCGGCGAGCTTTTCTCTGGGTGCCGCCCGTGACGACCACGAGCCGACCGCGGCGGACGTGCTGCTGGACGGTCTACCGGCCGCGGCTGCGATCCAGCAGACCGGCATCGAGGGGCTCGACATTCTGCCCGGCTCGATGGCGCTCGCGGCGTCCGAGCTCGGATTCGCGCGCAAGCGCTCGCCCGAGCTGTTCCTGAAGAAGGCGCTCCAGCAGGTGCGGCGCCGCTACGACGCGATCCTGATCGACTGCCCGCCGGGTCTGTCGATCCTGACGCTCAACGGGCTCGCGGCATCCACCGCCTACATCCTGCCGGTCCTGCCGCAGGATCTCGTGCACGAAGCGCTCGATCGCTTCTTCGAGGGTTGGGATCGTCTGCAGGCGACGCTGCGTACCAAGCCCGAGCTGCTCGGCATCTTGATCAACATGGTCGACAAGCGCACCAATCTGACCGGCGAGATGGTGGGCGAGATCCGCAAGGCGTACGGCCGACGGGTGTTCAAGACCGAGATTCCGATCAACATCCGCCTGGCGGAGGCGCCGGGCTACGGCATGTCGATCTTCGAGTACGAGCGCTGGTCGACCGGCGCCCAGGCGTACCGTCTGCTCGGCGCCGAGGCGATCCGACGCGCTCGCAAAGCAGGTTTGCTCTAGCGGGCTAGCCGATGCTCGAGGGTATCCACCTGCCGACGGTCAACGCGTCGCTCAACGCGCTCGCGGCGGTCTTCCTGCTCTTCGGCTTCTACTTCATTCGGAATCGGCGGATCGCCGCGCACCGGGCATGCATGCTGACGGCGTTCGCTTGCTCGGTGCTGTTCCTGATCTCGTACCTGACCTACCACTACCAGGTGGGCTCGGTGCGCTACCAGGGGACCGGCACGGTGCGCACGATCTACCTGACGATCCTCGCCACCCACACCGTGCTCGCCGCGGCCGTGCCGTTCCTCGCCGTCATCACGCTGGTCCGAGCGTTGCGCGAGCGCTTCAACCGCCATCGCGCGATCGCCCGCTGGACGCTGCCGATCTGGCTCTACGTCTCGGTGACCGGCGTAGTCATCTACCTGATGCTCTACGGCGCGCCCTGGGCGTAGCTCCCAGCTGATGCCACGCTGCCTCCTAAGAGCCGCTGGGCTGGTCGCCATCGCGTGGGCGGCGCTGGCGCTCGGTTGCGCGCCCGCTCGCCCGCCGGTCCACGCACCTCTGCTCGAGCGCACCGAGCGCCGCCCGGTGGTGCTGGTTCCCGGGGTGACTGGCGGCAGGCTGCGCGAGACGGGCTCGGGCAGAGTGCTGTGGGGGCGGACAGCCAACCTGATGAAACCCCGAGACGGCGCGCACATCCTCGCGCGGCCGCTGGCGGCGCTGCCCGGAGAGGCGACCGGCTCCGAGGCGTTCGGGGTGCTGGAGGAGTTGAGATTCTTCGGCGGTCTGCTCCGCAAGCCGATCTACAAGCCGGTAGTGCGGCTGATGGAGGCCAACGGCTACCGGCGGGGAGATCTCGCGCACCCGGCCCCGGACGAAGACTTCTTCGCCTTCGGCTACGACTGGCGCGACGATCTGGTGGTCGCGGCGCAGCGGCTGGCCGAGGGGCTTGAACGGCTCCGTCGGGTGCGCGGCGAGGCGATCCTGGAGGTCGATCTCATCTGTCAGAGCGCCGGCGGGCAGATCTGCCGCTACCTGGCGAAGTACGGCGGGGCATCGCTGGAGGCAGTGGAATCGGGATCGGCCGAGGACGCCCGAGCTGTGCGGGTCGGCAGGGTGATCCTGGTCGGGACCGCCAATGGCGGCAGCATGCGAATCCTGCGCGAGATCCACCGCGGTCGAACCTACGTGCCCGGCGTGGGCCGCAAGATGCAGCCCGAGGTGCTGTTCACCTTCGCCGCGCTGTATCAGGACCTGCCGGTCTACCGGGAGGGCCTGTTCGTCGACGAGCAAGGCAAGGAGCTCGACGTCGACCTCATGGACGCCGCGACCTGGCGCGAGTACGGTTTCTCGATCTTTTCGCCCGCGAGCCGAGAACGAGTCGCGGGGAGCGATCATGCCGGCACGTTCGGCGACAAGGAGCTGCGCCTCGAGGCGCTCGAGCGCTTCCTCGACCGCAGCGCGCGGCTGCACGCGGTGCTGCGACGCGACGTGGCGGATTTCGACAGCCGGTACTACTCGATCCAGAACGTCGAGGACGAGACGCCCGAGCGGGCGGTACTGGTTCGAGGAGCCGCAGGTACGTGGGATCTGCTCTTCACCGGCGACCGCGCGCTGCGCAAGATGCCGGCGCTCCACGCCGCGGTGACGACCCTCGGCGACGGCCACGCTTCGCAAGCCAGTCAGCTCTGGCTGTCGCCCCAGGAGACCGCCGCCGTGGCGGCCGAACCGCTCTATCTGCGCGGCGACCACTTCGCGATGATCCTCGATCCGAGTGCGCTAGAGAGGATCCTCGAGTACCTGACCGACTAGTTCGACCCGCGCAACTCGGTGTAGCCCTGCGCGTCGATCCGGGTCCGTCCCTCGAGATCGGCGTCGACATCCGCGCCCCAGGCGCCGGCGGCGGCGTCGGGTCCTGCCTCGAGCATCATCAGCTCGGCGCCGAATCCCGAGCCGTACGAGAAGGCGGCGATCCGCTCGCCGGCGGCCAGACCCTTGAGCGCCTGGGCGACCGAGATCCACAACGAGGCGGTGTAGGCGTTGCCGCACAGCCGGTTCCAGAGCATCGTCGGGTAGATCTTCTCCTGGAAGAAGCCGTCGATGCGCTCGGCGTTCATGTCGAAGAACTCGCCGACGCGGAAGAACGCCTTGCGCACCATCTTCGGAAACGGCACGTGGAAGCAGATCGCGGCCAGCTCGCGCAGCACGACCTCCGGGTCGCGCTTGCCGACCATCGCCTTGAAGCAGTTCTCGGCGGCGCGCTTGTAGCAGTCGAGCGACAGCGGGCCGTCGACGCGCGGATAGCTCTCGCCGACCGGACGCCAGAAGTCGAACTGCGGTTCGCTCCAGGGGTAGGACACCGGCTCGATCCTGGCGACCCTGGGGTCGTCGATGACCATCGCCACGCCACCGGCACCCTGGGTGGGCTCGCCGGGATCGCCCTGCTCGTACATGGCCACGTCGGCGGCGACGACCAGTGCCGCCTGGTCCTGCGCCGCGCCGGACAGGCGCCACTCGGCCGCCTGGCGCACGGCCAGGGTGCCGCCGTAGCATGCGTGCTTGACCTCGTAGGAGCGGATTGCGCCGCTCAGGCCGAGCCGATCGGCGACGAACGCGCTGAGTGGCCGGCTCATGTCGACGGCGCTCTCGGTGCCGACGGCGATCATGCCGATGCGCTTCTTGTCGCCGTTCCATCTCGCGAGCGCTCGCCGAGCGGCCTCG
>JAJCXP010000363.1 GCA_029263375.1 Acidobacteriota bacterium | reverse complement strand
ACGCCCACGCGGCTCGGGCCCCAATGTGCTCCGCGCCGTACGGCGCTGCCGGGGGGCACACAATCCGAAATTCGCGGTGAACCGCGAGCCCGCGTTCCCCCGCGATTTACGTTTTGTGTCCCCCGTGCCGTGGGGGCGCTTGTCGCTCGGGCCGTCGACGAGCGGCTGCGGTCGGCCGTCTGGGCCCACCTGGACATAGATCACCTCGGCTTCGGTGACCGTCACCGGCTGGCGTGACTCGCGGCGCAGCGCCTCGACGACCACCTTGACGCCGATCGAGGTCCGGCCGCGATGGATGGTCTCGGTGTAGAAGCTGACCAGGTCGCCGACGAACACCGGCTGATGGAACTCGACCTCGCGCATCGCCACCGTCACCAGCTTGCCGGAGCAGTGGCGGAACGCCTCGACCGCGCCCGCCTGATCGATGTACGACAGGATGATGCCGCCGAAGATCGTGCCCAGGGCGTTGGTGTCCTTGGGCATCAGAGTGACGCGCAGGGCCGGATCTGTGCGGTCGACGGTCACGATGGGCATGCTATCTTAGGCGGCGCGCCGCTCTCCCATGACCGCAGACGATTCCCAGCAAGCGAGGGCCGCCCGCAAGGCCGCCGCCGAAGAGGATCGGCGTCTGCTCGCGGCGATTGTCGGCCGCGATCCCGACGCCCTCTCGTCGCTCTATGACCGATACGCGGGCATGCTGCAGGCGCTCTCACATCGGGTGCTCCACGATGCGGCGGAGGCCGAAGAAATCCTCCAGGAGGTCTTCCTGCAGGTCTGGAACCAGGCGGAGCGCTACGACTCGGTGCGCTCGTCGGTCTCGACCTGGTTGGTGTTGATCACCCGCAGCCGCTCGATCGATCGCCTGCGCAGCCGCAAAGTCGCCGAGCGCACGGTCCAATCTGCCGAGAGCGAAAAGCGTCACACGCATACATCCCCCGAGGGGCCGAGAGACGTATTCAGACAAGAACGGCACCGGCGCTTGCAGCAGGAACTCGAAAAGCTGCCTGAGGAGCAGCGGCAGGTTCTGGAGCTGGCCTTTTATTCCGGCATGACTCAGAGCGAGATCGCTACCGAGATTTCCATTCCTTTGGGGACCGTCAAGACGCGGACACTGCTGGCCGTCAGGAAGCTGAGAAGAGCGCTTCGTGACGAGCTCGAGGAACTGTTGTGAGCGACCACAACCTGAACGAAGAAAACCTTACCGAAGACGACATCCGGCTGCTCGATCTGATCGATGGATTGGCGGCAGAGGACGGCCGGACGATTGCCGCCGGCGACGCCCCTGGGGCGCGAGGGGCCGAGCGCGAGTGGCTCGAGACGCTCGGGCTGCTGCCGTACGAGCTCGATCAGGCCGTGCCGCGACCCGAGGTCAAGCGCGACTTGATGGCCCTGGTCCAGCAGGCGCCCCAGATTCGGGAGATCTCGACCGCCGGTACGCCGGCCGAGCCTCACTCGCTGACCTCTCGCCGGCTGGTTGCGCTCGAGCGGCGCGCCCGTTGGTACATGCCGATCGCGGCTACGTTCGCCTTCGCCCTGCTGGGGGTGACCGCGTTCCAGTTCAGCCAGATCGAGAGCCAGCGCCGGACGATCGCGGACCTGTCCTCGCAGCTCGAGCGCGTCGAGCCGAACGGGCCCGAGCTCGCGTCGATCCGCAGCCGGCTCGATCAGCAGGGGAGCCACCTGAAGATGCTGACCTCGCTCGGCGCCGAGTACTGCGTGCTCCGGCCGGTCGGCGAGCCGCCCCGCTTTCCGGGCGCCACCGCGACCATGGTGATCTCGCCCGAGCGCAACCGGTGGTACCTGGCCGCCGAGGGGCTGGAGCCGTGCCCCGGGGAGGTCTGCTACGAGCTATGGTTCGTGACCGACGGCGATCCGATTCGCGCCGCGGCTTTCGACGCCGAGAACAGCTTCAGCCGGATCGAACTGAGCGGCAGCCACGAGGGCCTGCCGCTGACCGTGCGCGCAATCACGATCACACGCGCGCCGGCCTCCGCCGCCGATCAGCCGACTGAGACCGTCCTGCTCGCCGACCAGGCGATGACGCTCCTGTAGCCTGCTCGAGGTCTCCCGTCGTCGCGGCGGGTCCGGCGGACCCGGCGTCGAGAGACTCGCCCCGGCCGCCGAGCGCGATATCCTTGCTTGCAGCAGAGGAATAACCCGCCCGCTTCCACCGTTTTCCAGGGCGTAAGGAGATACGACCGGAAATGTTCATCGAGCCGATATACCTGATCATGATGATTCCGCCCCTACTGCTTTCGCTGTGGGCGAGCTTCCGGACCAAATCGACCTTCAAGAAGTACTCCAAGGTGCGCGCTATGAGCGGCCTCACCGGCGCCGAGGCCGCGAAGCGCCTGCTCGATCAGGCCGGCATCAACGACGTCCAGATCACCTCGACGCGCGGCTACCTTTCGGACCACTACAACCCGACCAACAAGACCCTGGCGCTGTCGGAGCCGGTCTACGGCTCGAACTCGATCGCCGCGATCGGCGTCGCCTGCCACGAGGCCGGCCACGCCATCCAGCACGCTACGAACTACGGGCCCCTCGGCCTGCGCTCGATGCTGGTGCCGACCGCGAACATCGGCTCCAAGCTCGGCTACTGGGTGATGTTCGCCGGCCTGATGCTGATGGGCATGGCCGGCAGCGCCGTGGGCTCGACCATCGTCCTGGTCGGGGCGGTCCTGTTCTCGGCCGTGCTGCTCTTTCAGGTCGTCACCCTGCCGGTCGAGTTCGACGCCTCGAACCGCGCCAAAGCACTCGCGGTCCAGTACGGCATCGTCGCTGATCGTGAGCGTGTGGGCATGGACAAGGTGCTCAATGCCGCCGCGCTGACCTACGTCGCGGCCGCGGTCTCGACGCTGATGACCTTGCTCTACTTCCTGATCCGCTCGGGGCTGCTGGGCGGACGGCGGTAGGGCTGGACAGGGGCCCTGGGGGTTTCCGGGATCCCTAGACTGGCGTCCCGAGAATCCCCTCCAGCTCCGCGCGCCGCTCGGCCAGCTGCTCGGGCGTCGACGCTTCCAGCACCAGCCGCAGGAACGGCTCGGTGTTCGATGGCCGCACGTTGAACCACCAGTCGGGATACTCGATGGTGATGCCGTCGAGCTGGATGCTTTCGCCGTCGGAGTAGCGCTCGGCCAGCTCGGCCATCTTGCCCGCCTTGTCCTCGACCTCGAAGTTGATCTCCGGGCTCTTGGCATAGCGCAGCAGTGGCGCGACCGTCTCGGACAGGCTCTTGCCGTGCTTCCAGAGCAGGTTCAGGACCTCGATCACGGCCAGCAGCGAGCTGTCGGCATGGTAGGCGTCACGGAAGTAGTAGTGCCCAGCCAGCTCGCCGCCGAAGATGCCCTTCTTCTCTCGCAGCGTGGCCTTCATGAACGAGTGACCGACCCGCTCGCGCACCGGGATGCCGCCCGACTCGCTCACGTACTCGGCCACCGCTCGCGACGACCGCAGGTCGTAGAGCACGTGCTTGCCCGGGTCGCGCGCGAGCAGCTCGCCGGCGATCAGCGCGGTCATCAGGTCGCTGCCCACCGGTTCGCCGGTGTCGTCGACGAAGGCGGCGCGGTCGGCGTCGCCATCGAACGAGATGCCGAGGTCTGCGCCGCTCGACCGCACCTCGGCGGCCAGGATCTCTAGGTTCTCGAGCTTGAGCGGGTTGGCCTCGTGGTTCGGGAAGGTGCCGTCGAGCTCGAAGAAGAGCGGGATCAGCTCGATGCCGGTGCGCTCGAGCAGCGGCTTGTAGATCGTGCCCATGCCGTTGGCGGCGTCCACGACCACCTTGAGTGGCCGAGCGTCCTCCGGCCGGCGCAGGAACTCGAGCATCGTGTTGCCGTAGGTCTCGAAGATGTCCTGGTGCGTCAGGCTGCCCGGCTGGTCGGCCGCAGCGAGATCGCCGCTCTCGACCTTGGTTTCGATGAGCGGAATGCCGTGGTCGCCCGATACCGGCTGGGCGTCGCTCTTCGAGAACTTGCAGCCGTTGTACTCGGCCGGGTTGTGACTGGCGGTCACCTGGATGCCGCCGGCAGTGCCGAGATGTCCGACCGCAAAGTAGTTCATCGGCGTCGTCGCCAGACCGATGTCGATCACGTCCAGGCCGCTGGCGAGGAGACCTTCGATCAGCGCTGCCGACAGCGGCTCGCTGTGCGAGCGCATGTCGCGACTGACGACCACCCGCTTGCCGCCCCGTGCCCGGTCCTGGTCATCCAGAACGTTGTGAAAGGCGAGGCCGATCTTGCGGGTGATGTCCTCGTTGAGTTGAGAGGGGTACAGACCCCTGACGTCGTATGCCTTGAATATTCCTGCCATTGTGGGGACTCCTGGTTCAATCCGGCAGCTTGGCCAGAAAGCTCTGTACCCGTTCCGCGAACTCCGGGGCCGCCTCGACGTGCGGTAGGTTGCCACTGTCTTCGAAGACGTCGAGCTCGACGTCCGAAGCGGCGTGGCGGAGCCACAGATCCGCGGTCTCGACCGGTGGGTTCTTGGCCTCTCGGCCCCAGCCGATCCAGATCGGGCAGTCGAGGCGCGCGAGCGTCTCCTCGACTCGATGGTTGAGGTAGCCGCTCAGGTAGGCCGCGAGCGGGTGGTGCGAGCCGGGTTGATGGCTCGAGTGATAGTGACGGTCGACCAGCGCGGCGTCGACGCGGTCGGGTGCGGCGTACACGTCTCGCTTGAGATAGCGGGCGATCGACGTGTGGCTGGTGTAAAGGTTCAGGGCCGAGGTGCCGAGGATCGGCGCCCGCAGCAGCCGGTGGACCAGCGCGTCCTTGAGATCCGGCTCATCGCCGTAGATGTTGACGCCCGAGGGGACCGCGAGCGCAACCCCGCGCACCGACTCGGGGTGATCGACCGCGACCTGCACGGCGTACGCCCCCGCCAGGCCGGCGGCGATTGGCACGGTGCGCGAGCGCACCACGTCCTCGATGAAATCGACCACGAGCTGGATGTAGAGCTCGTGGTCGTAGTGGAGCTTGGGCTTGTCAGACCGTCCCCAACCGATCAGGTCGATCGCGAAGACCTCGTGGTCGTCGGACAGCAGCTCGGCGACCCGCCGCCACTCCTCGGAATCGTGGCCCGGGCCGAACGAATGAAGCAGCAGCACCGCGGGTCCCTCGCCCATGCGTTGGAACGAGATCTCGCCATGCTTCCAGGCGAAACGGTGGGTGCGGCCCCAGCCGGCGGACCGCAGCCGCTGCGATCGCCGAGCGATCAGCGCG